>JAPYUH010000112.1 GCA_029936195.1 Alphaproteobacteria bacterium
ATTAATGTCACCATGCTTTTTGGCCAGCGCGGCCAAGAATAAATTGCCGGCTAGGCGTTCGTACTACTAGGCGTTCGTATTGATGGCCCGCCAGACTTTCTCCGGCGTTGCCGGCATGTCGATGTGGCTAATGCCAAGGGGCGCAAGGGCATCGACGATGGCGTTCATCACCGCCGGCAGAGAGCCCGAACAGCCCGCCTCGCCGCAACCCTTGACGCCAAGGGGATTGGATGTGGCCGGGCTGGGATGTTCGTCGAAGTCGATGAAGGGGATTTGATCGGCCCGGGGCATGGCGTAATCCATGAACGATCCCGACAGCAATTGTCCCTGGCCGTCATAGACCGCGTGCTCCATCAGTGCCTGGCCAATACCCTGGGCAACGCCGCCATGGACCTGGCCGGCGACGATATTCGGGTTGACCATGACGCCGAAATCGTCGACGGCCAGATAACGTTGAATAGTGGTGACGCCGGTCTCGGGGTCGATTTCCACTTCGCAGACATGGGCCCCGTTGGGGTAGGTCGAGGGCGGGGTATCGATGGCCAGGGCGGCATTCAGCCCGCCCGCCCGGCCTTCGGGGGTTTGCGCCAGTTCCAGCAGACTGATTTGGCGGTCGGTGCCCGCGACCCGCAGGGTGCCGGCGGCAAATTCGATGTCTTCCACCGCCGCTTCCAGCTTGTCGGCGGCCAGATGCCGGGCTTTCTCCTTCACCTCGGCGCTAACCGCCACCACCGCCGCGCCGGTCGCGATCATGGAGCGCGAACCGCCCGTGCCGCCGCCAACGATCAACTGATCGCTGTCGCCCTGCACCAAACGAATTTTATCAAATGGCAGACCCAATTGATCGGCCAGAACCTGTGCAAATGGAGCGGCGTGACCCTGGCCGTAATCCAAGGTGCCCGTCGTCAGGATAATTGTGCCGTCCTCTTCAAACCCTATGCCGCCCATTTCCTTGCCGGCCGGCGCGGTGGCCTCCAGATAGCAGGACAGGCCGCGCCCGCGCAGCAGCCCCCTTGCCTTGGAGGCGGCCTGCCGGGCGGCGAAGCCGTCCCAATCCGCGGCGGCGAGGCATTTGTTCAAAAGTCCCGGAAAATCACCACTGTCATAGAGCTGGCCGGAGGCAGATGTGTGGGGCATGGCGGCGGCGGGGATCAGGTTTTGTTGGCGCAGTTCGACGGCGTCGCGGCCCATTTGCCGGGCGGCCAGGTCGATCAGCCGCTCCATATAATAATTCACTTCCGGCCGGCCGGCGCCGCGATAGGCGCCAACGGGCGTGGTGTTGGTGAAATAGCATTTCGTGGTGATGGCAATTTGCGGGATCGTGTAGACGCTGGGCATGTTCTTGAAGATGTTGTTGACCTGAACCTGGGGTCCCACCGCGCTAAGGGCGGCGCCCATGTTGGCCAGGCCGTCCACGCGGGCGGCGAGGAAGTTGCCGTCCGCGTCCAGGGCCAGGGCCGCCTCAACCACGCTGTCGCGGCCGTGCTGATCGGAGAGGAAGCTGTCGCTGCGTTCATCACACCATTTTATGGGCCGGCCCAGTTCCTTGGCACCGTGCAGAATGCAGACATATTCGGGGTACACAGGTGATTTCATGCCGAATGAGCCACCCACGTTGCCGGTCAGCACACGGACCTGCTCGGGCGCGACGTTCAGCACCCGGTTGGCCATCATGTTTTTGGTCGCGAACGGGCCCTGACAGCCGACATACAACGTATAGCGGCCATCATGAGCAGCCACGGCGGCGCGCGGTTCCATGGCCGCGATGACGACCCGGTTATTGAAGATATTCAATCGGCTGACATGGGCCGCGGCGGCAAAGGCCGCGTTCACGGCCTCTCTGTCACCATTCTCGAAATCCAGACACAGATTGCCGGGGATCTCGGGCCAGATTTGCGGCGCTCTTTCACGGCCGGCGGCTTCTACTGTGTCCACGGCGTCCAGTTCATCCAGATCCAGTTCGACGGCTTCCGCCCCATCCTTGGCCTGGGCCAGGGTTTCGGCGATCACGGCGGCCACAGGCTGGCCAACATAGCGCACCCGGTCCACCGCCAGGGCGTGATAGTCCGGAACTTTCAAGGCGCTGCCGTCGCGATTCTTCAAGGCGACGTTGCAGGGCAGGGTGCCATAGCCGGCGGCCACCAGATCGGCCCCGGTATAGACCGCCAGGACGCCCGGCATCCGGGCGGCGGCGGTGACATCGATGGCGCGGATGACGCCATGGCCCAGGGGCGAGCGCAGGATATAGGCATGCGCCTGGCCGGGCAGGCTTACATCATCGGTATAGCGGCCCCGGCCCCGCAGCAGATAGTCGTCTTCCGGACGCGGGATTGATTGTCCCGTTGCGATTGTTTCGGCCGAATTATCCATGCTCTTGCTCTCCTCCCGAGACGGTTTGTTTCTTATTTCAAATCACTATACAGAACAGTCATGACAATTCCTGCTACTCTGTCCCATGCGGCGCGATTTGGGGATTGTAGGGGACATTGGGGATGGGCGCAGGTGCGCGGATCGGGGTTGATATTGGTGGCACGTTCACCGATCTGGCGCTAAGCGATGGCGAGGGCGGCATTTGGTACCACAAATGCGCCTCGACCCCGGATCGCCCGGAAGTGGCGGTATTGGATGGCATTCGAGATTTATTGCGCCTTGCGGACCTGACGCCATCCGACCTGGAGGAAGTCCTCCATGGTACGACGGTGGGTTCCAACACCTTGTTGCAAAAACAGGGTGCGAAGACCGGCCTGATCACCACCAAGGGCTTCCGTGACGTCCTTGAAATCGGCCGGGTGCGCACACCGGACATGTTTGACTTGCAATGGGAAAAACCCATCCCCCTGGTACCGAGACGGTTGCGCCGGGAAGTCAGCGAGCGCATTGCCGCCGACGGCAGTGTGATCACCGTGCTGGACGAGGAAGAATTATACGACGTTGCCGCCGCCTTGGCGGCGGATGGCGTGGAAGCCATTGCGGTCTGTTTTATCAATAGTTTCCGCAATCCCGATCATGAACTGCGGACCCATGATCTGCTGCGGCAATGGTTTCCGGATATCGCCATTTCAGCTTCGGTCAAGGTGTTGGCGGAAATACGCGAGTACGAACGCACATCAACCGCTGTTGTGAACGCCTATGTACTGCCCGTGCTGCAAAGTTACTTGCGGCGTCTGGCCCATGGCCTGGTCGAGATGGGGATCGCGGCACCGTTGTTGGTGAGCGATTCCAACGGCGGTCTGGCCGCCGCCCGCACGGCCCAGGAAAAACCGGTGTTCTTTATTTCTTCGGGCCGTTCGGCTGGCGTGGTGGGCGCGGCGCGGCTGGGACATGCGGCCGGCATGAATAATCTTGTCGTCTTCGACATGGGAGGCACGACGGCATCCGCCGCGCTGGTTCAGGACGGGGCGATCTCCCGCGCCAACGAGTATGAATTCCGCGACGGCATCTCCACCCCGGCCCGCTTTATCAAGGCCGGCGGCTATATGATGCGCGTCCCCACCGTCGATGTGGCGGAAGTGGGCAGCGGCGGCGGCTCCATCGCCTGGATCGACGCCGGCGGGCTGCTGCACGTGGGGCCGCGTTCGGCCGGCGCCGATCCGGGCCCGGCCTGCTATGGCCAGGGCGGCGAACGGCCGACGGTCAGTGACGCGAATGCGGTTCTGGGATACCTGCCCGCCACGCTGGCGGGGGGTGATTTGCGGCTGGATGTGGACCTGGCCCGCCGCGCGATCGAGACCCACCTGGCCCAGCCATTGAATTTGAGCATTGAAGAGGCCGCCTTTGGCGTGCGGGAAGTAGCCAACGCCAACATGGCGCGGGCCATCCGTGCCGTCAGCGTGGAACGGGGCATTGACCCGCGCGACTATGCCTTGGCGGCGTTTGGCGGCAGTGGGCCCATGCACGCCTGTGATCTGGCCCGCACTCTGGAAATCCGCCACGTCATGCTGCCCATGATGCCCGGTGTGTTTACCGCATTGGGAATGCTGACGGGGGATGTGGAACGCCACTTCCTCGCCGCCATGCCCGGCCTGCTGGACCATCTGATCATGGCCGAACTTGGTGCTGCCGCCGATCGCCTGCGCCAACAGGCCGTGGCTGCGTTGCACGAGGAAAATGTCGCAACCGATCAGATGCAACTCGCCTTCACCTTGGAGTTGCGTTTTGAAGGCCAGGATTCCGAAATACCGGTCGCTCTGCCCGATGATTTGGAGCAAACCGGCGTCGAGAGCCTGAGGGCCGCTTTTCTAGACGCCTATCGCGCGCTTTATCAATACACCGCCGAGGATGCGGTCGAGGTGGTAAATCTACGGCTCCTCGCGCGCGGTCTTCGTCCCGGTAAACTGGATTTTTTGGTTTTGCGAACCATGAACGACACAAATTCTCCGGCGTCGGGCGGCGCGCGCCCGGTCTTCTTTTCCCGCGACATCGGTTGGCTGGATACGCCGGTCATCAACCGTTCGGATTTTCTGGGCGCGGTACATCCTGGCGCGGTACAGGGGCCGATGATCCTGGAAAGCGCCGATTGCACCATTGCCATCCCGCCCCGGGCACAAATCGAGGCGGACAGAATTGGAAACCTTATGATCACCTTGGCCGAGGGCGGGGCATGACGGACCGGAACGTCGATCCCATCACATTCGCGGTGATCAAGAATGGCTTGGACACCATTGTCGATGACATGGCTTACACCGTCATGCGCACCGCCCGCTCGCCAATTGTACGCGATGTGCTGGATTATTCGGCAACCCTATGTGACGCACGGGGCCGCATTCTGGCCCAAGCCAAGACGGTGGCGTTGCATCTGGGGTCCGTGCCCGATGCCATGGATGTCATCCTGGCCGAATATGGCGATGACCTGCACGATGGCGACATCATTATCCTGAACGACCCGTACGCGGGCGGCATGCATCTGCCTGATATATTCATGTTCAAGCCGATATTTCATGACGCTGCCCTGCAGGGATTCGCCGTGGTGATCGCGCATCATTCCGACATGGGTGGCCGGGTACCTGGTTCCAATGCATCCGACTCGACGGAAATATTCCAGGAAGGATTGCGCATACCGCCCCTGAAATTATACGCCGCCGGCCAGCCTGATCGAACCCTGTTTGCCATACTGCGCAAGAATGTACGCCTGCCCGATATGGTCGTCGGGGACCTGCAGGCGCAACTGGCGACCTGCAACATCGGCTGCCAGGCCCTGGTCAAATTGATCGACCGCCATGGCGCGATCCGCCTTGCCCACTATTTCGATGAATTGTTGGACTATGGCGAGCGCCTGACCCGCCAGGCCATCCGGGCCTGGCCCAATGGCCGATATTCGTTTACGGACTACATTGACGACGACGGCTTCGAGCGGGGTCCGATCCCCATTGTTTGCGCCATCGAGGTCTCCGATGATCATCTGACGGTCGATTTCACGGGTTCGTCGGCACAGGTCAAGGGCGCCATCAACTGCACCTTGTCTTACACGAAATCGTCAACCTATCTGGGCATCCGCTGTGTCTTGGGGCGTGAGGTACCCAATAATGCGGGCATATACCGCTGTATTACGGTCACGGCGCCGCTGGGATCGATCCTCAATCCGACCATGCCCTCGGCGGTAGCGGCCAGGGCCTTGACCGGTTATCGGGTGGTCGACGCGGTCTTGGGCACCTTGGCGGAAATCGCGCCGGACCGGGTCATGGCGGCCGGCGAGGGGGGCAACACGGTTGTCTGCATGGGCGGCTACGAAAAGGACAGCCGGACTCCGTTCATATTGGTCGATATGATCAACGGTGCCTGGGGCGGTCGGGCCAGCAGGGACGGGATCGAAGGGGTTACCAATCCCTCGCAAAACATGTCCAACATGCCGGTCGAGACGTTGGAGGCCCGTTATCCCATCCGCGTTGAAGAATACGCCTTGCGGGAAAATTCCTGTGGGCCCGGTGAATATCGCGGCGGTCTGGGGTTGGTGCGGCAATACCGTCTGTTGGCCGAAGACGCCGTCCTGCAACTGCGCGCTGATCGATCCCATATTCCACCCTATGGACTGTTTGGCGGCGGCGCGGCGGCGCCAAGCTTGAACATCCTGGATCCGGACGGCGAGGCACGCGCCCTGCCCAGCAAGGTCACGCGCACCATGTCCGCCGGCGAGGTTATTCGCCACGAACAGGCGGGTGGCGGCGGCTATGGCGATCCACTGCGCCGTGACCCGATGGCGGTGGCGGAGGATATCCGTGACGAAAAAATCTCCCCGGATTTCGCCAAGGAACAGTTCGGCGTCATCCTGGCGGCCGATGGACTGGAAGTTGACATGGCCGCCACGGAAGACCGCCGCCGCCAGCTTCGGTCTACGTGAGATAGAACGTTTCGTTTAAATCAGACCCATGCCGCGAAAGCTGGCTTCCTCCGATCGGGTGATGATCAGGTGGTCGTGCAGGACAATGCCCAAGGGTTCGGCGGCGGCGGCGATTAGCTTCGTCATCTCGATATCGGCGCGGCTGGGCGTGGGATCGCCCGAGGCGTGATTGTGAACCAGGATCAATGCCGTGGCGCTCAGCTCAAGGGCCCGTTTGACCACTTCACGGGGATAAACGGGGGTGTGGTCAACGGTGCCACGCTGTTGCACTTCATCGGTGATCAGGCGGTTCTTGCGGTCCAGGAACATGATGCGGAAGGCTTCCGTCTTGTCATGCCCCATGGCGGCGCGGCAATAATCCAGCAAAGCCTGCCAGGAACTGACGATAGGCTGTTCCATCAATTGTTGCCGCGACAGGTGCAGGGCGGCGGCCTGGACGGTTTTGAGGGTAGTAACCGTGGTTTCGCCCAGCCCCGCCGCCGTCAGGGCGTCCGGGTCCGCCGAGAGGACGCCGGCCAGGCTTTCAAATTGGTCGATCAGCCGCTTGGCCAGGGGTTTGACATCGCCCTGGCGGATGGCGCCGTACAGGATCAATTCCAGCAGTTCGTACGCGGGCAGGCTATCGGACCCGCCCTTCAGGAACCGTTCCCGCAGACGCTGTCGGTGGCCGTGGTAATGAGGTTTTTTCGCTTTATCCGCCAACTCAAACTCCGCAAGGATTAATCATAGGGCGGTTTGTGCAGGCCTTGGGGCGAGGTGGTAAATATTTGTACGCCGTCCGCCGTGACGCCGAGGGAGTGTTCGAACTGGGCGGACAACGATTTGTCCCGTGTGACGGCGGTCCAGCCGTCGTTCATCATCTTCACCTCCCAGGTGCCTAGGTTGATCATGGGTTCGATGGTGAAGAACATGCCTTCGCGCAATTCCAGGCCCTTGCCTTCGGCGCCATAGTGCAGGACGTTGGGGGCATCGTGAAAGACCCGGCCCAGGCCATGGCCGCAAAAATCCCGCACCACGGAACAGCGCTCCCCCTCGGCATAATTTTGAATGGCGTGGCCGATATCGCCCAAAGTGGCACCGGGTTTGACGGTCGCGATGCCGCGCATCAGCGCCTCGTATGTGATGTCGGACAGGCGGCGGGCCTTCAACTTTGGCTTGCCGGCGAAAAACATCCGCGAGCTGTCGCCGAACCAGCCATCCAAGGTCACGGTGACATCAATGTTCATGACGTCGCCGTCTTTCAGGACACGGTCGCCGGGAATGCCGTGGCAGACCACGTGGTTGATGGAAATGCAGACCGATTTGGGAAAACCGCGATAATTCAAGGGCGAGGGATAGGCACCATGATCGATAATGAAGTCATGGCAAATTGTGTTCAGGCTGTCCGTGGTCACGCCTGGTTTGACGAAGGGGCCGATCATGTCCAGGCATTCGGCCGCCAGGCGCCCCGCGCGCGCCATGTACTCGAAATCCTCGGGCGCATGAATTTTAATCAGGCCGGTATTTTCAGCCGGTGCCTCGTTGGCGGCCACGTAGTTCATGGTTCCCTTGTCCCCAATTTCCTATAGCGCACTATAGCGCAAGGGCAATGGCCCCGCGTACCTCGATCCCCGTGCTTTCGATACTGCAGTCGTGACAAATGGCTTCAACCCCCCGCGCCATGGCCCGGTCAAGTTCCTTGGCATACGTCGGATCAATGTCGCCCGCAACGGCAAAGCGAACACAATCCATTCTTTGTACCAGATAAAACATTACCGCACGGTTTCCTTGCGCTACCATGTCGCCCAGCTCCACCAGGTGCTTGGCGCCGCGTTTGGTCACCGAATCCGGAAATTCCGCCAGCCCGGCCTGTCGCATCAGATGCACATTTTTAACCTCCACATAACAATCCGGCCGCCCATCATCCTGCAGCAACAGATCGACCCGGCTGTTCTGGCCATATTTGACCTCTCGCCGCATACCGGCATAACCGGCCAGCGGCGCGATTTGCCCCGCCGCGATGGCCTCTTCCACCAGTCCGTTCGGCAGGGCGGTGTTGATGCCCACCAGACCGCCGTCGGCGTGCATCAATTCCCAGGAATATTGCAGTTTGCGCTTTGGGTTGCGGGAGGGCGAGAGCCAGACCTCGGCGCCCGCTTGGGTAAGGCCCAGCATGGCGCCGGGATTGGCGCAATGGGCCGTGACCTCGCGGCCATCGTCCAGTTTGATGTCGGCCAGGAAGCGTTTGTAACGGCGCAGCAGGGTGCCGTGTATCAGGGGGTCGGGAAAAATCATGACGCAACCTAACGGCGCGGTCGGCATAGCGCAATCGGGGATGCTATAGTCGCGGCGCAATACCAATCGGGAAGGTCATCCATGATGCCTCAGGGTCCAAAGACCGTTACCGCCGCCGTCATTATCATTGGCGATGAAATACTCTCCGGCCGTACCAAGGATAAAAATCTGAGCTTTCTGGCCGAGGCCCTAAACGATGTGGGCGTGCAACTGCGCGAATGCCGCGTGGTGGCCGATGTGGAGGGGGAGATCGCCGCCGCGGTCAATGCCCTGAGGGGAAGTTATGATTACGTCTTCACGACGGGCGGCATCGGCCCGACCCACGACGACATCACCGCCGACAGCATTGGCGCGGCATTCGGTCTGGCCGTGGATTATCATCCGGGCGCCATGGATATTCTCAAGGCCCATTACGCGCACACCGGCGGCGAACTCAACCGGGCCCGCATGCGCATGGCGCGAACACCCATCGGCGCCGCCTTGGTGGAGAACCCGGTCAGCAAGGCGCCGGGCTTCCGGGTTGAAAACGTCTATGTCCTGGCCGGCATCCCCGTCGTCTGCCAGGCCATGTTTCACAGCCTGAAGCACGAGTTGGTGGGCGGCGATCCCGTCCGTTCCATCGCCATCGCGGTCCATCTGGCCGAAGGTACCCTGGCCAAGAGTTTGACCGGGCTGCAGGAAAAATATCCCGAGGTCAGCCTGGGATCCTATCCCTTCCATCGCGACGGCCGCTTTGGCGCCTCTATCGTGGCGCGCAGTCAGCTACCCGACAAATTGGCGGCGGCCGCGGATGACATCAGACAGCTGATGCGGGAATTGGGCGGCGACCCCATGGAAGAAGATGGTTAGCGGCCGCCATCGACGATGCTTTGAAATAGACGCGAAATGTTTGCTATAAAGTTCCCCGCACATCGGTATGAACGACATTTTTGAAGGAATGCGCGCCATGGCCGCAGATGAGAATTGGTCGCGGCGCAGTCAGGCGGCCCGCGCCCTGGGTTGGATCGATCGGACGACGGGCGCCGTAACGCCCCCCCATTCATCCCGCCTCGACCTTTTTGCGGGATCCCGACAACCAATACCGAACCGGTTACAGCTATGCCCGGAATACCAACCCGACCTACGATTAGGCCGAGGCGCTGTTGTGCGAGTTGGAAGGCGGGGCGGGGGCCATGCTGTTTGCTTCCGGCATGGCGGCGGCCGGGGCGGTGTTTCTAAACTTGCGGCCCGGTGATCACGTGCTGGCGCCGACGGTGATGTATTGGGGCTTGCGTAAATGGCTGGCGGATTTTGCCGTGCATGGGGCCTAGTGGTGGACTTCATCGGCATGGGCGACCTGGCGGCAATCAGGGCCGCACTGCGGCCGGGGCAAAGCCGGCTGATCTGGATCAAAACGCCGGCCAATCCGTTGTGGGGGGTTTCCTATATTTCGGCCATCGCCGATCTGGCCCATGGCGTGGGTGCCTTGCTGGCGGTGGACAGCTCCATTGCCACGCCGGTCTTGAGCCAGCCGCTGGCATTGGGCGCCGATCTGGTGAAGCATTCGGCGACCAAGTATCTGAACGGCCATTCCGACCTGATCGGCGGCGCCCTGATCGGGGCCCGCCGTGACGGCTTCTGGCAGGGCCTGTGTGATAACCGCCACGACGGCGGCGCCATCCTGGGCACTTTTGAAGCGTGGCTGCTGCTGCGCGGCATGCGCACCTTGTTTCTACGGGTGGAAGCCGCCTGCCGCAACGCCATGGCCGTGGCGGAACATTTTCAAGGCCACGACGACGTTGTGGCAGTGCTGTATCCGGGCCTGTCCAGCGCCCCGGATCATGCCCTGGCGGCGCGTCAGATGCAGGGCGGCTTCGGCGGTATGTTGTCCCTGCGGGTAAAAGGCGGCGAGGCCCGTGCCGTCGCCGTTGCGGCCAATGTGAAATTGTGGACCCGCGCCACCTCCCTGGGCGGCGTGGAAAGTCTGATCGAACACAGGTTCAGCACCGAAGGCCCCGACAGCCCGGTGCCCCCCGATCTGCTTCGCCTGTCCTGCGGCATTGAAGCGGCGGAAGATTTGATCGCCGATCTGGAAAGCGCCCTGGAAAGTAGTGGGGGAAATGATTAGGTTGAAGGGGCGGGGCCGCACATATCTCTCCAAGGGAACGCAATTAACATGATTGATCTTTATACTTTCGGCACGCCGAATGGCCGAAAGGCTTCCATTATGCTGGAAGAAGTCAGCTTGCCATATACCACTCACAAGGTCCACATCGGACAGAACGATCAATTCGCGCCGGCGTTTTTGAAAATTTCGCCAAACAACAAAATCCCCGCGATTATCGACAACGACGTGGACGGCGAACCGATTTCCGTCTTTGAAACCGGGGCCATTCTGGTCTACCTGGTGGAAAAGACCCATTCACCCTTGCTGCCGACCGCGCCCCGGGCGCGGGCGGACGTGATGCAATGGCTGATGTGGCAAATGGGCGGGCAGGGCCCCATGTTCGGGCAAGCCAATTGGTTCATCGGGAATCAAGCGGACAACGAACGGGCCATCGAACGCTACGTCAACGAAGCCATCCGCTTGCTTGGCGTGCTGGATCGCAATCTGGCGGATCGGGAATACATGGCCGGTGACTATTCCATTGCCGATGTTGCTACTTACGCCTGGTGCGCGGGCCGCATTCAGGACTGGATGCCGGCGCAACGGCCGGGACAACTTGAAGAATTCACCAATGTCACCCGCTGGCTGGCGGCTTGTCTCGCCCGCCCGGCCGTGGCCAAAGGCATGACGGTGCCATAGAGAAGAGGATACAAGGACATGATCGATCTCTACAGCTGGAAAACTTCCAACGGCAAGAAAGCCTCCATCATGCTGGAGGAGTGCGGCCTGGACTACAATATCCATCCCATCCACATCGGCCAGGACGACCAGTTCACGCCGGAATACACCGCCATCAATCCAAACGGCAAGATCCCGGCCATCATCGACCAGGACGGACCGGGCAGTCAGCCCTATACGGTGATCGAGTCCGGCGCCATTCTGATGTACCTGGCCGAGAAAACCGGCAAGTTCATGCCCCAGGACATGGCCGCCCGCTATGAAGTGATCCAGTGGCTGATGTTTCAGATGGGCGGCATCGGCCCGATATTCGGACAGGTGCATCATTTCAAGCGGGCCGCAAAGGAGCAGGTGCCCTACGCCATCAACCGCTACTATACCGAATGCCGCCGTCTTTACGGCGTGCTCGATGCCCGGCTGGCGGGGCGGGATTATCTGGCCGGCGATCTTTCCATCGCCGATTTCGCCACCCTCCCGTGGGTCTTCCGCTTTGACTGGCAGGAGGTTGACCTTGATGACTTCGCCAACGTCAAACGCTGGTACGACATTTTGATGGCGCGGCCGGCCTTGGCCAGAGGCATGGACATTCCGGCCTGAGAAAAACAAGATGAACCCCATCGACAGCCCGTCGGTGCAACGGGTGCGGCAGGCCCTGCGGACAGCGGGTTCGGCGGCTGAAGTTTTGGCCCTGTCCGAAACCGCACGCACCGCCCAGGATGCCGCCGACAGCATCGGCTGTGCGTTGGGCGCCATTGTCAAATCCCTGGTCTTTCGTATCGGCGACGGGATGGACGGCCGGGCAGTCATTGCCTTGGTGGCCGGCGACCGGCGCTGCGATACCAAGGCACTGGCCACGGTTTTCGCCACAGGCCTGGGATTGATCGGTAAATGCAAACGAGCCGATGCGGATCTGGTGCGCGCGGCCACCGGCTTCGCCATCGGCGGGGTGGCGCCGTTGGCCTATCCCTCCGTCCTACCCACGGCGGTGGATGCCAGCCTGGGCCGTTTCGATTGTCTGTACGCGGCGGCCGGCCATCCCTATTGCGTCTTCCCCACTTCCCTGGATGAGTTGGTGGGTTTGACAACCGGAATACTCAGCGATCAGATCGCCTTGGGCTGAGAAATAATTTTTGTCATAAAACTTATTTGTGATTACACTTCCATTAACTATTTCGGGTCATGATTTTCCCAGCGACGAAATCGCCTAG
>JAPYUH010000383.1 GCA_029936195.1 Alphaproteobacteria bacterium
CATATTTATAACTTATGACTTACTACCGGTAATGCGTGTCAGCGTTCCGGGGATGAATTCCGTCACCGAAACATCGCGAAAACCCGCGCCCACGAAATAGCCAATAACATCCGATTGGGAATGGGCCAGCCCGGTCGACCCGCTTATAGCTTCCGACAGACCCCAAAGGGCCGGCGCGATGGGGCCGCGGCGATCATCGTCAAGAATTTCACCGATCAAATGGAATTCCCCACCATCCAACAAGGCATCGTGGACACGGCGTACCACGCCGGCGATGATTTCCCGGCTGTAAATTGGCAGGTTGGACGCCATGATCGCCACGTCCGCGTCACGCGGCAGGGCATCGGCGGTAAAATCGCAGGCTTCCGCCGTGACCCGGTCGGCAACGCCGTTCTCGGCAATGAATTCCCGCGCCACCACGACGACGGACGGCAAGTCGAGAACCACCGCCGTGATATGGGCATGTGTCTTCGCGGCGGTGATACAATAACACCCCGAGCCTCCGCCCAGATCCATAATCCGTTTCCGTCCCGATAGGTCCACCTGTTTATGAAAGCGTCGGGCCGCGCCCAAACCGATCGAATAGGTCGCCGCATGATAGTCCCGTGCCCGCGCGACGGTGAAGTTATCGTCGTACTTGCCCAAGATTTTCTGATCCGATTTCGGTTGGCGCAGATGCTGGGTCAATTGCCCCCATTCATTCCAGGCCGGTTTGCCAAACAACATCCATGGCCCGGCATAACTTGGGCTGCCTTCGACCAGAAACCGTTCCACGTCCGGCGCGTTGGTAAATGTATCGCCATCCCGCTGCAACAAGGTCATGGCGGTCAGGGCGGTCATCAGACGCTCGGCATTCCCGACTTCGATCCCCAGGGCGCCGGCGGCACTTTCTATGCCGTCATTGCCCCGTGAGATGGCGGTGAATAGCCCCAGTTCCACGCCGCTCATCAGGGCGGCGGATTCCCAAAAACCCTTTACAACGGTCTGTAGCCGAACCGTATCCAACCGTGCCTCGCTCATGGCGTAGCCTCCTCTTTGCGACTGCCTTCCCGACAGTTTCTCGGTTAAGGTGGCGGCAACAATACAAACTGTCAAACAGGATTGGATATGCCCGTGGCCCGCGATGCCGAAATTCCTTATGGCGCCTATTGGTCCAGCCCGTTCGCGCGCTGGCAGGGCAGCCTGTCCCACTTGCACAGCCTGCAATTCGCCGCCCACGTGGGTGCCGGGGAGCTGGCCCGCCGCGATATCCCCCTCGGCGAAATCGATCACGGTATTCTGGGCCTTACCGTACCCCAACGGCAATCTTTCTATGGCCTGCCATGGGTCATGGGCATGATGGGAGCGGAAGACGTGGCCGGCCCCACCATCAGCCAGGCCTGCGCCACCGGAGCCCGCACACTTGCCGCGGCTTGCCACGAAGTGCGGAGCGGTTTGTCGGACAGCACCCTGATCCTGACCGCCGACCGGACCTCCAACGGTCCCCACGTGTACTATCCCGCACCCGCCGGACCGGGCGGGACGGGTGGCCACGAAGACGTTGTGATGGATAACTTCAATCATGACCCCCATGCCCGGAACGCCATGATCGATACGGCCGAAAACGTCGCCCGGAAATATCAGATCAGCACCGAAGCGCAAAACGACGTCGTGGTGCGGCGATACCACCAATACCGCGACGCCCTGGACAACGACCATGCCTTTCAGAAACGCTATATGACCTTGCCGTTCGAAGTGCCCGATAGCCGCTTTCGTAAATCCTCCGTCACGTTAAGTGGCGATGAAGGGGTGGTTGAGGTCAGTGCCGGAGATCTGGCGAAATTACGCCCGGTGAAAGAGGGCGGCAGCATCACCTTCGGCGGTCAGACCCACCCGGCGGACGGCACGGCCGGCCTGTTGGTGACCACGGCGGAGGCGGCGCGCGAGCAGGCCAGCGACCCGAGTATACAGATCCGGGTACGCGGATTTGGCCAATCCCGAACCGAGAAAGGCTTCATGCCGCAAGCTCCGGTCGAGGCGGCGCGACGCGCGCTGGACAGTGCGGATCTGGAAATTGGCGACATGGATGCGGTGAAATCTCATAACCCATTTGCCGTCAACGACATCGTATTCAGCCGGGAAACGGGTTTTGATCTCGATGCAATGAACAATTTCGGTTGCTCGCTGATCTGGGGCCACCCGCAGGGTCCGACGGGTCTGCGTTGTATCATCGAATTGATCGAGGAATTGGCCCTGCGCGGCGGCGGCCGCGGCCTGTTCCAGGGCTGCGCCGCGGGCGACAGCGCCATGGCGGTGGTACTGGACGTTAGCAGCCGCTAATTTGAAATGCCCGTAGGAAGCCTGTTAGGATAAAACTGCAATTGATCTTAA
>JAPYUH010000384.1 GCA_029936195.1 Alphaproteobacteria bacterium
TCGCCATGCGCGCGGTGGCCGACAGCCATCAGGTTTCCATGGCCATGGGCATCAACGTGGAACGCTATTTTGTCCTGGCCTGGATGCTGGCCGGCTTCGTTGCCCTGCTGGGCGGGCTGGTCTGGGGCAGCGCCATCGGGGTTGATACACAATTGGCGGCGTTGGGCCTCAAAGTGTTTCCGGTGGTGATCCTGGGCGGGCTGGATTCAATCGTCGGCGTTATCGTCGGCGGCGTTATCATTGGCGTGGTCGAGGCAATCTCCGCCGGTTACATCGATCCATATGTGGGCGGCGGCACCAAGGACTTCACGCCTTACGTCCTAATGATCCTGGTTCTGATGGTCAGACCGTACGGGATCTTCGGCAAACCCATCATTGAACGTATCTGAGCTCGAGGAAAGTTAAGTCATGTTTCATCGCGAGAGCGGATACTTCAAGACCAGCTACCAGGCCGACATGGCGCTGTATCCCTTGCCCATCGGCAAGGTTTCGGTGGCGGGGGTGGGCGTTTTGTTCTTTATCGTGTTTCCCATTGTCATGGACGATTACTATCTTACGTTAATCAATCTGGCGTCAATTGCGGTGGTCGGGGCCCTGGGCCTGAATATCCTGTTGGGTTACACGGGACAGATCTCCATCGGTCACGCGGCGTTCATGTCGGTCGGGGCCTATACGGCCGCGAACTTTGCCGTACATTTCGATTTTCCATTTTGGTTGACCATACCCGCCGGCGGCCTAATGGCGGCGGCCATTGGCTTGCTTGTCGGTCTGCCATCCCTGCGGGTCAAGGGCCTGTACCTGGCCATTGCCACATTGGCGGCGCAGTTCATTATTGAATGGACCTTGAACCATACGCCGGCAATTTCGGGCGGCGTGCAGGCCTCGATCGAGATGCCCCGTCCCGTGGTGTTCGGCAATACCATCACCACGCCGACGGAGATGTACCTGTTTTTGTTGCCGATCTCGGCCTTTGCGATTCTCGCGACCTTGAATTTGGTGCGCAGCCGCATTGGCCGGGCATTCGTGGCCATTCGTGATCAGGAGATCGCAGCCGAGATCATCGGCATCAACGTCTATCGCTACAAGCTGCTGGCCTTCGCCATATCCTCCTTCTACGCCGGCGTGGCCGGGGTCATGGCGACATATTATTACGGCGTCGCCAATTACGAGGCCTTTCAGTTGCCGATTTCGATCGATTATCTAGCGATGATCATTATCGGCGGTCTGGGCTCGGTCCTGGGTTCGGTGTTCGGCGCGATCTTCATTACGCTGCTGCCCTTCGGTGTGCGCATTTTCATGGAGACCGTGGGCGTGTATTTCATCGACGGTGTGTACCTCGCCCAGGTGATCGCGCAGATGCGGCTGATCATCTTTGGCGGCCTGATCATCTTCTTCCTGGTTGTGGAACCGGAAGGATTAAATAAACTTTGGCAGAATATCCGGAACTATTTCCGGGTTTGGCCCTTTTCCTATTAAGGTTTAGGGTGACTTGACGTCGTCGGATTAAACGGCGGCACCTAACAGGGGAGAATAAGGCATGAGACACTTAAGACTCGGTCTGATGGCAGCGACTTTGGTTGCGGCCGTCTCTTTTCAGATCGGCACGGCAACTGCCGGCGAAATCGTCGTCGGCCTGCAGTGCGACCGGACCGGCCCGACACAAACCGTCGGCACGTTCCTTTGCCCTGGCTACCATGACTACGTCAAGCTGGTGAACAGCAAGGGCGGCATTGGCGGTCACACCATCAAAGTGATGGAAATTGACCACGAATATAAAGTGCCGCCTGGCATGGAAGCTTATCAACGCATGAAAAAAGGCGGCGCGGTGGTTATCGCCATTTATGGCACGCCCCACACGCAGGCTTTGACGAAATTGCTGCACGAAGACAAGATCCCCGGCACCAGCCCCGGATTTGGTACGGCGGCAGCCGCCAACGGCTTGAAATATCCCTATCTGTTCCCTATTGCGGCCACCTATTGGTCACAGGGCGCGGCATCCGTTAAATTTGCCAAGGAGCAACTGGGCGGCAGCCTCAAGGGCAAGAAAATCGCCTACATCTATTATGACAACCCGGCGGGGCGCGAGCCCCTTCCCATTCTGCACAAGCTGCGGGACATGGAAGGCTTTCAACTGAAAGAGTTCGCCATTCCCCCACCAGGTGTCGAGATGAAGGTTCAGGTGCAGGATATCGCCCGCCGCTACCGGGCTGATTTCGTCATCAACCATCTGTTTGGCAAGGCGCCCTCGGTCGCGTTGAACGAGTTCACCCGTCAGGGTTATCCGTTGGACAAGATGGTCGGTTTTGTCTGGGCGGCTGGCGAAAGCAACATCATGGGCGCCGGTGGCTGGCACAAGGCCCAGGGCTA
>JAPYUH010000385.1 GCA_029936195.1 Alphaproteobacteria bacterium
GAATGCGCGCCGGTGCGGGCGGACCCATTGTTTCTATACCGGACCGTTTTTCCTATTCATGATCCTCCCCGTGGCCCTGCACGGCTTTGATATTTTGTCCTTCGGGCCCGAGGGCTGGCGGTGGCTTGGCATTACCGTTGGCGTCGGCGGCGGAGGCCTCTGGTGCCTGACGGAAAAGCTCTTGGGCCGGTACCGGCGCGCGGGTTGATCCATTTCGAATACCATTCCTCTTGGCCAGTAACGGCGAATACCAAGGACGAAAATTGCGATGATCCAAGTTGAACCCACCCAACAAAGCTGCGGCGCATTCGTGACCGGTGTAAATCTGACCAAACCCATGAATACCGCCACCGTGGCCGCCATCCGCGCGGCCTGGCTTGACCATCATGTGCTGATATTTCCCGACCAGCCCATGAGCCGGGAAGATCTGGTGCGCTTTGTTGAAACCGTTGGCCCCATTGGCGATGACCCTTACATCGCGCCCATGGACGGCCACGACAAGATCGCCGCCGTCCAGCGCCGCGCCGATGAAAGGGGCAAGCTGTTTGCCGAAGCCTGGCATTCGGATTGGAGTTTTCAGGTCCGCCCGCCGTCGGGCACCTGTCTGCTTGGCATCACCATTCCCCCGCGGGGTGGCGATACGCTGTTTTCCAATCAGCACCTGGCTCTCGAGCGGATGGGGGAAGCCTTGCGGGCCAAGCTGGAAGGCAAGACCGCCGTCCATTGCGCGGCCGGCGCCTATGCCGACGACGGCAAATATGCGGACGGCAACTACGACGGCGCCATGGATATCCGCACCTCGGACAGTGCCCATGCCAGGCAGGGCCACCCCCTGATCCGCGCCCATCCGGAGACCGGGCGCCCCGGCCTGTTCGCCGGTTCCTACGTGATCGGTTTCGAGGGGGTCGATGCGGAGGAAGGGCGGGCGCTGATCGGCGAGGTGCGGCAATGGCAGGACTGGGCTGAATTCGTCTATCGCCATGAATGGCAGCCGGACATGTTGGTGATGTGGGACAACCGCTCCGTTCTGCATCAGGCCACGGGCGGCTTTGAAGGGTATGACAGGTTGTTGCACCGGCTGACAATCGCCGATGATGCAGGGTATTATTTGCCGCCCGCGGCCACCGGATGAAATCAATGAACATGGACTATAAAATCATCTCCGCCGATGACCATCTCGATCTCGGCTATTTGCCCCAGGATTTCTGGACCCGCAACATGGCACGGTCATATGCCGAACGAGCCCCCCACGTGGAGGCCCGGAATGGCACCGCGCTGTGGGTTTGCGAAGATAAAGTCTGGGGCGGCTGGCGCGGCGAGATGGCGGGCGGCAACCAACCCCCCGACCACCCCGTGGTCACTGCCCTTGAGAGGGGCGGCCATAGCGATTACGGCCAGCGCCGCCCGGCGGTGCCGGAACTGCGCCTGGCCGACATGGACCGCGACGGCGTGCATGCCCATGTGATCTATGGCCCGGTGTTTTCCATCAATGCGGACGACCCGGATCTCAGGGATGCCTGCTATGCCGCCTATAACGACTCTTTAAGGGAGTTCTGCGCCGCCGCGCCGGACCGCCTGCTGGGCGTGCCCATGTTGCCGCCCGCGCCGGCATCGGCTCATGCGGAGTTGTTGCGCTTGGCAAAAGTCGGTGGCTGGAAACAGGCCAATCTGCAAATCGCCGAGGTGGCGCCGCGCCTGCATGACCCGGCCTGGGAACCGCTGTGGAAGACGTTGGAGGAAACCGGGATCATTCTGTCGTTCCACGTCACGGTTTTCAACGTGGCGAAAGATGACCCGGCCTTTGGCACCCCGGCCAGTACATTTGTTGCCACCAAGGAATTCATCGGGCAGTTCCTGGATCCCTTTGTCGATCTATTTGCCTGGGGCATTCTGGAACGGCATCCAAGGATGCGCGTGACCATGGCGGAAAGCGGCCTGGGCTGGGTGCCTTGGGTGGTACAGGAGCTGGATACCCGGTTCGGCCGCCTGCACGAGAGCAAATCCTATTGGGACCGCCACGGCGGCGTGCCCCTGGCCATTCCGCCCAGCGAATTGTTCAAGCGGCAGATCTATGCCAGTTTTCAGGACGACCCCATCGCCATTGCCCTGCTGCCCTTCATGGGCGAGGGGCATGTGATGTGGGCCTCCGACTACCCCCACCCCGACAGCACCTGGCCGTTCTCCCAACAAAAAATTGAAGATCAGATGGCCGACCTTTCGCCGCGGATGCGCAAGAGTCTGCTGCATGACAACGCGGTCGCGCTGTATGGGCTTGAGGTCTAGCGCGGATGGATTCTCATCAGCCATGACGTTAAGCTGGCGTCATGAGAGAGGAAACGCAACGCAGGCTGGCGGCCATCGTATCT
>JAPYUH010000386.1 GCA_029936195.1 Alphaproteobacteria bacterium
GCGGCATGAAATTTGGCGAGCGTATCGAGACGCGTGTCTTCATCGAAAACCTGCGGGGGCTTTCCGATTACTTGGCGCTTTTGAAATAACCATCCCTCGCCTACCCTCACGGCATGAAACGCCGTGTTTATCTTGATCATCTCGCAGGCACGCCTTTGGCTGCCGAGGTGCGCGAAGCGATGCGGCCGTTTCTGGAGGAGCGCTTCGGCAGTGCCAACTCGCTACATAGCCACGGTCTTGCCGCTCGAGAAGCAATCGATACCGCCCGCGAACAATGTGCGGAGCTCATTAACGGCACGCCCAAGGAAATCCTCTTTACCAGCAGTGGCACAGAAACGAACAACCTCGCCGTAAAAGGCGTTGCCCTAGCCCAACGAGAACGGGGCAACCACATCGTCCTCTCCAACATTGAGCATCCCTCAATCGATCAATCTGTCGTGTGGCTCGAAGATAACGGATTCACCGCCACGCGAGTGCCCGTTGATGGTGAAGGACACGTGGATCCGAGCGTCTTAGCTGAAGCCACCACGGACCAAACCGTCCTCATCGCCACTCACCACGCCAACCACGACCTCGGGACCGTGCAGGACATTGCCGCCATCGGCGCGATGGCAGCGGAGCGCGGCATTCCGTTTTTTGTCGATGCCACCGCCAGCGGCGGCTGGCTGCCCATCGATGTGCAGGCGGCCAATGTCTCGCTGCTGTCGCTCGCGCCGCATCGGTTTCACGGACCGCAGGGCGTTGGCGTTCTCTATCGCAACCGCCGCGTTCCGCTGACCCCACAGATGCACGGCGGCGTGCAGGAGGACGGCCTGCGCGCCGGAACGGAGAACATAATGGCCATCGCCGGAGCTGGCGCCGCTTCTGCATTAGCCATTCCAGCTCACATTGCCAATCTGCAGTTGAAGCTCCACGAAGGCTTACTCAATCGTATTGAGCACATTCGGCTCAATGGGCCAAAGCCAGGGCCGGGTCGGTTGCCCACGCAGCTCAATTACTCCATTGAACATATCGAAGGCGAAGGGCTGGCGCTGGCGTTGGATTTGCAGGGCATCGCCATCGCGAGCGGTGCGGCGTGTGTCACCAAAAACATGGCGGTGCCGCCGGCGCTGGCGGCAATCGGGCTTGACGCCGCCTTGGCCAAGGGCAACGTTCTCCTCTCCCTCGGCCGCGACACCTCGGCGGATGAGATTGATCTCGTGCTGGAAGTCATCCCAAAACAAGTCGACAAGCTGCGCGCGATGTCGCCGACTTGGGACGCACTGAAAAAATGAGCTTGGAACAATCCATCAAAGACGCCTTCAAGGGCGTGAATTATCCGGGTTACTCGCGCGACATCATGTCTTTTGGGCTTGTGAAAAATTTGGCGGTGGCCAATGGCTCGGCGAGCATTGAGCTGGAGCTAACCTCCCACAACCCCGAGGTGGCCGCCCAGCTCAAGGCCAGCGTGGAAGCTGCGGCCACATCGGTGGACGGTATCGACCGCGCAATGGTG
Source organism: Alphaproteobacteria bacterium (assembly GCA_029936195.1). Taxonomy (GTDB): domain Bacteria; phylum Pseudomonadota; class Alphaproteobacteria. The sequence continues at coordinate 1,496 of JAPYUH010000386.1, forward strand.
CAGATTAAAATGCCGCCCGCCGGCCAAGCTCCCGCCGCGGCCGGGGCGCAGCCCAACCGCATGCCCGGCATTAACAAGGTCTTCGCCGTGGCTTCCGGCAAAGGCGGTGTGGGCAAAAGCACCTGCGCGGTCAACCTCGCCTGCGCGCTGGCCCAGGAAGGCGGCGAGATCGGCCTGCTCGATTGCGACATCTACGGCCCCAGTGTGCCCTTGATGATGGGCGTGAACGAGCGCCCGATGGTGAGCCCCGAGGATAAGCTGGTGCCGTTAATGAACCATGGGGTTAAACTCATGAGCATGGGCTTTTTGCTCGACGGCGACCAGCCGGTCATCTGGCGTGGGCCGATGATCATGAAAACCATCCAACAATTCGTGATGCAGGTGGACTGGGGCACGCTGGATTTTTTGCTGGTTGATTTGCCGCCGGGAACTGGGGACGCGCAGTTGTCCCTCTGCCAAACTGTGCCGCTCGATGGCGGCTTGATTGTGACCACCCCGCAGGAAGCGTCGCTGGGGGTTGTGCGCAAAGGCATCGCGATGTTTGAGAAGGTCAACGTGCCCATTCTCGGCATTGTGGAAAACATGAGCTACTTCACTGCGCCGGGCGGCGAACGCGTGGAAATTTTCGGGCACGGCGGCGGGGCTTCCGAGGCCGAGCGACAGGGAACCGCGTTTCTTGGTGAGATTCCGCTCTTCACCGAAATCCGAGAAGGAGGCGATACCGGCGTACCAGTGGTGGTCAAGGATCCCGAAGGAGCTCCGGCACAAGCTTTTAGCAAGATTGCTGCGGCACTGCGTGCGAGGCTGGACTAAGGTTGTTCTTATTATCCACAGGTTATTCACTGTCAGTAAATGGCC
>JAPYUH010000387.1 GCA_029936195.1 Alphaproteobacteria bacterium
GACGCCGGGCATGGGCGCGGGGACGTGATTGGGATTGTTCTCGTCGGCTTGCGGGTGCCGCTCCACCGACGCGGCGGCCTGGCGGTTGGCGATGCGGATGGTGCGCGGCTGGCCGTTTAATTCGAAGAAGAATTTCACAAAGCCTTCCTCGTCTACCTCGCCCACGGCCTGGCGGCGGATCACCAGGCTTTTGCCCCGCTCGATATCCACGGATATCTCCTCGTCCGGCTGCATGCCATAGAAGAATGTCTTCGTGGGCAGAACGTCCACGGGGCCGAATTCCCGGCGGTGGGCGGCATAGTCGGTGAAGACGCCGGGATACATCAGATAGGAATTGAACTCTTCATCCGATATATGCCGTGCGACTTTTTTCTCGGCCCGGCCGCGCAGGGCAGCCAGATCGGCGGGGGCCAGATTAGCGCCGGGGCGGTCGGTCATGGGGGTCTCGCCAGACAGGACTTTCAGTTGCAGGGCCTTTGGGAAGCCGCCGGGCGGCTGGCCCAGTTCGCCCCGGAAGAAGGACCGAACGGATTCGGGAAAGGCGATTTCCTTGTCCGGGTCCTCGACGTCTTCGCGGCTCAAGTCCGCGCTGACCATGAGCAGGGCCATGTCGCCCACCATTTTCGAGGACGGCGTCACCTTGACGATATCGCCCAGCATGTCATTGACCTCCGCATAGGCGCGGGCCACTTCGTGCCAGCGTTCCTCCAGCCCGAGGGAACGGGCCTGCTCTTTCAGGTTGGTGAACTGGCCGCCGGGCATTTCGTGCAAATAGACTTCCGAGGCGCCAAATCGAAGATCGCTTTCAAAGGCGGCGTACTGCGCCCGCACCCCCTCCCAGTAATCGGATAAAGCGCGGATCTGGCCCGCATCCAGGCCCGTATCCCGCGCCCCGCCACGCAGCGCCCCGGTCACGGAGCCCAGGTTCGGCTGCGAGGTCAGACCGGACAGCGAGTCCATGGCCAAGTCCACCGCATCCGCGCCGGCGGCGGCAGCGGCCAGCACACTGGCCGCCGCAATACCGGATGTGTCGTGGGTGTGGAAATGCACCGGCAGTCCGGTTTCCTCCTTCAAGGCGCGGACAAGGGTGGTGATGGCATCGGGCTTGGCCAGGCCGGCCATGTCCTTGATGCCGATAATATGGCTGCCCGCGGCCGCCAGTTCCCGCGCCATGGCAACGTAGTATTGCAGATCGTACTTGTCCCGCGCGGGGTCGTGCAGATCGCCGGTGTAACAGATGGCGCCTTCCAGCAGCTTGCCGCTGTCCAGCACCGCATCCATGGCAACGCGCATGTTCTCCACCCAGTTCAGGCTGTCGAACACCCGGAATAAATCCATGCCGCTGTCCGCCGACTGTTTGACGAAAGCTTGCACCACGTTGTCGGGGTAGGTGGTGTAGCCGACGCCGTTGGCACCGCGCAGCAGCATCTGCAACAGCACATTGGGGACCCGGGCGCGGATCTTGCGCAGCCGTTCCCACGGGCATTCGTTCAGGAACCGCATGGCCACGTCGAAGGTGGCCCCGCCCCAACATTCCAGGGAAAACAATTGCGGCAGATTATGGGCATAGGCGTCCGCCGCCCGGACGATATCGTAGCTGCGCATGCGGGTGGCCAGAAGCGACTGGTGGGCGTCGCGCATGGTGGTATCGGTCACCAACACCCGGTCCTGTTCCAGCATCCAGGCGCTGAATTTCTCAGGGCCCAGGCTGTCCAGCAACTGCTTGGTGCCGTCGGGCGGGCTGGGGCTCAGGTGGCTGGGCACCAGGGGTGTGCGGTCCGTGGTGGGTTTGGGGCGCCCCGCCACCTCGTTGTTACCGTTGATGGACACATCGGCAATGAAGCGCAACAGCCGCGTCGCCCGGTCCCGGCGGTGGCTGAGTTTAAACAATTCCGGCGTTTCGTCGATAAACCGCGTGGTGTAGTCCGCCGCCCTGAACTTGGGGTGATTGATCAAACCCTCGACAAAAGTCAGATTGGTGGTCACGCCCCGGATGCGAAATTCCCGCAGGGCACGGTCCATGCGCGCAATGGCTTCCTCCGGGCTGGGGGCCCAGGCGGTGACTTTCTCCAGCAGGCTGTCGTAGTGGCGGGTGATGACGGCGCCGGAATAGGCGGTACCGCCGTCCAGGCGGATGCCGAAGCCATTGGCGCCGCGATAGGCGGTGATGCGGCCATAATCGGGCAGGAAATTTTCCTCCGGATCTTCCGTGGTGACCCGGCATTGCAAGGCATGGCCGCGCAGCTGGATATCTTCCTGGGCCGGCACGCCGGAGGCCGCCAGATCGCCAATCCGCGCCCCGCCGGCGATACGGATCTGTGCCTTGACAATGTCGATGCCGGTGACTTCCTC
>JAPYUH010000388.1 GCA_029936195.1 Alphaproteobacteria bacterium
GCAATCTCATTTTACTAGATAGTTTGATAGGCAGTTTTGACCACTGAAATTCGCCTCGCGGCCCGTTCGCGCATTCGCAAACCCCAATGGTCACTGCCGGCGCAGGGATTGTATGGTAGTATCGATCAGCGTTGAATGCGACTCCTGGCTCGGATTTGTTCAAATTGCGGAGAGGCAAATGTCGAAAATGAGGTACCATAAAATCCGAGCAACCCAGGGAGGCCGGCGATGAGCCCGCGGACGCAAACCCGACCCCAAGCCCAATCTGCGGATTACGGCCCGGAAAGCGCCGCCATGGCGGCTTATTTGCAGGCCGGAGAAGCGAGGGCCCATGCCTTGGGCAACCGCGGTCCGATCCGGCGTGATGGGGACGGCAACGTCCACCCGGACATTCTGGAGGCCTATTGGCGCTGTGGTTTCTATGTCTTCGAGGACGTCCTTGGCGCCGGCGAGCTGGCGGATATCGAGGCTGATCTGAAACGGATCATGGCACGGTTGCCCCTTGAAAAGGGCGCCGCCGTGGATCGCCGGGGCCGCCCGGCCCTGGGCGCCGATTGCCAGGCACCGACGTTGTTCTGGTCCAAACCCCTGGGCGACCCCTTCGGCGGCACGGATCTGGCCAATGGCCGGCATCCGGTGAAGATGATCGAACCCAGGGCGGCGGACGGCACGCCGGACGAGGTGGTCTATCTGATCCTGGGCTCGCTGCAATTCTCGGATGCCTGCCTGCGCGCCTATGGCCACCCGGACCTCCTCGCTGTCGCCGCCGCCATCAACGGCGACGATTTCGTGCCCTTCACCGATGCTATTTTCATCAAGGAACCGGGCTTGGGCGCCTCGGTCGCCTGGCATCAGGACGGCACCACACATTGGGATACGGAGATGTGGGATCAGGGCTGCCACGGCTTTAATTTCATGGGGCAGCTTTACGGCAGCACGCCGGCGAATGGCGTCTGGGTGGTGCCCGGCTCTCACAAGTTGGCCAAGGCGGATATCCGGGCAAAAGTCACGGCCGCGGGCAGCGAACGTCTGCCGGATGCCGTGCCCATCATCTGCAAGCCGGGCGACGTGGCCATCACCAACCGCCAGGCCCTGCACGGTTCGTTCGCCAACACCTCGCCCGATTGGCGGGTCACCTTGAACATGGGCTTTCACCGCCGGGCCTCGGTCCTGAACGTGGAGGCGGGGGGCATCCATAATTCCGTCGCGGTTTATGACGCCGCCCGCATCAAGGAGCGGTCCCGGGTCATCGGCTACGCCATCGACGCCCGCCATCAGCGTTTCGGAGACGAGACGCCCTTTGAATACCGGCCTTTTGCCGCGTCGGGGGAAACCTACACGTGGGACGATGCCGCCCGGCAAGGCATGCACGACTATAATTTGCTGGATTTAAGTATTTAGAGCTTTTCAAGCTTGATAGGCGCTAGATTTCGATCAGAATTTCGCTGTTCGTGTCCAGTTTCCGCAGCACCGCCAGCAGGTCTTCGCGGGCCAGGGCGACGCAACCTTCCGTGGGGCCGTACGCCGGGCCGGCGACATGCATGAAGATGGCGCTGCCCAGGCCCCGGACAACGGGGTTGTCGTTGTGGCCCATAATCACCACCAGGTCGTAGAGGTGGTCGTCCCGCCACAACCTCTCGGCGCCGGCGCCATGGGGCAGGGTGACGGCCAGGTTGTAGGCGCTGTCCGTGGGGTCGTCGCACCAGCCGTCGCTGGGTTTAATCACCTGGGCCGCTAATCCGGTGTCCGGCCGTGCCAGGCGGTCGGCCCGATAAAGCAGCCCGCGAAATGGAAATTGTCCGGCCGGCGTGACGCCGTCGCCTTCCCGCTTGTCACCGGCAATACCGCCCCGGCCCAGGGCACAGCGGTAGCGCCGCCCCTCAAGGATCAGCTGGCCCATGCCGGATATATGGCCGGATACGTGTCTGGATACGTGCAGCAGCGGCATCGCGCCCTTCCGACTGAATGATGATTCGGTAACGACATTATTATATAGTAATAAGATCATTGGCTGCGGACGGTACACAATTGGAGGATATTGTTCATGCCAGACAATCTGTTTGAACGTATCGGCGGGCCCGGCGCCGTTGAGGCGGCAGTCGATTTGTTTTACCGCAAGGTCCTGATGGATGATGAAATTTCGAATTTTTTCGACACCACCGACATGGACGGCCAAAGGGCCAAGCAAAAGGCCTTTCTGACCATGGCCTTTGGCGGCCCCAACGAATACACCGGCGCGGACCTGCGCGTGGCGCATGAAAAACTGGTCGCCGACGGTCTGAACGACAGCCATTTCGACAAGGTCGCCGGCCATTTGCGGGCCACCTTGGAAGAACTGG
>JAPYUH010000113.1:0-8686 GCA_029936195.1 Alphaproteobacteria bacterium
GTCTACGATGCCCGCATCAAGGCCGACATGATCATGATTTCCTCCCGCATTGACGGCTGGGTCATCGATGTCCCGGCGTCCGAGGGCCTTTCGGTTGAGGTCGATGCCCCCTTGATCAAGATCGATGGCCGGGAGTCCGCCATACTTTTGCGGGAAATCGATGCCCAACGTAAATCCCTGGAGGCGGAGCAGGATCAAATCGAGGCGGAAGTCCGCATGATCGATCAGCAGACCCGCGGCCGGTTCGAGGCCGCCCGCGCCGCCCTGACGGCATCCCGGGCGGCCAAGGCGGGCATGGATTCGGAACTGGAACAGGTAAAAAATGACTTTGACCGCGGTCAGTCCCTATTGAACAAAAAGGTGATCTCGCGGCAGCGTTGGGAATCCCTACGCACGGCCTACCGCATGGCCGGACAACAGGTCCTGAAGGGAGAGGCCGACGTGGCCCAGGCCAACGCCGCCGTCGTGGAAGCCCAGGCGGATCGCCAGCGCATGGATGTGCTGCGCGGCCGCATCGCCTCCCTGCGCTTTGACGAAGAGCGTCTCGGCACCCAAAAGGAACGCCAGCAACTGGACCTGGCCGACCGCACCATCAAGGCGCCCAGCAAGGGCACCATCGACCGTACATTCATCGAACCGGGCGAATATGTGGCGCGGGGACAGCGCCTGTTGTTGATGCATAATTCAGCCGTCGTCTGGGTCGAGGCGAATGTCAAGGAAACCGATATCCGCAACGTCAAACTGGGCGCCATTGCAAAGATTTCCGTCGATGCCTACCCCGACCTTGTCGTGGTCGGCGAAGTGGTGCGGATCGGCAACGCGGCGACCAATCAATTTGCCCTGCTGCCCTCTCCCAACCCCTCGGGCAGCTTTACCAAAATTACCCAACGCCTGCCGGTAAAGATCGCGGTGCCCCAGACCGACGGCTTGCTGCGCCCTGGCATGATGGTTGAGGTCGAGATTGCAATCAACCGCGATTGAGGAAATGTTCGCGCGGTTCGGGCCGCGCTATCGCTTCTATGTGACCTTGACGGCCATGCTCGGCACCATGGCCACGGCGCTGACGGCGACGATGACCAACGTGGCCATACCCGTCATCATGGGCACTTTCGGCGTCGGCCAGGATAAAGTGCATTGGGTCTCCACCGGCTTCATTGCCGCCATGACCGTATCCATGCTGCTGAATGACTGGTGCGTCCGCGCCTTTGGCATGAAAGCCACCTACATCGGCGCCATGTCCGTCTTCATTTTTGGCGGCATCATGGGCGGGCTTTCCAACACTATCGACCTGGTCATCCTCTCCCGCGTCCTGCAAGGTCTGGGCGCTGGTGTTGTGCAGCCATTGACAATGGTCTTGGTTTTGCAGGTATTTCCCGTCGAATGGCGTGGCCGCGCCATGGCATTGATGAGCGTTGGGATTATGGTCGCCCCGGCCGTGGGGCCGGCTTTTGGCGGTGTGCTGTTGGATGCCTTCAATTGGCAGTATGTATTCTTCATGTCGGCGGTGGTGCCGGCGGTGGGGATATTCCTGGCCACAATTTTCATGCCGGGTGGCGAAAAAGGGCGGCATTTTCCGGTTTTTGATTGGACCGGCCTGGTGCTGGTTACCTTGTGTATCGCCTGCTCGCTAACCGGACTTTCCTCCGGCCAGCGCGAGGGCTGGGGCTCGCCGATTATCTCGGTACTGTTTTCCGTCGGCCTGATTTCGGGTGTTGCCTTTATCATCTGGGAGCTGACCACGACGACCCCAATTCTTCAGGTACGGGTCTTCGCCAACCGCAAGTTTACCGCCTCGATCATTGTCGGACTGGTGTTAAGCCTTGGCTTTTACGGCTCATCCTATCTGGTGCCGCTGTTCGTGCAGACCATACAGGGATACAGCCCGACCCGGTCCGGCTTGTTGATGATACCGGGCGGGATCCTGATGATCCTTGTATTGCCCATTGCCGGCAGGTTGGCGGACAAGGTGCCTGGCTACCAAATGGCTCTGTTTGGCCTGGTTGTTTATGCCTGCTCCTCCCTATTGATGATGCAGGCCAGTACGGACACGTCGTTTTGGGTTTTTGCCTCGTGGCTGATGTTTGGCCGTATTGGTCAGGCCGCCATGATGCCCACCTTGATGGTCACGGCCGTGTCGACCTTGAAACCGGAAATGTTGAGCCAGGGCGCCGGCGCCCTCAACTTCATGCGGAACCTGGGCGGCGCGGTGGGCATCAATGTCATTGCCGTGTTGTTGGACCAGCGCACGGCATTCTTTTCAGAGGCTTTCGCCGGGCTGCAAACACCCGACAATAGTACGACCCAGCAATTCATGATGCAATTTGGACATATATTGACCCAGTTGGGCTGGCCGTTTGAGATGGCGCGGTCCGGTGTGTTGTACCTGGTTGGCCAAAGCGTCTACATGCAGGCCTCCATGATGGCCTTCAAGGATCTGTTTCTGTTTGTCGCAATGGCATTCTTCGTGGCGGTCATCCCGGCCTTGTTTTTACGGGACCCGCGGCGCAAACATGAATCTCGTCCGGCGCTGACGGCCCGGACCGGATAACATGGGCAATCCCGCGATAGAGGCGATGTTCGCGCGGTACGGACCGCGGTACCGCTATTTGGTCTCCTTCACCGCCATGTTGGGTACAATGTCCATGGTGTTGACCGGCACCATGACGAACGTGGCCATTCCGGTGATCATGGGCGCCTTTGGCGTGGGCCAGGATACGGTGCATTGGATTTCCACCGGATTTATCGCCGCCATGACGGTTTCCATGCTGTTGAACGACTGGTTCGTCCGTGCCTTCGGCATGCGGGCGACCTATATCGGCGCCATGTCCGTGTTCGTCCTTGGCGCCATCATGGGCGGGCTTAGCCCAACTATTGATTTGATGATCGTCTCGCGCATCCTGCAGGGGGTAGGTGCGGGCGTGGTGCAACCGCTGTCGATGATCTTAATGTTTCAGGTCTTTCCAGTGGAGCAGCGGGGCCGGGCCATGGGCCTGTTCGGCGTCGGCATTATCGTGGCGCCGGCCCTGGGCCCGACCATAGGCGGCGTGCTTTTGGACAGCTTCAATTGGCACTACGTCTTTTTTGCCTCCGTGCCCGTGGCCGTGATCGGCATCTTGCTGGCGACCGTTTTCATGCCGGGCGGCACCCGCAAGGGGGCATTGCCGGTCTTTGACTGGACCGGCTTGGCCCTGGTTACGGTTTGCATCGCCTCGACCCTGACCGGGTTGTCCAGCGGTCAGCGCGAGGGCTGGGGTACGCCCATAATCTCGATCTATATTTCCGCCGGGATCATCGCGGGCGTGGCCTTTGTGTACTGGGAACTGATGTCTGAAAACCCGCTGTTGCAGTTGCGGGTGTTTTTTAACCGGAAGTTTGCGGCCGCCGTGGCCGTGGGCATGGTTCTAAGCCTGGGTCTGTATGGTTCCACATATGTGGTCCCGCTGTTCGTGCAGACCGTTCAGGGTTACAGCCCGACCCGGTCCGGGCTGTTGATGATCCCCGGCGGATTACTGATGATGGCGATATTCCCCATCGCCGGCCGGCTATCGGACAAGTTGCCCGCCTATCAGATGATTATATTTGGTCTGGTCACATTCGGCTTGTCTTCGGTGCTGATGATGCAGGCCCATACGGATACACCGTTCTGGGTCTTCGCATTATGGCTCATGTTGGGCCGCGTCGGCCTGGCCGCGATGATGCCCACGTTGACCGTAAGTGCTGTCTCGACCCTCAAGCCGGAATTGTTGAGCCAGGGATCCGGCGCCATGAACTTCACCCGCAATCTTGGCGGGGCCATAGGCATCAACATGATGGCCCTGACGTTGGATCGGCGCACGGCATTCTTTTCCGATGCCTTCGCCGGGTCGCAAACGCCGGACAATGCCGCCACCTTGCATTTTATCGCGCAGTTCGGCCGCATGCTTTCGCAATTGGGCTGGCCGTATGAAATGGCGCCCTCGGGCGCGCTTTATCTGGTGGGGCGCAGTATCTATTCCCAAGCCGCCATGATGGCCTACAGCGATGTCTTCCTGCTCATGGCATTGGTCTACTTCTTCACCGTCATACCGGCACTGTTGTTGCGCGACCGCCGCCCGAAATCCCGGACCCGCCCCGTTCTGCGGCCAAGGCCGGGTTGAGCCGGGCATGCAAGACGCCGCCATCAAGATCCTGTTCGAACGCTATGGTCCCAAATACCGGGCCTTCGTGACCTTCACGGTCATTCTCGGCATCGTCTCCATGCTGTTGAACGCTACCATGATCAACGTGGCCATTCCCGTCATTATGGGGGCCTTCGGCGTGGGCCAGGATACCGCCCATTGGCTGGCCACGGGATACATCGCCTCCATGACCGTGGCCATGTTGCTGAACGACTGGTTCGTCCGTTCGTTCGGCATGCGGGCGACATATCTGGGCGCCATGGCGATCTTTGCCATCGGCGCCTTCATGGGTGGTTTGAGCAGCGATATCAACGTCATGATCACGGGGCGGGTGCTCCAGGGTCTGGGCGCCGGTCTGGTACAGCCACTGTCCATGGTGTTGATGTTCCAGGTTTTCCCCATCAATCAACGGGGCAAGGCCATGGGCCTGTTCGGGGTCGGCGTGGTCGTGGCGCCGACCATGGGGCCGACCATCGGTGGGTTGTTGCTGGATGGCTTCAATTGGCATTACGTCTTCTTTGCCTCCGTTCCCGTGGCCGCCCTGGGCAGCATTCTGGCCTGGCTGTTTATGCCCTGGCGCACGGGCAATGACCCCAAGCCGGCCTTTGACTGGACGGGGCTGACCCTCTTGGTGGTATTCGTCTGTTCTGGTCTAATCGGGCTGTCGTCCGGCCAGCGGGAGGGCTGGCATGCGCCCATCGTATCGGTCTACTTCTCCATCTTCTTCGTATCTTTCGTGGCCTTTCTGTGGTGGGAATGGCGGACCTCGGAACCAATCCTGCAACTGCGCCTGTTTCTGAACAAACAGTTCGCGGCGGCCGCCGTCGTGCGCATGGCCCTGGGCGCGGGCCTCTACGGCACCACCTACCTGATTCCGCTATTCGTGCAGACCGTGCAGGGCTATTCCCCGACCCGATCCGGCCTGTTGATGGTGCCGGCGGGCCTGACCATGATGATGCTGATGCCCATTGGCGGCCGCCTGGCCGACAAGCTGCCCCGCCACTGGCTGATCCTGGGCGGGCTATGCGCCTTCGCCCTGTCTTCCATGTTGATGACCGGGGCCCATACGGACACGCCGTTCTGGACCTTCGCCATGTGGCTGGTAATCGGCCGCATCGGCCTGGCCTTCGTTATTCCCACCATCAACGCCACCGCACTGCACAGCTTGCCCAGCCATTTGGTCAGCCAGGGTTCGGGCGCGGTAAACTTCATGCGCCAAATGGGCGGCGCCATGGGCGTCAACCTGATTGCCGTGGCGCTGGAGCATCGAACGGCGGTGTTTTCCCAGGCCCTGGCCGGCTCGCAAACCCCGGACAATGTCCTGACCCAGGAACTGATGCAGGGGTTGTCCAGCCTGTTGTCGCAATTGGGCTGGCCTGTGGAAATGCACCCCATTGCGGCCCTGCAGATGCTCGGTACCTCGCTTTATGCCCAGGCCAATATGCTGGCATTCCGGGACGTCTTTCTATTCCTCGGGGTGGTCTATTTCATCGCCATGGTGCCGGCCACATTGTTGCGCATCCCAAAAGGCGCGGCGGTGGTTCCCGGCCGCGCCGGCGGCGGGCCGAGAGCCATGGGCAAGGCCCGGAGTTCGGGCTGAATCAACCGCCAATTCAACCATTTTCGCGGCCAATATAGCCCGGTTATCGCCCGCTTTTCGTTGCCGAAAACCGCAATACCTGGTATAAATGGGCACCGTGTCCCGCAATATCTCGTGACCGTACCTCTTGGCGCCACCCTTGGCGTCCTAGCCATGCGCAGCACTATCAGGATTGCCTCAATTGACCGACGACAATCAGACGCCACCACCTGACGAACTACCCGCAAATCCACCCGTGACTCCGCCGGGTGGCGGTGAGCGGGACGATGCCATTTTGCCCATCGCCATCGAAGACGAGATGCGCAAATCCTATCTCGATTATGCCATGAGCGTGATCGTCTCCCGGGCCATTCCCGATGCCCGCGACGGGTTGAAGCCAGTCCACCGGCGCATCCTCTTTGCCATGCACGAGGCAGGCTATACCTCGGACAAGCCGTACCGCAAATCGGCCCGCGTGGTGGGTGACGTCATGGGCCGTTATCACCCCCACGGTGATCAGGCGATTTACGATGCCATGGTGCGCATGGCGCAAAGTTTCGCCATGCGCCTGCCGCTGTTGGACGGTCAGGGCAATTTCGGCTCCATGGATGGCGACCGGGCCGCCGCCATGCGTTATACCGAAGTACGCATGGACAAGCCGGCGGAAATGCTGCTGGCCGATATTGACAAGGACACGGTCGATTTCCAGGACAACTATGACGGTTCCGCCTCGGAACCGGTGGTCCTGCCGGCCATGTTCCCCAATTTGCTGGTCAATGGCGCCGGCGGTATCGCCGTCGGCATGGCGACCAATATTCCGCCCCATAATCTGGGCGAGGTGATCGACGGCTGTTGCGCTTACCTGGATAACCCGGATATTGATGTCGATGGCTTGATGGCGCATCTCCTGGGCCCGGATTTTCCCACCGGCGGCCTGATCCTGGGGCGCGCCGGAATTCACGCGGCCTTCCGCACCGGGCGTGGCTCCGTCATCATGCGCGGGCGGACCAATGTGGAAACCATCCGCAAAGACCGCGAAGCCATTATCGTCACGGAAGTTCCCTATCAGGTGAACAAAGCCGGCATGATTGAAAAAATCGCCGAGGCCGTGCGCGCCAAGCGGATCGAGGGCATCTCGGATCTGCGCGACGAAAGCGACCGCACCGGGGTCCGCGTGGTGATCGAGTTAAAGCGCGATGCCATGGCCGATGTGGTGTTGAACCAATTGTTCCGCTTCTCGCCCCTGCAAACATCCTTCGGGGTCAACAGCCTGGCCTTGAACCGGGGCCGGCCGGAATTGATGAACCTGGCCCAGATGATCGCCGCCTTTGTCGACAGCCGCGAAGTGGTGGTCACCCGGCGCACCAAATATCTGCTGGGCAAGGCGCGGGAGAGGGCCCATGTGCTGGCCGGCCTGGCGATTGCCGTGGCGAATATCGATGCCATTATCGCCTTGATCCGCGCCGCCCCGGACCCGGCAACCGCCCGGGCCCAGTTGATGGAGCGGGATTGGCCGGCGCGGGAGGTGGAGGCCATGATCCAGTTGATCGATGAACCCGGGCACAGGGTTGTCGATGGCATCTATCGATTGAGTGAAATTCAGGCCCGGGCCATTCTGGATCTGCGCCTGCAACGCCTGACCGCCCTGGGCCGGGATGAAGTTGGCGAAGAGTTGCGGCAGCTGGGCGAGAAGATCCTCGACTACCTTGATATCCTGCAATCGGAGGACCGCCTGAAAAACATCATCCGCGAAGAATTGCTGGACATGAAGGAACGCTTCGCAACGCCCCGGCGCAGTGAAATCGTCGAGGCCGAGGCGGACCAGGAGGACGAGGACCTGATCCAGCGCGAGGATATGGTGGTGACCGTCTCGCACAACGGCTATGTCAAACGGGTGCCGCTTTCCACCTACCGGCCGCAACGGCGGGGGGGCAAGGGGCGCCAGGGCATGGCCACCCGGGACGAGGATTTCGTCAGCCAACTTTTCGTGGCCAATACCCATACGCCGATGTTGTTCTTCTCCTCCACCGGCAAGGTTTATCTGCTGAAAGTCTTCCGCCTGCCCATGGCGGCACCCCAGGCACGCGGCAAGGCCATGGTGAACCTGTTCCCGCTGGAAGAGGGCGAAACCATTCATACCGTATTGCCCCTGCCGGAGGACGAGGCGGAATGGGCCGACCGATATGTCATGTTCGCCACCGCATCGGGTTCCGTGCGGCGCAACGATCTGTCCGATTTCAGGCGCGTGCAGGCCAACGGCAAGATTGCCATGAAGCTGCCCGAGGGCGACCGTATCGTGGGCGTGGCTATTTGCGATGCCAACGACGATATTCTGCTGTCGGGCCGGCGGGGCAAGTGCATCCGCTTCCCCGTGATCGACGTGCGCGTGTTCAAAAGCCGCGACAGCGTTGGCGTCCGCGGCATTCGCCTGATTGGCGATGACGAACTGATCGCCATGTCGATCCTGCGCCATGCTGATTATGAAAGCGACGCCAGGGAACGCTATTTGCGCTGGTCCAATGCCCGCCGCCGGGCCGAAGGGGAGGGGGAAGGCACGGGCTCCGGTGAAACCTTGCCCAGCCCGCCGGAACAGGCCGAGGCCATGGCGGCAGCCGAACAATATGTCCTCTCCATCACCGAAAACGGCTATGGCAAGCGTACATCGGCCTATGAATACCGGGTAACGGGACGGGGCGGCCAGGGCATCATCAATATCGAGGCCTCCGACCGTAACGGCCCAGTGATTGCCTCGGCCCCAGTTGAGGAGGACCACCACATCATGCTGGTCACGGACACCGGCCGCCTGATCCGCACCCCGGTCCATGACATTCGTATTGCCGGCCGCAATACCCAAGGGGTCACCCTGTTCGATGTGGAGCCCAACGAGCGCGTGGTCTCGGTCGCCTGGCTATCGGAACAGAGCAATGGCAGTGACGAGGACACCGAGGAC
>JAPYUH010000113.1:8786-12335 GCA_029936195.1 Alphaproteobacteria bacterium
GAATGAGGACTAAATCCAGGCAATGCCCGGAATGCCTCAGTTTTCGCCTTTCCTTGACCGTCGTGAGAGGTTAATGATCGCCAGATGTTTTGTCGGTTTTGCGTAGGAGGTTGGTTTGTCCAAGCAGCGTGTCGGCTTTTATCCAGGGACCTTTGATCCCGTAACCTTGGGTCACCGCGATATTTTCTTGCGTGCGGCCCAACTGGTGGACCGTCTGGTGATCGGTGTCGCCATCAATCTGAACAAGGGGCCGATGTTTACCCTTGAAGAGCGCGTCGATATGGTCCGCGAGGAATTGGATACGGCAAAAGAGAATTTGAACGGCTGTGTGGTGGAAGTCCGCCCCTATGACGACCTGACCATTCATTGCGCCCAGGAACATGGTGCCGGCATCATTATTCGGGGCTTGCGGGCCGTTGCGGATTTTGAGTACGAGTATCAATTGGTCGGCATGAACCGGCAGCTGGATGCGAATATTGAAACTATTTTCATCATGGCCAACCACGAATATCAATTCATTGCCTCGCGTCTTGTGAAGGAAATCGCCCAGTTGAACGGGGATATTAGATCTTTTGTTTCCGCCCCCGTGGCCGAGCGATTGCTTGATCGCGTAAAACTTACCTAATTTGATCCAAAGAAGGACGGCGGCATGCTGTTAAGGCGATTAATTTTTGGTTTCATCATGGCCACGGCATCACTTGCCCTACCGGCCATGCAAGCAGGAGCGGTTGACTTGGAAAATACCATCTATCTTGAACTAAAGGATGGGCGCGTGACGATTGAAATGCGCCCCGATCTGGCCCCCAATCACGTGGCGCGGATCAAGGAACTGGTGCGGCAGAAATTCTACGACGGTATCGTCTTTCACCGGGTAATCGAGGATTTCATGGCCCAGACCGGCGATCCCACGGGCACGGGCACGGGTGGTTCGGGCCAGCATCTGGATGCCGAATTCTCAAATGAGAAGCATTTGCGCGGCGCCCTCTCCATGGCCCGGGCGGCCGATCCCAACAGCGCCGACAGCCAGTTCTTCATTGTCTTCAAGACCGCGCCCTGGTTGGATGGCCAATATACCCTGTGGGGCCAGGTCACGGACGGCATGGATGCGGTGGACAAGATCAAGATGGGCGCGCCTGGCAGCGGCACGGTAAGCGATCCGGACAAGATCATCTCCATGCGTATGGCGGCCGACGCGGAATAGCCGCAGACTAACGGACTAACGGACTAACGGCCCGTCGGCTTCCGTTCTCTGTCTGAAAGCCGTGCCATGGACGTCGATTTATTTGATTTCGACCTGCCGGACGAGGCAATCGCCTTGCGGCCCGCGCGGCCGCGGGACAGCGCACGTCTATTGCAGGTGGCAGGTTCGGCGTTGCATGACCTAGCGATTAGCGATCTGCCCAGTCTGTTGCGGGCCAGTGATCTGTTGATTTTTAACAACACCCGGGTTCTGCCCCTGCAGCTAACGGCGCGGCGCGGTACTGCGGGGGGCACTGCGCGGATCGAGTTGACCTTGTTTGAAAATTTGGGCGAGGGCCGGTGGCGGGCTTTCGCCAAGCCGGCGCGGAAGCTGCGTGGGGGCGATGTCCTGCTGATAACCGAGGGTTTCGCCGCCACGGTTGAAGGCCCCCACCACGAGGGCCAGGTGGTGCTGGATTTCGCTCTGCACGACGATGTGATGATGGCGGCCCTGGAACGTTGCGGCACCTTGCCCCTGCCGCCCTATATCCGCAAACACCGGGCCGTGGATGCCCAGGACCTGGATGACTACCAAACCGTCCTGGCCCGCCATGACGGTGCCGTTGCTGCACCGACCGCGGGTCTGCATTTCACCAAAGCGATGCTCTCCCGTCTGGCGGCGTGCGGCATCGAACGGGGCGAGGTAACTCTGCATGTGGGGCCGGGGACTTTTTTGCCCGTTACCGCCCGGAATACCGACGATCATGTCATGCACGGTGAATGGGGCCGCATTGACGATGAACTGGCCGGGCGTATTCGCCGGACCAAGGATGGCGGCGGGCGGGTCGTGGCGGTGGGCACCACTTGTTTGCGCCTGTTGGAAAGCGCCGGGCTGGCGGCTTTTACGGGCGAGACGGATATCTTCATTACGCCGGGCTATCAATTCAGGGTCGTCGATATGTTGTTGACCAATTTTCATTTGCCCCGATCAACCCTGTTCATGCTGGTGGCCGCCTTTGCCGGCCTGGAGACCATGCAGGCGGCCTATGCCCATGCGATTGCGGCCGGCTACCGCTTTTATTCCTATGGCGATGCCTGCCTGTTGGAGCGGTCATGACGCGCTTTGAATTTGATATCAAGGCCCGCTGTGGTGCCGCGCGCATGGGCCGGATTGAGACGGCCCATGGCGAAATCCGTACACCCGCCTTCATGCCCGTGGGCACCGCGGCGACGGTGAAGGCCATGACGCCCGAGGCGGTGACGGAAACCGGCGCCGATATTATCCTGGGCAACACCTATCACCTTATGCTGCGCCCCGGCGCGGAGCGGATCGGTAGATTTGGCGGCCTGCATGACTTCATGCATTGGCGGGGGCCGATATTGACGGATTCGGGGGGCTTTCAGGTTTATTCCCTGTCCGATTTGCGCAAGATGGATGAAGATGGGGTCACCTTCCGGTCTCACATCGATGGTACCAAATTCCACCTCAGCCCCGAACGCAGCATTGAAATTCAGCACCTGCTGGATGCGGACATCACCATGGCCTTCGATGAATGCACGCCCTATCCCGCGACGGAGGAGGTAGCCGCCGCCTCCATGCGGCTGTCCATGCGCTGGGCCGATCGTTGCCGCGCGGCCTTTGTCCAGCGCCCTGGCTACGCCCTCTTCGGCATCGTTCAGGGCGGCATGTATGGTGATTTGCGCGAGGAATCCGCGAAAGCCTTGCAAGACATTGGATTTGACGGCTACGCCGTCGGCGGCCTGGCGGTGGGCGAGGGGCAGGCGCTGACTTTTTCGACCCTGGAGGCAACAGTGCCCCATTTGCCGGCCGACCGCCCACGCTACCTCATGGGGGTGGGCCGGCCGGGCGACATTGTCGGGGCGGTGCTGCGCGGCATCGATATGTTCGATTGCGTCATGCCCACCCGCTCCGGCCGCACGGGACAGCTGTTCACACCGCACGCCACTCTGAATATCCGCAATGCCCGCCACGCTGATGACCCCCGGCCAGTGGACGCGGCGTGCCGCTGTCCCCTGTGCCGAAACTATTCACGTGGCTATCTGCATCATCTGTTCAAGGCGAAGGAAATTCTGGGCTCCATGCTGGCCACCTGGCACAACCTGACCTACTATCAGGACTTGATGGCGGCCCTGCGCCAGGCCATCGCGGCGGGCGCGCTGGAGGCCTTCGCCAAGCACCACGGGGCGCTGGCGGCCCAGGGCGATATTGAGCCGGTCTAAATTTTCCAGCCATCCGGTCGAATATGCATTGACCCCATGCCGCGACCGACATAAATTCCGCCGCGATGCGCCCATAGCTCAGTTGGTAGAGCACCTGACTTTTAATCAGGTTGTCACTGGTTCGATCCC
>JAPYUH010000114.1 GCA_029936195.1 Alphaproteobacteria bacterium
GTATTTCGCCACGTCGGGCGGCCGCATCCGGTTTTTTCTGGAAGACGGCGCGGTGGCGGGGGGGCCTCAAGCGGCCGGCCGCGCACTGCATCAACAAGATCGGCCATGCCCTGCATGATCTTGACCCAGTGTTCGACCGTTTTTCCCGGGACCCGAAATTGGCCGCCGTCGTCCCGCGCCTTGGCTGCGCCCAGCCCCTGTTGCTGCAATCCATGTATATCTTCAAGCAGCCCGGCATTGGCGGCGAAGTGGTTTGGCATCAGGATTCCACCTATCTCTATACCGAGCCGATGAGCGTCATGGGGCTGTGGGTGGCGCTGGAGGACGCCACGGTGGAAAACGGCTGCATGTGGGCCCTGCCGGGCCATCACCGGGCGGGGTTGCGCCAGCGTTTCCGTTATGTGGACGGGGTTTTGACGACCGAAGTTCTGGACCCCGAACCCTGGCCGGCGATGGCCAAGGTGCCGTTGGCGGTTCCCCAGGGCAGCCTGGTGGTTTTGCATGGCTGTCTGCCGCACTGGAGCGACAGCAATCTTTCGGACCGCTCCCGCTATGCCTATGCCTTGCATGTGATCGATGGGGCCTGCCATTACCCCGGCGACAATTGGCTGCGGCGGCCGGCCGATATGCCCCAGCGCGGGTTCGTACCAAGGTATCAGTGAACCTGCCGTTCAGTCCTGGCCCAGTACTGCTTGCGGACTTCCCGCTTGAGGACCTTGCCGTTGGCGCTTCGCGGCAGCTGATCGATGATATCAACGGATTTCGGCGCCTTGATGGAGCCGATGGCTTCCTTGCACATGGCGATGATCTCGTCTTCCGTTGCCGCCTGGCCCTTGCGTAGTTCGACCACCGCCTTGACCTCCTCGCCCCATTTTTCGTGAGGCACGCCGATTACGGCACAATCCTGAACCGACCGGTGGGCCATGACCGCTTTTTCGACCTCCGCCGAGAAAACATTGAAGCCGCCCGTGATGATCATGTCCTTCTTGCGGTCGACGATGTAATAGAAATTCTCCTCATCCCGGTAGCCCACATCGCCGGTGTGATGCCAGCCGTGGGCCGAAACTTCCGCCGTCAGTTCCGGGTTCTTGTGATAGCCCTGCATGACCATGGGGGACTGCACCACGATCTCGCCAACCTCGCCGGTGGGCAACAGCTTGCCCCCATCATCCATGATGGCCAGGCGCGAATAGGGCGCCGGCTTGCCGCAGCTGGACAAGGGTTTGAGGTTGTTGGACGCCACCACCCGCGCATGATCGGCCGGCGAGAGGTAGGTGACGGGAAAGACGCATTCGGTCTGCCCGAACATCTGCATCATCACCGGGCCGAACACCGCCATGGCCTCGACCAGTTTGTCCGGCGACATGGGCGCGGCCCCATAGATGAAATATTTCAGCGAGGAAAAATCCACCTCGCGGATGCTTGGCAAACTCAGGAATACATAAATCACCGTCGGCGGCAGGAACAGCGTGGAGACATTGTATTTCGGTATGGCGGCCAGAAACGGACCCGGTTCAACCTTTGCCTGCACCACGATTGTGCCGCCCCGGGCCAGAATGGTGAAACAGATATATCCGCCCGCATGGGTCATGGGCGCGGCGGAGAGATAGACGGGCGGGTGGTCGTCATATGCGGTGACCGCCAGGTTCGCCATGATGAAGGCGGAAATGCCCCGGTTGGTGTGCCGCGCGCCCTTGGACCGCCCCGTGGTACCCCCCGTCGGCTGCAGGGTCGCCAGATCCTCCGGATTATCCGCCACCTCAATTTCATCGGCGGGAAATTGCCCAACCCAGTCCTGGAATGCCGGCGCGTCCGTGCCCGCTTGATCGATGCAGATATAAAGTTTAATGCCCGGCACCTGTTCCCTGATCGCCGGGACCGCCGCTTCGAACATGGAGTGGTAAAACAGCACCTCGCAATCGAAATCCTGAAGGGCGTGGATATTCTCTTGCAAGGCGTTGCCGGGATTGATCGGCACCCATACCAGGCCGGCGCGCAAAAACGACAAGGCGCAGGTGAAGCCGACGGGATCGTTGATGCTCAACACCGCGCCGCGGGCACCATGTTTGAAGCCTTCCGCCAACAGGCCGTTGCCCGTACGCAGTGTCAACTCCCGCACCTGGGCATAGGTGTATTCCCGCCCCGTTTCATCTTGAATCAGACAGACCGCGTCGGGGTTCTGATCATGTCCGTTGTCGAAGAAGTCAATGGGTCGCATGTGCCTGCCTCCAGTTCCGCGTTGCCAGCTTGTACCGCCCCTTGGTGGAGGGTAGTTTTGTAAAGGGCCAAAGTTCCAGGATAGCGTGATGACTGAAACGACAACACAAATGAATCCAAACGCCGCCGCCGCGATCATGGCGCGCCGCCGCCGCCTGCTGGGGCCCAATGTCGCGACTTTTTATGACGAGCCCGTGCATATTGTCAAAGGCGACGGTGTCTGGCTTTGGGATGCGGACGGCCGCAAGTACCTGGATTGCTATAACAACGTTCCCCACGTGGGCCATTGCAATCCGCGCGTGGTCGAGGCGATCGCCCGGCAATCCGCCGTCCTCAATACCCATACCCGCTATCTGCATGAAGGCATTCTGGATTATCTGGAGCGGTTGACGGCAACCTTTGATGCATCCCTGTCGACCGCCCTTTTGACCTGCACGGGGTCGGAAGCAAACGATGTCGCCCTGCGCATGGCCGAGGCCGTCACCGGACAGCGGGGCGTCATTGCCACGGATAATACCTATCACGGCAATACCACGGCCGTGTCCCAGTTGGCTGCCGGAAACACATCCGGCCTTGGCAGTGCCGATTTTGTACGCTTTGTGCCCGCGCCCGACAGCTACCGCCCCCAAGGTGACGAAGATGGCGGCGGCGGCATGGCGCAAACCGCCCGGTTTTTTGCCGATGCCGTGGCTGAACGGATCGCGGAACTGAAAGCGTCCGAATTTGGTTTCTCCGCCCTTATCCTCTGTCCCTTCTTCCTTAATGAAGGCTTCCCGGATTTGCCGGAAGGCTGGTTGAAACCAACGGCGGATGTTGTGCGGAAAGCCGGCGGCCTGATCATCGTTGACGAGGTGCAACCCGGCTTTGGCCGTATCGGCAGCCATATGTGGGGGCATCAACGCCAAGGCATCGTTCCCGACATCATCACCTTGGGCAAGCCCATGGCGAATGGTTACCCCATGGGCGGGGTGGTGACGGCGCCCGATACGATGGCCGCCTTCCGCACCGCATATCGATACTTCAATACCTTCGGCGGCAATCCGGTGGCCTGTGCCGCCGCCATGGCCGTCCTCGACGAGCTTGCGGACCGCCGCCTCATGGCCCAGGCCCGCGAGGTCGGCGCCCATGCCCGGGAGCGCCTGGCGGCGTTGGCGCAAAAATATGAAGTAATTGGCGATACCCGGGGGGCCGGCATGATCTTTGGCGCCGAGTTGGTGTTGGATCGGGGTTCCAAGGCGCCGGCGGGCGCTTTCGCGGACCGGATCGCCAACGAAATGCGGCGCCGCGGTATCATGCTCAACACCCTGGGCCGAAGCGGCAACACCCTGAAGATCAGGCCGCCCATGATATTCACCAAGGAAAACGCGGATTTGCTGTTCGAGGTGCTCGACGATGTTTTAGCCGCCACGCCCGTCGTCGATGACTGAGGTCGTCGAAAAGGCTTTGGACCATTGGGGCCTGGTTGGGGCGGACTATGAACTGGCGTCGGCCCGGGAGAACCTGGTCTACCGTATCGGGCACGGCGGCGAAGAATTCGCGTTGCGCCTGCACCGCGTGGGCTATCACGACGACCAAGAACTGCGGTCCGAACTGCAATGGATGGCGGAATTGCAGCGTGCCGGCATGGCAATTCCCGCACCCATGCCCGATGCAACGGGCGAACTACTGCAGACCATCGGCGGTATCCAGGTCGATATCCTGACCTGGCTGCCCGGCGATGATTTTGGCCTGGCGGTCGAGGGGCTTGGGACGCCGGAGCGGGAGAAGTTGTTTTTTGCAACGGGCCGGCAGACCGCCCGCATGCACCAGATTTCGGATGCCTGGCAACCGCCGTCCGATTTTTCCCGACGCGCCTGGGACCGGCCGGGGCTGGTCGGGGAGGCTCCCGTCTGGGGCCGCTTTTGGGACAGCGCGGCGCTTCAAACCTGGGAGCGGGCATTGCTGAGCGAATTCCGCGGAAAGGCGAACGAGGATCTATGCGCCATCGAGGAGACGCTGGACCATGGTCTTATTCACGCCGATTTGCTGGGTCACAACATGTTGGTTGTCGAAAGCGAGGTCTGTTTCATCGATTTCGATGACGGCGGCTTTGGGTTTCGGCTGTTCGAGTTGGCTACAACATTGTTTTGGCATCGGGACGACAAGGATTTCGAACCGTTGAAGTCCCAGTTGATAGAGGGCTATCGCAGTCTGCGGCCCATGGACACCGGCGCCCTTGAATTGTTTCTGGCCCTTCGCGGGGCGACTTATGTGGGCTGGATCGCCGATCGTGGCGATGTGGAAGACGCGGGCGCCAAAAGCCGGCTATTCATAGACGGCGCCACCGCTCTGGCGAGACGGTATCTCGACAATCGCGGCACCGTGGCTTTGTATTAATCGGCGTCAGGAGGAGGGACGGCATATGCGTTATGGATTTTACTTACCCACGAGGGGGCCGCTCGGCAACCCCGACGACATTGGCACCATCGCCCGTACGGGGGAAAGTCTAGGCTATGCCACCATTGTTTTTGGCGATCACATCGTCTTCCCCGTCGAAGTTTCCTCGCCGTATCCCTATACGGTGGACGGCGGTTTTCCAGGCGTCGGCGATGCCTTTGAGCAATTGACCCTGATGAGTTTCATCGCCGGCATCACGACCACCTCGCGCCTGGTCACCTCCGTGATGATCCTGCCACACCGCAATCCCCTGGCCACGGCGAAAATCCTCGCCACCATCGATGTGCTGTCCAAGGGCCGGGTCACGGTTGGCGTTGGCGTCGGCTGGATGCGGGAGGAGTTCGAGGCGCTCTCGGCGCCCGATTTTGATAAACGCGGTGCGGTCAGCAATGAATATCTGGAAATCTTCAAGAAATGCTGGACCCAGGACCCGGTCTCCCACAAGGGCGAATTCTATTCCTTCAAGGAACTGCGCTGCATGCCCCATCCGGTGCAAAAACCCCATCCCCCCATCTGGATTGGCGGCCACAGCCGCGCCGCGCTACGGCGCGTGGCGAAATATGCCGATGGCTGGCATCCCGTGGGCGCCACCTCCGCCTCGCCCCTGCCGCCCAGGGAATTTCAGGGCCTGCTGGATCAATTGAAGACGATGATGGAGGCCGAGGGACGGGATTTTGACGAATTGACCATATCCTTCAAGGCGCCGTCCTATGATCCCGGCCGCGTGCCGGAAGGCCACGACCGCCTGCTCTTTAGCGGTGAGCCCGAACGCATCGCCGAGGATATCCGTGCCTATGAGGCCATGGGCGTCGAAGAGGTCGTGTTCGACTTTCGCACCCCGCCGGCCGCAAAAACCGTGGAAAACATGGAGCATTTCATGCGGGAGGTCGTGCCGCTTGTAGCCTGATTTGGGTGTATTGAGTTGGCGCGGCTGGACTATCCCAACCCGAAGACCCGGCCACCCGCGGGACCGTGCTAGAGCGGTTTACGCTTAATTGAGGCATTCCCAATTGCAAGGAAGACGGCGATTGAAAACCAAGCGATGCTGTTAGGAATGCGTCTGGTCTTGGCGCGGGACAGCCGCTGACTGTACGGCCGAAAGCGCATCACCCGTCGGTATGCGAAATAGCAACGTGTAAAGTACAGGCACAAAACCCAGGGTGATTAGCGTCGCAACGACGAGGCCAAAGGCAATGACACTTGCCATGCCGTAAAACAGCGCGCCACCGAACAATATCAGCGGCACGAGACCTAAAACAGTTGTAAGCGTAGTCATCAGTATCGGGCGCAGCCGTGCGAGACAGGCCGTAATCACCGCCTCCAGGGGATCACGTCCGGCTTTTTCCTCGGCCTGGATGCGGTCCACCAATACGATGCCGTTGTTGATCAGTATACCCGCGAGGCTGAAGAAGCCGAGCAGGACCATAAAGCCATAAGGCGCTTGCATGTGGGGGAGTTGCCGAAAGATACCAGGTTCACGCAAATCGCCGGCGTGTCGCTACTGGCCGGAATCGGTTTCACGATGTCAATTTTTGTCGCTCAGCTGGGATTCGGCGAAAGCGAGGATTTGTTGCTGATGGCCAAGACGGGCTTTCTCGCCGCCGCCTTGCTGACAGGCGTGGCCGGATTCATCTGGCTCTATCTGGTTGGCAAACCAGTGGTCGTTGACGACTAATACCTAGGTACGGTGATAGCCTTTTGGGGCGTATCGCCAAGACCCCGCATCATGGGTCCGGGAGAGTGGCTAACGGAATTACGCCATGGATAGTGTCCTAGGATTTTAGTCCAGGCGGGGTGCTTGCAGCACCCGGTCCACGTAGATGCCTGGCAGGTGGATTTGCTCGGGCGGCAGGGGCTTGGCCGATATTTCTTCGACCTCGACAATGGTAAGATCGGCGGCGGTGGCCATGGCGGTGCCGAAATTGGCCTGGGTGCCGCGGAAATTCAGATTGCCGAAACGGTCCGCTTTTTGCGCCCGCAGCAAGGCGAAATCCGCCCGCAGGGCCGTCTCCAAGACGCACAATCGGCCGCCGAATTCCCGCTGCTCGCGGCCTTCGGCAAGATCGGTGCCCGCCGCCGTCGGGGTATAGAAGGCCGGAATACCCGCACCGCCCGCGCGGATGCGTTCGGCGAAGGTGCCTTGGGGCACGATCTCCAGGCCGAGCTGGCCGCGCCGCCATTGCACTTCGAAATTGGCCGGCGCCCTGCCCGGGCCGCGAAAGGCGGTGGTAATGACCCGGTCGATCCGCCCTTCATCGAACAACGCCTTGTCACATTCATCAATGCGCCGGATGGCGTTGATAATCAGGGTCAGACCGGTCAGCTCCATGGGCGCCAGGGCGCGGACCAGATTGGCCGGGATGCCCGCATTGCCGAAGCCGCCAATCATCAGCGAGGCGCCGGACCGCATGCCATCAAGGGCGGCGGCCATGTCCGCCACAACTTTGTTAATCACGGCTATTCAATCACCGCCCATCAATCAGGGCACCAATCGATAGCCGCCCGGTTCCGTGACCAGGATTTCGGCCGAGGAGGGGTCGGTCTCAATTTTTTGCCGCAGGCGGTAGATATGGGTTTCCAATGTGTGCGTGGTAACCCCGGCGTTGTAGCCCCAAACTTCGTTCAACAGCACATCCCGGCTGACCGCCTTGTCGCCGGCCCGGAACAGATACTTCAGGATCGAGGTTTCCTTCTCCGTCAGGCGGACCTTTTGGTTGCTCTCGTCTTCCAACAGCAACTTGGCCGAGGGGCGGAAGGTATAGGGGCCGATGGAGAATACGGCGTCTTCGGATTGTTCATGTTGACGCAGATGTGAACGGATGCGCGCCAGCAAAACGGCGAATTTGAACGGTTTGGCCACATAATCGTTGGCGCCAGATTCCAATCCCAGAATTGTGTCGGCATCGCTGTCGGCGGCGGTCAGCATGATGATCGGACATTTGACGCCGGCCTTGCGCAGCATCTTGCAGACCTCCCGGCCATCCAGATCACCCAACCCAATGTCAAGCAATATCAAATCATAATGCTCGTTTTTGGCGGATTCCAAGGCTTCGGAACCGGATTCGGCCTGAAATGTGGTAAATTCGTCGTGCAAATCCAACTGTTCCGCCAAGGCACCGCGCAGGGGCTCTTCGTCGTCCACAAGAAGTATCTTCTTCGCCGTCATTATCACCCCGTCCCGCGCCGACAATGCGTCATCAATCCGATAGTCTAGATATAGGCAGGACAAATGATTCCGGCAAGCAAAAGCCCGCCGCGAGTTGCAACACCAGGTCGCGCCGACAACCATGAACAGCTATGATAACAGCTGCAGCTCATCCGCCGTGGGCTCTGAGTAGGCTGGCGAACGGGATGGCGAACAGATTGGCGCGGGAACACGTGGACATAAACAGCGGCCGTATCGGCGTGGACGGAATGCAATTCGACATTGACCTGGCCGGTCCGGCGGACGGTGCCCTGGTGTTGTTCCTGCACGGTTTCCCGCAGTCAAAATTTGCCTGGCGCCATGAATTGCGGCCCCTGGCCGCCGCCGGGTATCGTGCCGCGGCGCCCAACCAGCGCGGCTATTCCCCGGGCGCCCGGCCCGGGGGTCTATCGGATTATGGCACCCAAAACCTGGTCGCGGATGTCTTTGCCATCGCCGATGCCCTGGGCGCGGAGACTTTCCATCTGGTGGGCCACGATTGGGGCGGCGCACTGGCCTGGCTGGCCGCCGCCAAGGCGCCCGACCGTCTGCTTTCCCTCACCGTTCTCTCCCGCCCCCACCCGGACGCCTTTGCCCGGGCCCTGGCCGAAACGGCGGATCAGGCCCACCGCTCCCGCCACCACAAGGCCTTTTTGAACCCGGAGACGGAGGCCTTGTTCCTGGCCGACAACGCCCGGCGTTTCCGCAAGATGCTGGCCAGCCATGATTTGCCGGCAGCCGATATCGACGCCTATCTGGAGGTCCTGGGCACGGAGGACGCCTTGGGCGCCGCCGTCAACTGGTACCGCGCGGCGGGCGGTAATCTGACCGCCAAGAATTCGGCAACAGCAAATGGCCTGGGCCCGATCACAGTGCCGACGTTGTATATCTGGGGCGACGAGGATAATTCCGTGGGGCCGGATGCGGCGAACTGGACGGCGGATTTTGTTGACGCAGACTACACATTTCATCGTATCGCCGGTGTCGGCCATTTCATCACCGACCAGCGGCCCGGCGTTGTGGCGGAACCGCTGCTGATCCACTTAATGCGGAATAGCGGCTAATACCATAATCTCATTCCTTAATCTCGTTCCTTGACCGGAACTGCTTCCGCCTCCACCTCAGGTCCGCAATCGCCGGTCAAACAGCGCCAGCATTGTTTCCCAATGGCGCTCCGCCGCATGCATTTTATAGACGGCGGTGCGTTGGGGGAAGACGAAGCCGTGCTCGGTCTCGGGATAGATTTCAATGGTGTGCTTAATGCCGGCATCCCGCATGGCGCCGGGCATGGCGGCTAGCTCCTCTTCAGGTACGTGGGGGTCGTCGGAGGCAAAGCCGAGATAGACTTCACCCTTGATCTTGTTGGCCACCAAATGGGGCGAGTCGGGTTGATCGGTTATAATCTTGACCCCATGGTAGGAGGCAATGGCGTCAAAGCGGTCCGGATAGGCGGCGCCGACGGAAATCACGAACTGGCCGCTCATGCAATAGCCGACGCAGCCAACGGGACCGGCGGCGGCGGCCTCGCATTGATCGAT
This sequence comes from Alphaproteobacteria bacterium, assembly GCA_029936195.1. GTDB lineage: Bacteria > Pseudomonadota > Alphaproteobacteria. The sequence goes on from JAPYUH010000114.1 coordinate 9,376, forward strand.
AAAGGCCAACAAGCCCTTGGTGTCATGGACCACTCGGGCATTGGTCAAGGTGTTCATGACTTCGAACATCTTGGCCCGCTCTCCCTCGTCGTCCCGGAAGCGGGCCAGGTCATAGCCGTAATGCCCCTCCCGCCCGGTGCGGTAGTACATATTGGGTAATAAAACAGTGTATCCGACGGTCCCCATGCGCCGCGCCATGTCCCGCAGCTCTTCGCGGATACCCGGCGCATCCATGTACAAAATGACCGCCGGGTGGGGTCCGTCCTGCTCCGGATGGCAAACGAACACGTCCATGACGCCGTCATCGGTCTTAATTTCCGTTTCGAATTCACGCATGATTTTGATGATCCCCATCTAACTCGGCATCAGTTTCCGGCCCTACCTTGGTCGAAGCGGCCCGGCGGGGCAACCGAGAAAAGAGAGACAGCGTTGGCGGGACCGGCGGGTCATCTCGAATTACGCTGAAACGCCAACGAGTTTCAGATTTACGGCTTTGCGTTCTGCACCAACTGCAGACGCCAGCCGTCGGGATCACGCAGGTTTAGGTTGGTCCGGCCCGTGTCCGGCACATGCCCAGGCTTGCCCGTTACCATGCCGGGATAACCAGCCAGCGCGTCATAGGCGGTGTTGACGTCATCCACCTTGAAGGCAATGTGATTGATTCCGATCACTTCCTCGCCCGTGACTTGATGAATTTCGAACACCGGCTGGCCTTCCCCCGGCGCTTTCATCTCAACCGAGCCGCCGTGATGCGGCGTCCGGCGCACCGTCTCGAATCCCAGGGTCATGAAGAACGCCACATATTCGTCCAGATCGCGTACGATCAGTTCAATATGGTCGATACCGCGAACCAATGATGTCATTATTTTCGCTCCAATAGGGAAATACGAAATGCGTTTACAGTTGCAAACCTGGGCCGAGGTGGAACGATACCTGGAAACCGCCTCCACTGTCATCATGCCCATCGGTTCCACCGAACAGCACGGCCCCAACGGCCTGATCGGCACCGACGCGGTCACCTCCGAGGAAATTGCCCATGCGGTGGGCGCGCGGACCAACACCATGGTCGCCCCCACCATTGCCGTGGGCATGGCACAACATCACATGGCCTTCACGGGCTCCATGACCCTGCGCCCCTCGACCATGATCAGCGTCATCGGCGATTATGTGAACAGCCTGGCCCATCACGGCTTCGACCGTTTCTATTTCATCAACGGCCACGGCGGCAACAGTGCCACCATCGAGGCCGCCTTCCAGGAAATCTACACCGCCCACACCATGTCCGGCTCTGGGGCTGGTGCCGGTGCCAGTACTAGTGGGGGTAACGCGCCGTCGGTTCGATGCCGCCTGCGCAACTGGTGGACCGGTTCTGAAATGCGCCCCTTGATCAAGCAGTTGTTCGGCGACAAGGACGGCATGCACGCCACCATATCCGAAGTTTCCGTCACCCAATACCTGTTCCCCGACCAGATCAAGGACGTCGCCATGGGCCCGCCCGAAGCCTTCACCGGGCGCTGGACGGACGCGGCGGACTACCGTGCCAAATTCCCCGACGGCCGGATCGCCTCGCACCCGGAGCTGGCAACGCCGGAAGCGGGCAAACAGGTGTTTGATATCGCGGTGAAGCAAATCGCCGAAGAAGTGACGGCGTTTAGGGACGGCTAGGCGGATTTACCGCCGGGCCGGCTGTCTTGAGGCGACTGTCTTGAGAAGTAAGTTTGCGTTGTCTTGCCTTGCTCCCGACACCAGCTGCGAAAACCCTTTTGCCGCATCAGGTCGATGCCCGGCACGGGGAGAAAATCGGTCACGAGTTCAAGGATTTCCCCGTCGGCCAATTTGCTGGCCCGCCTGATCACCGGATTTAGGGTCATCACGTCAGGATCAACATGTTTTTCATCAATGGTCGCAACAATTTTTTCTGCATCAAACCAGTCCGGTTGCTCCGTGTAATATGCCTCCGCGCCGGCCGCCTGTTCCACCACGATGGAAGCCTGTCCAACGGCGGCGCGAAGTTGGTTGACCATGTCCTCAACTGCCAAGCGGCCCACCATTGCGGCCTGCCGCAACGAAGCGACCTTGGCAACGCTCCCGCGCAGAATAGGGTTTTTCAGTTTCTTGAACGGCGGTGCCATAGCGATCAGCACGTCTTCCAACTCTGGATAACGGGCCAATAGCGCCGCGACTTTTGTTTCCGCAGTTATGGGCAATTCTTCGTTCATGGGCGCCACTATACGCCGTAATACCAAGGTAGGGTGACAGAGACCCTTATTGTGGGGCTAATCCGCCTCGTTGATCAGCACTTCCATCTGGTCGAAGGCGGGCGGCCAGAAGCCTGACAGGAAACCCACGGCCTCCTGCTCCGAAACTTCGGAACGATTGCCGTCGGCGTCGCTGGCCTGGCCGATTGTATAGCGCAACTCCGTCCCGCTCTCCGTGGATGTCAGATGATAGGTCTCGGGCATGCTTATGCCTTCACGCTGCCCGTCGTTCATGCGGGTGGAGAAATAATCGAAGGGTTCCCAGTCGGTAACCCAATAGCGGAAATCCGCCGCCTCGTGCGCGCAGTGATATCCCGAGCCGGTGCCGATGCGGCCCTCGGGGCGTTCGACACTGACCGACAGCATGCCCGTCATCCAGCGCAGTTTCAATTCCGGTGCGGTCAAGGCCTCCCATACGACGGCGATCGGCAGGTCGAAATGGCGGCGGTAGGTATAGACGCCGTCCGCCTCCTCCAGGAAATGACGCTCGCGTCCGGCACGGAATTTTTTTCCCAGGCCTCCGCTAGGTCGTAGACCTGCATCGAAACCTCGCCAAAATGCTCGAACGGTTGCGAGAACGGCACCAGCGC
>JAPYUH010000002.1:0-29226 GCA_029936195.1 Alphaproteobacteria bacterium
CGTCGCGCGCCGGCGCGTGGCGGCCAAACGTCTACCGGTGCCGCCGAGATCGCCGCGCCCACCAAGGCAACAGCGGCGCCGGTAACCGCGGACGCCGGACCGGGACGTACCCGCCACGTGCTCAAGACCCTATCGAACGAGGAAAAATCCGCCCGCTCCAGGGCTCTCGAGAACGCTCAGGCGGCGGATCAGGCTGCCCGCGCCAGGGCGGAGGACAATGCCCGCCGCCAGGCCGAGGAAGCCGCCCGCATTGCTTCCGAGCGGGAAGCCGCCGATGCCAGGCGCGACAACGAAGAAAATCGCAAGCAGGCCGAGGAAGATTCCCGCCGCAAGGCCGAGGAAGAAGCCGCCCGGAAGCTGGCCGAGAATGAAGCCAAGGCCGAGGCGGAGGCCGCCGCGCATGGCGATACGGTCGGCAAGCGCCCCGCCACGCCCAGTGCCGATAGCGCCGGGCGCCGGGTACAACGGCCGGTGGAACGGCCCAAACAGCAACCTCGCGCACGCACGGAGCCACGGCGACGGGCCGGCCGCATTACCGTCACGGAGGCTTTGGCTGACCGTGAAGAACGGGTTCGCAGCCTGACCTCGATCCGGCGGGAGCGGGAGCGGCGCAAACAACTGGCGGCGGAAAGCGGCGAAAGCCAGGGCAAGATTTTGCGTGAAGTGGTGGTGCCGGAGACCATCACCGTGCAGGAACTGGCCAACCGCATGGCCGAACGGGGCGTTGATGTGGTGCGCTCGTTGATGGCACTGGGCGTCATGGCCACGGTCAACCAAACCATTGACGCCGACACGGCGGAACTGGTGGTCGCCGAATTCGGCCACAAACTTCGCCGGGTCTCGGAATCCGATGTGGAAATCGGCCTTAAGGGCGATGAGGACGGCGTGGATGAATTACAGCCCCGCGCTCCGGTGGTGACCGTCATGGGCCATGTTGATCACGGCAAGACTTCGTTGCTGGACGCTATTCGCGAGGCGGACGTGGCGGCGGGCGAGGCCGGCGGGATCACCCAGCATATCGGCGCCTATCAGGTAACGACGCCGGCCGGCAGCCAGATTACTTTCATTGATACGCCGGGCCATGCCGCCTTTACCGCCATGCGGGCCCGCGGCGCCCAGGTTACCGATCTGGTGGTCCTGGTGGTTGCCGCCGATGACGGTGTCATGCCGCAAACCATTGAGGCCATCAACCATGCCAAGGCGGCGGAAGTGCCCCTGATCGTGGCGGTCAACAAGATGGACCTGCCCGACGCCAATCCCAACAAGGTCAAGCAGGAATTGCTGCAATATGAAGTCATCCCCGAAGAAATGGGTGGGGATGTGCAAATTGTCGAGGTTTCCGCGACACAGAAAATGAACCTGGACGGCCTGGAAGAAATCATTGGGCTGCAGGCCGAGCTGCTGGAACTGAAAGCCAACCCCAGTCGCCCCGCCGAAGGCGTGGTGGTCGAGGCGAAATTGGATCGTGGCCGTGGTGCGGTGGCGACAGTCCTGGTACAACGCGGCACATTATCTGTTGGTGATGTTTTTGTCGCCGGCGGTCAATGGGGCCGGGTGCGGGCGCTGCTGGACAGTCATGGCAACAACATCGAAAGCGCCGGACCGTCCATGCCGGTGGAGGTGCTGGGGCTGAATGGAGCTCCGGGTGCCGGTGAAGGATTCAATGTGGTCGATAATGAGGGCCGGGCGCGCGAAGTGGCGGAATACCGACAGCGGGTGGAGCGCGATCGCCGCGCAACGGCCGGGGCGCGGGGCAGTTTGGAAGAGATGTTCTCCAACCTCTCGTCCAGCGAGACCAAGGAGTTCCCCTTGTTGATCAAGGCGGATGTGCGCGGTTCCCTTGAAGCCATCACTTCAGCGGTGGAAAATTTGGGCAACGACGAGGTTTCCGCCCGGCTGCTGCATGGCGGGGTGGGCGGTATCACGGAATCCGATATCGATCTGGCCCGTGCCTCCAATGCGGTGGTAATCGGCTTCAATGTGCGGGCCAATCCCCAAGCCAAGGAAATGGCGCGCCGGGAAAATATTGATGTCCGCTACTATTCCATCATCTATGAACTGGTCGATGACCTGCGCAAGGCCATGAGCGGGTTGCTGGAGCCGGAAATTCGCGAGACCATCATTGGCGGCGCGGAAGTTCTGGAAGTCTTCTCCATCTCCAAACTGGGCAAGATCGCCGGTTGCCGGGTCAGCAGCGGCCTAGCCCGCCGTCGCGCGAAAATTCGAATTTTGCGGGACGATGTGGTCATCCATACAGGCAGCATGAAATCCTTGAAGCGCTTCAAGGATGATGCCAACGAAGTTCGCGAGGGCAACGAATGCGGCGTCGGCCTGGAAGGCTATCAGGATATTCAATCCGGCGACCAACTTGAATTTTTTGAAGTTGAGGAAGTCGAACGCTCCCTGTAGGGCTGCCTGGGTATGACTGCTTGGCAGGGCGTTTGAAGTCGCCCTTATTGTCATTCCGGCGCCGTCGACCGCCTGGCTGGTAATCCGGACTGCATTCGGGGTGCGGCGGGGCTACGAATAGAGATATTCTATGTTTGAGATTGTTTCGACATGGACACCCGCCTTTGCTGGAATAATGCATTTGGGCCGGGCCTCCGATTTTGCGGATAAGGTTTCGTAATGGCAAGGCAACGCGATTCCAAGCATCAGGATTCCCGTCAACAACCGCGCGGTCCCTCCCAACGCCAATTGCGGGCCGGCGAATTAATCCGCCATGCGGTGGCCGAGGTTCTGACCCGCGAGGAAATCCACCATGAAGATCTGGCCGGTGTCGCCGTCACCGTCACGGAAGTGGGCATGAGCCCGGATCTGCGTCAGGCGACCTGCTACATCATGCCGCTCGGCGGCAAGGATGCGGATAAGGTTCTAAAAGCCCTGCACAAATCCGGACCCTGGCTAAGTGGCCAGGTGGCCAGGCGGGTCAGCTTGAAGTTCACACCCCGACTACATTTCCGCATAGATGGCAGTTTCGACAACGCCGATCATATCCAACAACTGCTGCGGCGCGGCGACGTTGCCCCGAATCTGCGGGATAACGAAGATGGGTCGTAGGCGGCGTGGCCGGCCCATACACGGCTGGTTTATCCTTGATAAACCGCTCGGCATGACATCGACCCAAGCCGTGGGCAAGGTACGCCACGCTTTTGATGCCGCCAAGGCCGGCCACGCGGGAACCTTGGACCCGTTGGCAACCGGCATTCTGCCCATTGCGCTGGGCGAGGCGACCAAGGTTGTTTCGGCCGTGCAGGATGGCGCCAAGGCATACCGCTTCACCATTCGCTGGGGCGAAGAGCGGGACACGGACGATGCCGAGGGCCAGATGATCCGGCAATCCGGAAACCGGCCCAGGGCGGCGGATATCACTGCCGCCCTGCCCCAGTTCGTTGGCGAGATAGAACAAGTGCCGCCCGCCTTTTCCGCCATCAAGGTGGATGGGGCCCGTGCCTATGATCTGGCGCGCGGCGGCGAGATGCCCAAATTGGCGGCTCGGTTGATCCGAATTGATGAATTACGGTTGATCGATTGTCCTGATCCAGACCACGCCATCCTGGAAATGATCTGCGGCAAGGGGGCTTATGTTCGTGGTCTGGCCCGCGATCTGGGCCGGCATTTGGACTGCCTCGGCCATGTCGGCGAACTGCGCCGGACACGGGTTGGGGACTTTGACGAGCAGGTAGCGATTTCGCTGGATAAACTTGAGGACATGGGGCATAAGGGGGCGCTCGACGACCTGCTTTTGCCGGTCGAGGCTGCGCTGGCCGACATCCCGGCGCTGGCCGTGACCGGTCCGGAGGCTAAACGTCTACGTTTTGGACAAGCCATCCGGGTCCCGCATGGCGTCGAGGGAACCGTATACGCGACGACCGACGGCAGGCCGGTGGCACTGGCCAAAATTCATGCTGGGGAAGTTCGGCCGGTTCGAGTTTTTAATCTGTAAGATATTGTTTAGATAGGAGATTTCGATGTCGATTACGGCTGAACGCAAGACCGAATTGATTGGCGAATACAAGCAAACGGAAAACGATACCGGTTCGCCGGAAGTGCAAGTGGCAATTCTGACTTCCCGCATCGTAACCTTGACCGATCATTTCAAGGAACACAAAAAAGACAATCACTCCCGTCGGGGCCTTTTGAAAATGGTCAGCCGGCGGCGGCGGTTGTTGGATTATCTGAAGCGTAAGGATCAGTCCCGCTACGAGGCATTGATCAAGCGGCTGGGCCTGCGCCGCTAATATAGTACAGCGGGCTATTCACAGCGGTTTATTTAGGGCTGAAGACAATAAATTCCCGCGTGGCATCCCGACAAGCATGGGGCAACGCGGAGTCGGCGAAAGATTTTGCCGGCGATGACGACGGCCATGGTCCATCCGGGATTATGGCAAGTAAATGAAATTGACGTAAGCGAGGCCACACTGCGACCGACGATGGCGTCGGGACCGAAAAAGGGCAGGTGGCTGACGAGAAAGAGAGAACAAGATGTTTAATATTCATCGCAAGGAAATCATGTGGGGCGGGCGCAAGCTGGTCCTGGAAACCGGACACATTGCCCGCCAGTCAGACGGCGCCGTGATGGTCACCTATGACGAGACCTCGGTGCTGTGTTGCGCCACCGCCGCGCGGGAGGCCCGCGCCGGCATCGATTTCTTCCCCCTGACCGTCCACTATGTGGAAAAAACCTATGCCGCCGGCAAAATTCCCGGCGGCTTTTTCAAACGTGAAGGTCGCCCCTCCGAGAAAGAGACGCTGACCTCGCGCTTGATCGACCGGCCTATCCGGCCCCTGTTCGTTGACGGTTTCCGCAACGAGACGCTGATCATCTGCACCACCATGAGCCATGATCTGGAAAACGATCCCGACATCGCCGCCCTGGTCGGCGCCTCCGCCTCCCTGACCATTTCCGGCATCCCCTTCATGGGGCCCATCGCCGCGGCGCGGGTTGGCTACATTAATGGCGAATATGTCCTGAACCCCCGTATCGACGAGCTGGAAGACAGCCAGTTGGATATGGTCGTGGCCGGCACGGCGGACGCCGTGATGATGGTGGAATCGGAAGCTGACCAGCTGTCCGAAGATATCATGCTGGGCGCCGTCATGTTTGCCCACAAGGAAATGCAGCCCGTCATTCAGGCCATTGTCGAATTGGCGGAAGTTGCCGCCAAGGAGCCCTGGGACCTGGCCCCGCCCGAGGATCACTCGGGCATCGAAGGCAAGGTTGGCGACCTGATCGGCAACGATCTGCGCGCCGCCTATGCCGAGCCCGTGAAGCAGACCCGGACCAACCTGCTGTCCGAAGCCAAGGGCAAGGCCTATGAAGCCCTGGCCGAGGACCCGGACGCCGGCGCCATCGGCGGTGCCGTCAAGAAGCTGGAAAAGGACATTGTCCGTGGCCAGATATTGGATACCGGCAACCGCATCGATGGACGGGACACCCGCACCGTGCGGCAGATCGAAAGCCAGGTCGGCGTGCTGCCCCGCACTCATGGCGCGGCGCTGTTTACCCGCGGCGAAACCCAGGCCCTGGTGGTGACCACCCTGGGTACCGGTGATGACGAGCAGATCATGGACGCATTGGCTGGCTCCTACCGTCAGCACTTCATGCTGCACTACAACTTCCCGCCCTATTCCGTGGGCGAGACCGGCCGCTTCGGTTTCACCGGCCGGCGCGAAATTGGCCATGGCAAGCTGGCCTGGCGGGCCATGCACGCGGTGATGCCCAGCAAGGATGAATTCCCCTACACCATCCGCATCGTTTCCGAGATCACGGAATCCAACGGCTCCTCTTCCATGGCCTCCGTTTGCGGTTCCTCCCTGTCCTTGATGGACGCGGGCGTGCCGTTAAAGGCGGCCGTGGCCGGCATCGCCATGGGCCTGATCCTGGATGGCGACAAATTCGCCATCCTGTCGGACATCCTGGGCGACGAGGATCACCTGGGCGACATGGACTTCAAGGTGGCCGGTACCGAGAACGGTATCACATCGCTGCAGATGGACATCAAAGTGGCCGGCATCACCGAGACGATCATGAGCCAAGCCCTGGAGCAAGCGCATGAAGGCCGCAACCACATCCTGGCCGAGATGGCCAAGGTGATCGGCGAACATCGCGGCGAGTTGAAGGATACCGCGCCGAAGGTTCACCAGTTGAAGGTTCCCGTGGACAAGATCCGCGAAATCATCGGTACGGGGGGCAAAATCATCCGGGCCATTACCGAGGAGACGGGCTCCAAGATCGATATCGCCGACGACGGTTCGGTTCGGGTATCCTCACCCGATCAGGCCAGCATCGATGCGGCGGTGAACTGGATCACCGGTATCATTGCCGAGCCCGAGATCGGTGAGATCTACAAGGGCAAGGTTGTCAAGGTGGTCGATTTCGGCGCCTTCATCAACTTCATCGGTACCCGGGACGGCCTGTGCCACATCTCGGAACTGGCCGACTACCGGGTCAAGACCGTGAGCGACATCTGTAACGAAGGTGATCAGGTGTTTGTCAAATGTCTGGCCATCGATGATCGCGGCAAGGTTCGCCTGTCCATGAAAATGGTCGATCAGGAAACCGGCACCGAAATCGTCAAGGAAGAAGCCACCGGCGATTAAGCCCTGGCGCTTTCCGCACGATAGCGTTAAAAGATCGGCCCCGCCTTCGGAATTCGAAGGCGGGGCCTTTCTGTTGCCTTGTCATTCCCGCCGGCGCGGAACCGGCACCGGGGCTTAAATCACCCGCTTTTCATGCAGATCGGCAATGGTGCCGTCGTCATAGCCCAGCTCCCGCATGATATTGTCGGTATGCTCGCCCAATGTGGGCGCCCGATGGCGGATGGCGGGCGGCGTTTTGGACATGCGGATGTGCAGCTTGGATACCGGCGCCGGAGCCGGAGTGCCGGGGTATTCCACGTCCTGCAAATAACCGCTGCCCTGAACCTGGGGGTCGGTCAGGGTATCGGCCGGTTTGTAGATATGGCCGCAGGGGATGCGGGTTTCGGCCAGGATGGCGATGGCTTCCTCGCGGCTGCGCTCGGCGCACCATTCCTGCATGCGGGCGGAGATTTCCTTGCTATTGTCGCCCCGGGCCAAATCATCCTTGAACTTGGGGTCCTTGACCCAATAATCATCGCCCATCAGCCCGGCCCAGCGTTCGTACAAAGGCTGGCCGACGACCTGAACAAGGAGCCATTCGTCATTCTTGCATTTGAAGGCATCGGAGGGGGCGGAGGTCTGCCCACGGTTGCCACTGCCGACGCGGTCGGGTTTGATGAGTGCCTGTTCGATGAGAGAGCCATTGTTGAACAGCAACGCGGTCGATAACAGGCTGCCTTCCACCCGTTGCCCTTCGCCGCTCGCGCGCCGGTGCAGCAGTGCCGCCAAGGTGCCGATGACGGCGGCCGAGGCAGTTCCGAAATCAACCCACGGGGTATGCGCCTTCATGGGCTCGTCCGCATGACCCGACAGATGCATCATGCCGGACATGGCGGCCGCGACGCCGTCAAAGCCGACCCGGTCCTTGTACGGCCCCACCGAGCCAAAGGCCGACACGGTGGTCAGGATGATGTCCTTTTTGCTTTCGCACAGGGTTTCATAGTCCAGGCCCATGGCGGCAAGGGTCTCGGTCGGCAGATTAGCGATGACCACATCCGCCGTGGCCACCAGTTTTTTCACAATCTCCCGCCCTTCGGGCTTCATGGGGTTCAGGGTCAGGCCCAGCTTGTTGCGGTTTATATGCATGAAGGAGGAACCGACACTCTCCTCATTCGGCCCACCCGAACCCACCGGCGCGGTATAACGGTCCTCGCTGCCATTGATTTTCTCGACCCGAATCACTTCCGCGCCCAGATCGGCCAACATCATACCGCACACGGGCCCCGCGATATAACGCCCGAAATCCAAAACCCGCACACCGTCCAATACTTGGCTCACAACGAAATCTCCTCGAAAATTGCTGGCTGACACCTTTGCCCTAGAATAGGCTGTCGAAGGGCGGGCCGCAACGCGGGGCTTGTGAATTGGAGAGGTCTAAGAGAGCGCTTCGCGGAGGGTCGCGAGGGAGATAGGTTTTTGGTGGGTTTCAACCTTCAGGCCGCGAACTTCACCGAGGCCAAGAGCCATCTTGCCGTAATAGGGATTGTATCCGGTAACCACCAGAATTCGCGCCTCGCAGCCCTGTTCGGCCAGCCATTGCACCAATTCGATGCCTTCGATGTCCGGCATCACCATATCCAACACGACCACGTCCGGATCGGTTTTCTGATATGCGTCCTTGAAGAGGTTTGGATCGGACAAGGCCGTGACTTCATAACCGATGCCTTCCGCGGTACGTTTTACGAAATCTGCGAAATCCGGTTCATCATCCACGACAAGCAATCGCTTCAACTGTACTGACATTTCCCCCCACACTATGCAAAGGCTGCATCCAAACAACCCAAACACTCGCACTGCTTTTGTAGCAAAATTTCGCCCCCAGAGAATCAATAAACTGTTATCCGCGTGTATGCCTCTCCCCTTCTCTACAACTTCAAACACACTGGACGTAGCCTTGGGAACGCTTCACATTGGCTGTCATGTGGCAACACAAAATGGAACCCGGGCAAGATTCCGGGAGCCGGCTTCGCTTTGGCATGCGGACGGCCCTGATGCTTGGCTTTGGCGGTCTGGTCCTGGCCGCCGTCTTTGTCGTTCTGATGTTGGGACTATGGAGTGCGCGGGAAAATACCGTATCCCTGACCCGCAAGCTGGCCGAAGCCGTATTGGATGATGTGCAATCGGCCATCGAACAACGCCTGACCCCGGCGGAGGCCGCGGTGGCCTATCTGGGTTCGCGAATCGAGGCCGGGCAGATCAAACTGGAGGGCGATGATCTGGCCCAGGCCCTGTCATCGGCCCTGGCCGGCCTGCCCCAAGTAGGCGCGTTGATATTCCTGAATGAAGCTGCCAACGGAATTCTCGTCATTCGGGGTGATGAAAATACCCAGGTCAGGGCCGTGGCCTATGGTCAATCGCCAGAAATATTGCGCCAGTTCGAGACGGCGAAGTCCCGACACCGGGTCCATTGGGGACGTGTCTTGCGCGCGCCGGATGACACCCGGACCGTTCTGAACGTGCGCAAGGCCATTCGCATTGACGGCCGTTTCGCCGGTATTCTGGTCGCCTCGGTCACGATCTCGCAGCTTTCCGCAATGCTGGCGGCCGAGACCCTGGCCATGGATGGCGAGGCTTTTGTCCTATACGACCAGCGTTTTGTTCTGGCGCACCGGCGTCTGGCCAAGGGTTATAACAACGCCAGCCCGGAACAGCCCTTGCCCCTGGTCAAGGATTTCGGCGATCCCATTCTTGCGGCCTATGTCAATCCGAACCTGGGCCAAGATTACGGCGGCCGGATGAGCCGGGAAATGGGCGTGCAAATTGTCGGCACGGCGGATGGCCAGGCCTACCCACTGGTGGCCCGGCGCCTGAACTGGTTCGGCGTGGTGCCATGGGAGATCGGGGTCTATTTCCGCGACGATGCGGTGGAGGCTGAATTTAACCGGGTCATGGCGGCCTCCATCGCCGGTCTGGTGGCCTTGTTGCTGTCTTTGGTGCTGGCCTGGCTTCTCAGCCGCCACATCAGCCAGCCGTTGAAGGCGCTGGCCCGGGCGGCCGGCAATGTGCGTGACCTTTCCCTGGATAATTACAGTCCCCTGCCCGCCAGCCGCATCAAGGAGATGGATGACGCGGGCCTGGCCTTCAACAATATGATCACCTCCTTGCGTTGGTTCGAGACCTATGTGCCGCGCAGCCTGGTGCGTCGATTGATGCGCCAGGGCGAGGGGGTGTTGGAGCGCTCCGAACAGCGGGAGTTGACGGTGCTGTTCACCAATATCGTCGATTTCACCGCCGCCTCGGAGAATATGGCGGTGGCGGAAACGGCGGCATTGCTGAACGAACATTTTGCCCAAGTGGGCGGTTGTATCGAGGCCGAGGGCGGCACCATCGATAAATTCATCGGCGACAGCGTCATGGCCTTTTGGGGCGCGCCAGAGGAACAGCCCGATCATGCGGCACGCGCCTGCCGCACCGCCCTGGCGATTCGTGCGGCGGTGGAAGACGGCAATAAAACCAAGCCAGGCACACCCCTGCGGTTGCGCGTCGGCATTCACACGGGTCCGGTCATTGTCGGCAATATTGGCGCGCCCCAACGCATGAATTATACCATCGTCGGCGACAGCGTGAATATCGCCCATCGGCTGGAACAGCTGGGCCATGCCCTGGGCGACCCCAAATCGGCGGTGACAATTCTGCTCTCCCGGGCAACACACGATGCCGCCGGGATCGCCGGTGCGGATGATCTGGGGCCGCAACATATCAGGGGCCGGAGGGAGGCCTTGGCGGTCTACCGGCTTTAATACCTTGGTATTAGGGCGGCATCTTTTTCATGCGGACCAACATGATCAAGGGCAATGCCGCCACGGCGGTTAGGGTATAGAAATAGAAGGCGTTGATGTAACCGATCATCAGGCCCTGGCGTTGAACTTCGCCACCGATGCGGGCGAGGGTCTGTACGGATTCCAAGTCCCAGGCCGCCCCGCTCGAGGGCAATTTCCAGGCCTTGGCATAGGGTGTAACGGATTCCACCAAATGGCCGTAGTTGATTTTGGAACTGTGCAGGACCAACGCAACCGAGATCGAAATATGCACCGAAGAGCCGATATTGCGCAGCAGATGAAAGATCGAAGAACCTTCCGGAAACAGCCGTTGCGGCAGGGTGTTGAAGGTCACCAGGGTCAGCGGCACCCATAGGAAGCCGGTACCCAGACCTTGCAGAAAGGAGGCATAAGCGACATCCCAAGTGGTGACGTTGATGTCGAACTGGGCCATCATCCAGCCTGAGGCGCCTTGCAGGAAGAAACCCAGCAACAACCAGATGCGGGCATCATACTTGTTGCCGAAATACAGGCAGGCAAAGCCCAGTAACGTGCCCAGGCCACGCACCCCCAACAGCAAGCCGATGATGCCGTCGGGATATCCGCGCAGGTTTTGCAGCAGGCCCGGCAGCAAGGTCATTGGCGTGAAGTTCAGTAATCCGAAGACCAGGGTCAGAGACATCCCCAGGACAAAGTTCCGGTCCAGGAACAACGCCGGGTTCAGAAAGGGTTTCTGTGTGGTGAAGGTATGGACGACAAAGATATAGAAACACAGAGCGGCAGCGCAGATTTCCAACACGATTTCCGTCGATTCCAGCCAGCTGTTGCGCTCGCCCCGGTCCAGGAGCAGTTGGAAACAGGCAATGGCGACGGACAGGGCAATGAAACCGGTCCAATCCAAACGAATGCGGGCCCCCCGGATGCCATCGACGACGAACGCCCAGCAGCCGAGGAAGGAGGCCACGCCAAACGGCACGATCATGAAGAACACCCAGCGCCAGCTGTATTCCTCACTCAAATAACCGCCAATGGTGGGGGCGATCAGCGGCCCGATGACCACGCCGATGCCAAATATCGCCGTCGCCGTTCCATGCTTGCTTTGCGGGTAGGAGGCCAGAACGATGGCTTGCGCCGTGGGTGCCAGGGGGGCGCCGCTCAAGCCCTGGAGGACCCGGAAAAACACCAGCATTTCCAATGATCCGGCCAGGCCGCAGGCCAATGTGGACAGCGTAAAAGCGGCCACCGAGAACAACAGCAGGCGGCGCTGACCAAACCGTGCCACCAGCCAGCCGGTCATGGGCGTGGCCACGGCGGTGGCGACAATGTTGAAGGTTATCACCAGGGCGATTTGATCCTGGGTGGCGGACAGGGCGCCCTGCATCTGGGGCAGGGAGACATTGGCGATGGTTATGGTCAACGCGTACAACGCAACGGTCGAAGTCAGCGTAAACAGTATGACGCCCCGCCGAAACGGCGAGATTCCATCGCCGGATAAAGTGTTCTGATTCAGTTTATGCGCCTCGAACGAATGCCAATTAACAGCCTAATTGATCGGCAAGATGCGAAAAACTATCAGCCACTAAATCATATTCATTCTCGGCGTCTTGATCGGTGGTCTGCCCCGGCCCGTACTCCGTCGACCGGCGGACAAAGGCCGTGCCCAGGCCGCAGGCGCTTGCGGCCACCAGATCGCCGTTGTGGGCCGCCACCATCAGGCATTCCCCGGGCGCCAGGCCCAGGAAGGCGGCGGTCTTCAAATAGGCCTCCGGCTGTGGCTTATAATGGCCGGCAACTTCCGCGCCCAGAACCGCATCCCAGGGCAGGCCGGCATGCTTCGCCATGTTGACCAACAGCGCCACATTACCGTTTGATAGCGTTGCCAGGACGAACCCGGCCTTTAGCCGGGTCAGCCCGGCGACCGTGTCGGGCCAGGGGTTCAGGCGGTGCCAGACCTTGTTCCAATGGTCGATCTCGTCCCCCGACAGTCCGGAGATGGAGAATTCTTCCAGCAATTCCAGCAAATTTTCATGATGCAGATCATCCAGCTTGACCCATCCCCGTTGGCCTTCGCGCACTTGCCGCATGGCCGGCTGATACTTGGCTCGCCACGCATCCGCGAAGATGGCCCAGTCGATATTCAACCCATCGCCACTGCCGTGGTCGCGGCCAAAGGCCTCGCCTTCGGCAATGATGCTGCTTCGCCAGTCCACCACGGTGCCGAAGACGTCGAATAATAATGCCTTGAACGCCATATTTTTTGTTTCCTCCGGCGTGCACCATAAGGCCTTCGCCCGACCGGGTCACGCATTGGTCCGGTTGTGTCGCGGTTTGATTTTTGACAAATTGGAACGATTGCCGTCTGGAGCATAAACAAGATGCGAAAATCCATGTCCATCCTGCTGCGGGAACGCCTGGCTGAACCGCGAACATTGCGGATGCCAGGGGCCTTCAACGCAATGAGCGCCAGGATCATCGCGGATGGGGGTTACCCGGTTATGTCGCTGTCGGAATATTCCGTGGCGGCCAGCTTGCTGGGCACGGCCGCCCGGGGCTTGGTCACCCTGGACGAGATGGCGGCGACGGCGCGTTATATCACCGCCGCCGTGCAAACGCCGCTTTTGGTGGATGCGGGCCGGGGCCACGGCAATGCCATCAATGCCATGCGCGCGGCCGAAATGTTCATCCAGGCGGGCGCCGCCGGGATGCATATGGGGGATCACGATGGGCTGGGCGAGGCCATCCCTGTCGAGGAAGCAGCGGGTAAAATCGCCGCCTGTGTCCATGTGCGCGATGAATTGGATCCCGATTTTCTGATCATTGCCCGACTGGACGGCCAGGGCGGGGATGAGCAGACGGTTGAGACCATGGTTCACCGCGCCAAGGCTTATGTGGCGGCGGGGGCCGATTTGATTTACCCCCGTGGCCCAAGCGGGGACGACGAGATTGCCCAAATGGGGAGGTCAGTCGCTGCGCCCCTGGTTCTTGATCGCGGGGAGGGCGCCCGATTGCCGGCGTTGGGCATGGCCATTCTGTCCCATGGGGACCAGGCCCTGCAACGGTCAGCCGGGGCCATGTGGGATTATCTGCAAGGTTTCGCGGCGGAGGATGTGGACTACGTCCTGCGCTTTCTCGACCAGGTGAAACAGCACCCGACCGGTAATATGCATGAATTCGTCGGCTTCCCGGCCATTCGGGAACTGGAGGAGAGATTCCTGCCAGAGGAAGACGTGGTGAACCGGTACGAGAACTCCCTGGGCTACAAGCCATGAGCAAGTTGAAAGCTTCCACCGCCATGCGCCGGCTGGTGCGGCGGGACAAGATCTTCATCCGCCCCGGCTGCCACGATGCCCTGTCCGCCCGTATGGCGGCGGCGGCGGGGTTCGAGGCCATTGGCATGTCCGGGTATGCGGTCTCCGTCTCCCTGCTGGGTCAACCGGACGTGGGCCTGATCACCATGAGCGAGACCGTGCGGATGTGCCGCTATATCTGTAATGCGGTTGATATCCCCGTGATGGTGGACGCGGACACCGGCTATGGCGGCGTCGACAACGTCATGCGTACGGTGGATGAAGTTATCAAGGCGGGTGCGGGCGGTCTGTTCATCGAAGACCAAGTTGATCCCAAACGCTGCGGCCATGTTGCCGGCAAGCGGTTGATCTCCATCGCCGAGGGCGCGGCAAAAATCCGCGCCGCCGACAAGGTGCGCCGCGAGCTGGATGAAGATTTCGTCATCATGGCCCGCACCGACGGCCGGGGCGCTCTGGGCGGCAGCTTTCAAGAATCGCTGGACCGGGCCCGGGCCTTCACGGATGCGGGCGCCGATATCATCTTCCCGGAAGGCTTGGTCTCCGTGGAGGAGATCGGGGCCATGGTCGCCGCGACCGATGTCCCCATCAGTTACAACCGTACCGGCGTCTCGCCCATGCTGGGCCTGGCGGATCTGGAGCGCCTCGGGGTGCGCATGGTGGCCAATGCCACCGGCGCCTTCAAGGCCTCGACCCGGGCCCTCGTCGACTACTCGGTGGACTATGCGGCAGACCATGCGGCCGATGATGCGGGCCAAATCGGCGCCACCGGCACGGATTTTGATTTAGGCCGATTTCTGCGGCCGGGCGGGGGTATTTGATCATGGGCATGACGGCGATCGAGAAAATTCTGGCCCGCAACAGCGGCCTCGCGCGGGTCCGGCCGGGCGATATCGTCACCACGAAAGTAGAGACCGCCATCCTGTTCGACAATAATTTCATGGAGACGAGCTGGCGGGAAATTCTCCATGTGTACGATCCGGCGAAGATCGTCGTGGTCTTCGATCACCGGGCGCCCGCCTCCCATGTACTCAGCGCCAAGGCGCATCAGACCGGCCGCGCCTTTGTAAAGCAGTTCGGCATCGAACGCTTTCATGACATCGGTTTCCATCAGGGTATTTCCCACGCCCTGGTGGCGGACCACGGTTATGGCCTGCCGGGCACGGTATTGCTGTGCAGCGACTCGCACACCTGCAGCGCCGGCGTGTTCAATCTGGCCGCCCGCGGCGTCGGCGCGCCGGACATGACCTACGCCGTGGCCAAGGGCGAAACCTGGTTTCGGGTCGGTGAAACCATCCGATATGATTTGTGCGGCGCGTTGCGCCCCGGCGTCTCGGCCAAGGACGTCTTCCTGCATCTGGCCAATACCCATGGCGACCATGCCACCATGAACGTGGAATACGGCGGACCCGCCCTGGCCGGCCTGTCCATGAACGCCCGGCGGACGATTTCCACCATGAGCGCGGAGCTGAGCGTGGAATTCGCCACATTCGAGCCCGATCAAATCATGATCGACCATGTGCAGGCGCGAACCGATGCGCCGTTCGAGCCGGTTTGGCCCGATACCAACGCGGATTATGCCGACAAGCGAGTGATCGATTTGAACCTAATCGAACCGCTGGTGGCCTTGCCCGATGCCGTCCTGAACAACGCCCGGGCGGTCGGAGATGTGGCCGGCACGGATATCGACCAGGCCTTCATCGGCTCTTGCGCCAACGGCACCCTGGATGATCTGGCGGTCGCGGCGCGGGTTCTGGCGGGACGGCGGGTGGCGGATGGCACCCGCCTGGTGGTCACGCCGGCAACCCAGAGTATCTATCGCGCGGCAATGGCCGAGGGATATATCCAGACTATTGTCGAGGCGGGGGGCGTCGTCACCAATGCCACCTGCGGGGCTTGCGGCGGCGGCAGCATGGGGCTGCTGGGCCCCGGCGAAATCTGCATCACCGCCTCAACCCGGAATTTCAAGGGCCGCATGGGCGATGCGGCGGCAAGGATTTACATGGCCTCGCCGGCCACCGTCGCGGCCTCCGCCATTGCCGGCGTCATTGCCTCGCCCATGGATTATTTCACATGAACGATCTTTTTAACGATCAGATATCCGGACGGGTCTGGGTGGTCGGCGATGACATCAATACCGATCTGATTCTGCCGATCCAAGCCTATTACCTGCCGGTGGAACAGCAGCCGGCCTGGGTGTTCTCCGCCAACCGGCCGGGCTGGTCTGGGGATGTGGGGCAGGGCGATATCCTGGTGGCGGGGCGAAATTTCGGCGTCGGTTCCTCCCGCCCGGCGGCGCGATCGTTGAAGAACCTTGGGCTGGCCTGTCTATTGGCGGACTCCATCAATGGCCTGTTCTACCGCAATGCCATCAACTTCGCCTTCCCCGCCCTGGAAGCGCCGGGTGTCACGGCGTTGTTCAAGGAAGGCGATCGTGCCGAGATTTCCTTCGAAGCGGCGCGTATTGCAAACCCGGCATCGGGCAAGACCCTTGATGGTGTCCCCATGCCGGCACAATTGTTGGCGATCCTGCAAGCGGGCGGCATTTATTCCCTGCTGCAATCGGAAAATCTAATACGTTGAGGAGTTGGTTATGAGAGCGGCGATCTTTACCGAACACGGCGGCGTGGACAAAATTTCCATTGGCGACTTCCCCGATCCCGAATGTGGTCCGGCGGATGTTGTCATCAAGGTCAATGCGGTCTCTCTCAACGGGTTCGATCCCATGATCCTGGGCGGCACCACGGGTTTGCCCACGCCCTTTCCCATGATCCCGGGCGGCGATTTCGCCGGCGAGATTGTGGAACTGGGCGGTGATGTGAAAGGCTGGACCGTCGGCGACCGGGTCTGCCCGCATCCCTTCGTACCGGGCGAGGGCATGACCGGGGAAACCCGCCTGGGCGCCGCATCCGAATACACGCGCATCCCCGCCACTCATTTGATCCGCACGCCCGACGGGGTCAGCGACGATGATGCCGCCGCGCTGCCCATCGCCTATGGTACCGCCTACCGCATGATGCTGACACGGGGCAAGGTCGGCGCCGCCGATACGGTGTTGATCCTGGGCGCGACGGGCGGCGTGGGCACCTGTTGCGTGCAACTGGCCAAGGCGGCGGGCGCGAAGGTCATCGTCACTGGCAGCGCGAAATGGAAACTGGACAAACTGCGGGAGCTGGGCGCCGATCACGTGATCGATACCTCAAGGGAGGATCTGGTCAAGGCCTGCCACGCCATTGCCGGCAAGCCGCGCATGGGCCTGACCGGCGATAGTGGCGGTGGCGCCGACGTCATCATCAACTACATTGGCGGCGAGACCTGGGCGCAATCCCTGCGCTGCCTGAAGCCCGACGGCCGCATGCTGACCTGCGGCGCCACGGCCGGCTACGCCCCGCCGACTGACATCCGCTATATCTGGACCTACGAACAAAACATCATCGGCTCCAACGGTTGGACCATGGAGGAACAGGTCGCGGTGCTGGACATGGTCGATACCAAGGCCCTGACCCCGGTCATCCACGCCGCCCGCCCCTTGGACCAAATCGCACCTTCCATCCAGGAATTGATCGACCGTGTCATCGTGGGCAAGACCATCATCCGGCCGGGCGAATGAGGAGGGAGCTCTAATACCCCGCCGTCAATGCCCCCAAACTCCGGCTGTCGGAGGCGCCCAGGAAGCCGGCACCCCTTGGCGCCCGCATGACGGACTGCATGCTGCCCGCCGCCCGCGATGGCGTGACGATGTGGCCCCGCTGGCGCAGGATGGCCAGGGTGTCGGGGCTCAGGCCGCCCTCCACGAACAGCTTGTCGGGCAGCCATTGGTGATGGATGCGGGCGGCGGCGGTGGCCTCGGCGATGTTCATTTTGTGATCGATGACGTTCACCAGAACCTGCAACACCATGGTGATGATGCGGCTGCCCCCCGGCGTGCCCGTGGCCAGAAGGGGCTGGCCATTCTTGAAAACAATGGTCGGCGTCATGGAACTGAGCGGCCGCTTGCCGCCCTGAATGGCGTTCGCCTCGCCACCGATCAGGCCATAGGCGTTCGAGGCGCCGGGCTTGGCGGAGAAATCATCCATTTCGTTGTTCAACAGAATGCCCGTACCCGCCGCCACGATGCCCGTGCCGAAACTGAAATTCAAAGTATAGGTATTGCTGACCACGTTGCCCTGGCCGTCCATCACGGAAAAATGCGTGGTTTCGTTACTCTCGTACGGCGCTGGGTTGCCATGATCGATCTCTTTCGAAGGCCGGGCGCGAAAGGGATCGATCCGGCCGGCCAGATGATCGGCGTAGGCTTTTGATGTCAGGCCCTTGATGGGGACGGCCCAGAAATCAGGATCGCCAAGATGCCGCGCCCGGTCCGCATAGGCCAGCTTCATGGCCTCCACCATGAGATGCAGGCTGTCGGCTCCGTTGTGGCCATATTGTGCCAGGGGGTAGCGCTCCAGAATATTCAGCATCTGGATCAGATGCACCCCACCCGATGATGGCGGCGGCATGGACGCAATTTGGTATCCGCGATAGCGCCCCATCGCCGGCTGGCGCCAGACCGCCCGGTAGGCGGTCAGGTCGGCGGGGGTGATCAGGCCGCCGTTGGCGGCCATTTCGGCGGCAATCGCCCGTGCGGTTTCGCCCGTATAGAAATCCTTGCCGGCGGTACCGGCGATGCGTTCCAGGCTGGCCGCAAGGTCCGCCTGCACCAGGGTTTCGCCGGGCTGATAGTGGCCGCCGTCAGGCTTGAAGAAAATTCTTGCGCTGGACGGCCATTTGCCAAGGCGCTTTTGCCGTTTTTGCAAATTTTTTGCCAGGCCCTGGCTGACCACGAGGCCATCCCTGGCCAGGGCGATGGCCGGCGCCATGACCGTGGCCAAGGGCAGGCTGCCATAGCGGCGATGGGCCTCAATCATCCCCGCGACCGTGCCCGGCACCCCGACCGAGGCGTGGGAAAACCGCGCCTTGGCCTTGTCCACATTGCCCGCCTTGTCCAGGAACAGATCACGCGCGGCGGCGGCAGGTGCTTTCTCGCGATAATCCAAGGCCAGGGTCTCGCCGCTGCCGGCGTGGTGGATCACCATGAAACCGCCGCCGCCCAGGTTGCCCGCCCGGGGCAGGGTCACGGCAAGGGTGAAGCCCACGGCCACGGCGGCATCAACGGCATTGCCTCCTTGACGCAATATCCCAACCCCTACATTGGTGGCGCGGGCTTCTTGAGAGGCGACCATGCCGTTAGGGGCGAAGATAGGATGATGGCGGTCCTTGCCGGAAATGATGGCGCCATATTGAGTTTGTGTCTGCGCCGGTGTTTGCGCTTGGGCGGCACCGGCGATGAAAATCAAAAACAGAAAAATGAAGCGCATCAGGCCTCCTTCCGGCCGCTGAAAATCGCGTGCCCCGCCAGCAGCCAATGGACGTCCACCTCGACAAAGCCAGCACCCTGCAACCATTGCAGCTGGGCCAAAAGGGGCGACGGTTTATCAATGGGATCAGGTTCGGGATCGGAATAATAGTTCCAGTTCTCCGCGACGAATATCGCATAAGGATCGTCGGGCCCGTCGTGGCCCGGCGAGGCCTCCTTGGTCGCCTCGTCCCAACACCAGGCAGCAATCCCATTCGCCGCCCGGGACTGGCATTCCACCAGATCAGCGATGATCAAACGCCCGCCCGGTTTCAGGGACCGGTACAGATCCGCAAACAATGTCTGTTTTTGCGGCCCATCCAGATGGTGGATGGCCAGTGACGACACGATTGCCAGGGGCGCAATCGGCAGTTGCCGCCAATCGGTGCTGAGTAAATCGAACGCCGCAACTTCGGCCCGGCCACCAAACTGCGCCAGCAGCGCCACCGTCGTCTCCCGCATGGTCTCGGAGCCATCAAAAGCCAGCATCCGCGCGTTGGGTTGGGCCGCCAGTAATGCCGCGCTTAACCTGCCCTCGCCGCAACATAGTTCCACATAGCCATCGCCTGGCACGGCGGCGGGCGTCATGTCCCGGATAATCTGAATTTGCCTGGCCCGGTGGGGCACGAAATATTGGCCCCAATCGATGAAGGTTTCTGAATCAGTCTCCCGCCAACCGTCTTTGGACCGACCGTCAGCCATGATTGCTCAACCGTCGTTGGGCGCGGGACGTGGTATGCCGATCAGGCTGAAACCTTTGTCGGCGTTCATGACCTCGCCGGTGACGGCGCTGGACAGATCCGACAGCAGGTACAGCCCAGCATTGCCCACCGCCGCCAGATCCAGGCCATTGGGCAAAGGGGCATGTTCGCTGGCATATTTATGCACATAGCGGCCATCAGCGATGACGGCGCCCGCCAGGGTGCGCATGGGGCCGGCGGAGATGGCGTTGACCCTGATTTTGTCCTTGCCCAGATCCTCGGCCAGGTACCGCACCGAGGTTTCCAGGGCCGCCTTGGCCACGCCCATGACGTTGTAGGACGGCATCACCCGATGGGCGCCCAGGAAGCTCATGGTCACCATGGCGCCGCCCTGGGGCATCAATTCAGAGGCGCGGCGCACCAGATCGGTAAAGGAAAAGCAGGAAATGTTGAGGGTCTGAACAAAATTCTCCCGGCTGGTGTCCAGGTACCGGCCGCTTAACTCCGCCCGGTCGGAATAGGCGATGGCGTGGACCAGAAAATCCAGTGTGTTCTCTTGGTCGCCCCACTTTTCCTTGATGGCGGCAAACAGCGCATCCAGGCTTTCGGCATCGGTCACATCGCAGGGCATCAGCAAATCGCAATCCAGCGCTTGGGCGATGGGCGCAACGCGTTTTTGGAAACTCTCGCCCTGGTAGGTCAGGGCCAGTTCCGCGCCGGCGCCATGCAAGGCGCGGGCAATGCCGTAGGCGATGGAATGATCATTGGCAATGCCCAGCACCAGGCCGCGCTTGCCCGCCATCAACTGGTTTTTTGGCCGTTCGGTTTTCGCGCCGTCCGTCATGTCGTGCTCCGCCGCTATGCTTCAAACCGGTCAAAAATCAATGTGGCGTTGGTGCCGCCAAAACCGAAGCTGTTGGACATCACCGACTGCAGCCCGGCGTTTTCCACAAGATCGCGGGCCACGGGAACGCCTTCAAAGGCCGGATCGAGATTTTCGATATTGGCCGAGGCGGCGATGAAATCCCCCTCCATCATGAGCAGGGAATAGATCGCCTCGTTCACCCCGGCGGCCCCTTGGGCATGGCCGGTCAGGGATTTGGTCGAGGCGATGGGCGGCATGTCGTCGCCGAACACTTCGCGTACCGCGCCCATTTCCGGCGGGTCGCCCACCGGGGTGCCGGTGCCATGGGCATTGATGTAGCCGATGGGTTTGGCGGCCGTGGCCAGGGCCTGGCGCATGCTGCGCACGGCGCCGTCGCCCGATGGCTGCACCATGTCATGGCCATCGGAGGTGGCGCCATAGCCGGCCAATTCGGCATAGATCTTGGCGCCCCGCGCCTTGGCGTGTTCCAACTCCTCCAGCACGATCAGGCCGCCGCCACCCGAGATGACGAAACCATCCCGGTCCACGTCATAGGGCCGCGAGGCCCGTTCCGGCGTGTCGTTGAATTTCGAGGACATCGCCCCCATGGCGTCGAACAGCACCGACAGGGTCCAATGCAGCTCTTCGCCGCCGCCGGCAAACATCACATCCTGCTTGCCGAACTGGATCTGTTCCGCCGCGTTACCGATGCAGTGGGCGGAGGTGGAACAGGCCGAGACGATGGAATAATTCAGGCCCTTGATCTTGAACTGGGTCGCCAGCACGGCCGATGTGGTGGAGGACATGCAGCGGGTAACCATATAGGGGCCGATCCGCTTGGCGCCCTTCTCCCGCGCCGTGTCCGCCGCCCAAACCTGGTTCGAGGTGGACGGCCCGCCCGAGCCGACGATGATGCCCGTGCGTTCGTTGGAGATATCGCTCTCTTCCAGACCGGAATCGGCAAGGGCCTGTTGCATGGCCAGGTAGTTATAGGCCGTGCCGTCGCCCATGAAGCGCAAGGCCTTGCGGTCGATATGGTCCGCCAGGTTGATCTTCAATGTGCCCGCGACCTGAGAGCGGAATTTGTAATCCGCATATTCCGGTTCGGCGACGATACCCGAACGGCCCGCCCGCAGCGATGCGGCGACCTCGTCCTTGGTATTGCCGATGGAGGAGATGATGCCCAGTCCGGTGACCACAACTCTACGCATGAAAACCCCTTTGAAATTCCTTGCAAATTCCCGATGTGGGACAATGACGCTCAATAATGATCAAAACAAGGCGACCCGCAAGTCTTCGGCTTCCAACGCCAGGGCACCGTCGATTTTGGCTTTCGCGTCCGCCACGGCCAGAACCAGGCGCCGGTTGACCACCCTTTTGATGTCCAATTCGATGGTTAGTAGCTTATTGTCCGGCAAAACCTGTTCCGACAGCTTGATCTTGCCGCAACTGATGGCCCGGCCCTTGCCCGGCAAGCCGCACCAGCCGGCAAAAAAGCCCAACAACTGCCACAGCGCATCCTGCATCAGGCAGCCGGGCATGACTGGGTCGGATGCGAAATGACATTCGAAAAACCACAGATCAGGCGTAATGTGGAATTCGGCCTGCGCCTGTCCCTTGCCGTGGGCGCCGCCGTCCGTGGTGATCGAAGTGATGCGATCCAGCATCAGCATGGGCGGCAGGGGCAACAGGGCATTGCCGGGACCAAACAGACGGCCCTGGCCGCATTCCAACAACTCAGCCTGTTCGTAGCTGGATTTCGCTTTAAATTCAAAACTATCAGACACCGGTTAAACCATTCCAGCCATTACAATAATCTCCATAGGTACCGACGGGATAGGGCCGCTTGAGATGATGTAGTCTAACCGAATTTCCGCGCGCCACAAACCCAATCACTACAATCCCACTCAGTCGTCCGCCCGGGGCCGCCGGACATCAAGCGAGGGTCAATTTTGTTGTGTTACATCAACTTGTTATCTCGTCGCCTTGAACTATGATTAAAAGCACATAATTATTTACTCGGTTTGGCGTAATTTCAACGGTAGTGAATATGGGGTGAATATGGAAACTGACCTTACCAATGTCGAAAACATGCGCGCGGTCGGCTTGCGCCCGACACGACAGCGCCTGGCCCTGGCGCGCCTGTTGTTTGGACATGGCAATCAGCATGTGACGGCGGAAACCTTGTTTGAACGGGCCCAAATGGCCGGCATCAAGGTCTCCCTGGCCACGGTATACAATACCTTGCATCAATTCACCGACGCGGGCCTGTTGCGTCAGGTTATGGTGGATACGCCGCGGTCATACTTCGATACCAATATTACGGATCATCACCATTTCTATTTCGAGGATACCGGCAAAATCGCGGATATCCCTCATGATCGGATCAACCAGCAAATCAATGATATTTCACCAACTATTCTGCCGGCCGGAACCTCCCTGTCCCGGGTTGATGTGGTGGTGCGTCTGCGCGGCGCCGAATAAATTGGGATCATTCTAAAATTGCTTGACGCGCGCCGTGGTTTTTCCATATGGATAGGCAAGGGATAAAGGGCCTGGAGACACTTTCGATCCGGATATTCAGTCCGGCAACAGAACGGAATCAACAAACCATTCGTGACAACAAGGAGGTCAGTATATGTCGATCAAGGGAACCAAAACCGAACAGAACCTAAAAGACGCATTTGCCGGTGAAAGCCAGGCCAACCGGCGTTATCTGTATTTTGCGCAAAAGGCCGACGTGGAAGGCTACAACGATGTGGCCACCGTTTTCCGCTCCACCGCGGAAGGCGAGACCGGCCATGCCCACGGCCATCTGGAATTCCTGGAAGAAACCGGTGATCCAGCAACGGGGGAGCCGATTGGCCCCACCAACCTGAATTTGAAGGCGGCCGTGGCCGGCGAGACCCATGAATATACGGATATGTATCCCGGCATGACCCGCACCGCCCGCGAGGAAGGTCTTGACGAGATCGCCGATTGGTTCGAGACCCTGGCCAAGGCCGAGAAAAGCCACGCCGGCCGTTTCCAAAAGGCCCTCGATACTCTCGACGACTAGAACATTTCGGACAATGACCTAGAAGGGGGTGCCGCATGGGCTCCCCCTTCTTTCTTTCCAGTATCACGCTAAAAAACTGAAAGTAGGCCGCGATGAGTAAGGAAGGCAGTCTCGAGGCGCCGACCCGCCATCCCATACCCTGGACCGATCCGGACTTTCTTGACGCTGGCAAGATCGATGCCGAGTTGCGCCGGGTATTCGATATCTGCCACGGCTGCCGGCGCTGCTTTAATCTGTGCGACAGCTTTCCCCGCCTGTTCGATCTGATCGACGACAGCCCGTCGGGCGAACTGGACAGCGTGGATTCCGCAGGTTTCAAATCCGTGGTCGATGCCTGCACCTTTTGCGACATGTGCTTCATGACCAAATGCCCCTATGTGCCGCCGCATGAATTCGACCTGGACTTCCCCCATTTGATGCTGCGTTACCGGGCCGCCGAACAGGCCCGCGGCGAGAATGGCTTCCGCGAGACGCAGTTGGCCATGACCGACCGCAACGGCAAGTGGGCCGGGCTGATGCCGGGCCTGGCCAATTGGGCAACGGCCGAAAGCAACTTCGGCATGCGCAATATACTGGCGGACGTGGGCGGCATTCATCGCGAAGCCGCGCTGCCGAAGTACCACGGCAAGACTTTCATGGACCGCGCCGCCGACAGCCCGGCGGTTAACACAAACGCCCCGGGCCATGGCCGCGGGGTGGTGATCTACGCCACCTGTTTCGCCAATTACAACGAACCCGCCATGGGCACGGCGGCCCGTGCCGTCCTGGCCCGAAACGGTGTCGAGAGCCAAGTAGTCTACCCAGCCTGCTGCGGCATGCCGCAGTGGGAGCAGGGCAACCTGGAACAGGTGGCCAAAAACGCCCGGAAGATCGCCGCTGAAATGGCCGGCTGGATCGACCGGGGCAACGCGGTGATCGCCCTGGTGCCGTCCTGTGCCCTGATGCTGAAGTTCGAATGGCCCCTTTTGCTGCCCGATAACGAGGATGTGGCCCGGCTGTCCGAAAACACCTATGACATTACCGAATATATGGTCGCCCTGGCCAAGGAGGACGGCCTGGCGGATGGCCTGACAACCTTGGAAGGCGGTGTCACCCTGCACCTGGCCTGCCATGCCCGGGCCCAGAACATGGGCGCCAAGGGGGCGGAGATGTTGCGCCTGATCCCGGATACGGATGTCACGGTGGTGGAGCGTTGCTCCGGCCATGGGGGCGCCTGGGGCATCATGGAACAGAATTTCGATGTCGCCCTGAAGGTCGGCAAGCCCGCCGCCCGTCTGGCCCTGAAGGCGGACAGGCCTTGGGTTGTTTCCGAATGTCCCCTGGCCGCCAGCCATCTGCGTCAGGGCATGGAACGCCTGGCTCCACCTGAAAAACCGGACGTGCCCCGCACCGCCGCCCATCCCATATTATTATTGGCGCATGCCTATGGATTGCAGGAGATAGAGGGTTGAGCGCCAAACGCAGCATTGACCGCGACGACATCACGCCCATGGACATCTATGGCGCCGAGCGTCCTCAGCGCCGCCGCGCCGTGATCGAATTGAAACGCCACCGCCGCCTTGAGGTCGGGCCCGTGGCGGCGTTTTATTTCGAGAATTGCGAGACCATGTTGTCCCAGATCCAGGAAATGCTGTGGATCGAAAAGGGCGGCGAGGCACAGCTCGCCGATGAGCTGTCCGCCTACAACCCGCTGATCCCCCAGGGCGCGGAACTGGTCGCCACCCTGATGTTTGAAATCACCGACCCCGACCGCCGGACACGGCAACTGGCCCGCATGGGCGGCGTGGAACATATGGTCA
Source organism: Alphaproteobacteria bacterium (assembly GCA_029936195.1). GTDB lineage: Bacteria > Pseudomonadota > Alphaproteobacteria. The sequence continues at coordinate 25,524 of JAPYUH010000002.1, forward strand.
GCCTGGAAGTCGGCGGAGAGAAAATTCAAGGCGTGGCGGACATGGAAGACGGCATCGACCGTACCCGGGCGGATGGCAAGACCTCATCGATCCATTTTTTGCATTTTCCCTTCACGCCGGCTCAGATCGCGGCCTTCCGCGACCCCGGCGCCCGCATCGTGGCTGCCATCGACCACCCCGAATATGCCCACATGGCCGTTTTCCCGGAGGCGACCCGCCAAGCCCTGGTCAGGGATTTTAACTAGTCGGCCAGCGCCCGGCGCCAATGGGCGGCCGACATCCACCGCGCCAGGTCGGCGCGATCCGGTTCCCGGCCCGAGGCCGCGGCAACGGCCCGCCAGGCCAGACAGAACAGGCTGGAGAGGACCGGCGGTCCATCCCAATCCGCGCAGGCGGCAAGGGGCGCCAGTGTCGGCATGCCCGTTCCCAGCATGACAATGGCATCCGTACCATTATTTTTGACGGCCCCAAGTGCCGCCGTGGCGGCGTCGGCGGGCATGGCATAGATCGGATGAAAACTGTCTCCATCGGTTTGCAGTTGCACGATTTCATGGACCGCGAAGCCGCGCGAGGCCCAGTATTCGGCGCTCTTGGCGGTCAGACTTTCCGGATAGGGCGACAGCAGCGTAATGGACCGGGCCTCCAGCAATGCGAGCGCATCGCAAACGGCCCTTGCGGTTGTGATTAAGGGCAGGCCGCGCGCACCCGCGATGTGTTCCACCAGGTCGTCTTCCGCCGCCTGTCCGATCAGGTATGACGGACCGGTCACGCCCATTGCCAGGGCATTGATGGGGGCGTTGGCGAATTGCGCCGACGTGGCCTCAACGGTCTCCGCATAGTCCAGCAGACGGGCTTCCATGCCGTCTTTGTTGCTGACCATGCGGGCGGTGATAAAGGCGACGTCGGCCGGGCAAAGAATGGCGAATTCGGGCTCTACCGTGGTATTGGCCTGCGGCGTCAGGAGGCCGATCAGGCCCTTGGCGCCGTAGGCGGTTTTTTGCCGGGTCGTTGTCATCGACTTGTATTGGACTATTGTTTGGGGACGGAAACAAGTCGCCGGGGTGGTATTTTTGTTTGATGGAGTGATAATTGTTGGCGCCGGTCCGGTGGGACTGGTAACGGCCATGTTGCTGGCGGAACATGAGATCCCCGTTCTGCTGTTCGAGGCCGAGGGCGACATCAGCGACGATTTGCGTGCCTCCACCTTTCATCCGCCCACCCTCGATATGCTGGCGCCCTTCGGCATTTCGGCGCTGTTGATCGAACAAGGCCTGATCTGTCCGAATTGGCAAATCCGCATGCATCCGGGCGGCGAGAACGCGGTATTTGATCTGTCCGTGATTGCGGACGACACCGGCCATCCCTACCGGTTGCAATGCGAACAGGCGAAGCTGGCCCGCATCCTGGCCGACCGGCTGGTCGGCAATGACTTGGTCGAAATTCACTTCAACTGTCCCGTGGTTGATCTGCAACAAGCGGACGACCGGGCCGCCGTCACGGTTGACCGTGGTGGTGAACGGGAAACCTACCAAGGGCGCTTCGTTATCGGCGCCGATGGGGCGGGCAGTTTCGTGCGCCAGGCCCTGGACTTCCCCTTCGAGGGCATGACCTACCCGGAAACCACGGTGCTGGTTTCCACCTCCTATCCATTTGAAGAGCATATCGAGGGTCTGTCGAATGTGAATTACTGCTGGAGCCCGGAGGGTAATTTCTCCCTGCTCCGGCTCAAGGACTTCTGGCGTTGCAGCCTGTATTACGACCCCGACCTGACCTTCGACGCGGCCATTGCCGAGAGCCGGGTTCAGGCCCAACTGAACGAAATTCATCCGCATCCCGACGGCTACGAGATCGTCGACCGCCGGCCCTATCGGGTGCATCAGCGCCTGGTGAAAAATTTCCGACGGGGCCGCGTCTTGCTGGTGGGCGATGCTGCGCATCTGTCCAGCCCGTCGGGCGGCATGGGCCTGAACGGCGGCATTCACGACGCCTTTAACCTGACCGACAAACTGGCCCGGGTCTGGCGCGGCGCCGATCAGGCTCTTTTGGACCAATACACCCGGCAACGGCGCCCCGTGGTGGAAAGCGCCATCCTGCAACAGGCCGACCGCAACCGAAAACGCATGACCGAAAAAGACCCCGCCGCCCGGGCCCGCTCTCTAGCTGAAATGCAGATAATCGCCGCCACACCGGCCCTGGCCCGTGAGCATTTGTTGAAAAGTTCCATGATCCACGGATTGCGTCAGGCAGCGGAAATTCCTTGAAACCCATTTGAAATCCGCGCGATATCCACGAGAATACCAAAATGGAAAAGGAGGAACCACATGCGATTGGAAAACAAGGTTGCAATCATTACCGGCGCGGCATCTGGCATGGGGGCGTCCACGGCGCTGATTTTCGCCCGGGAAGGCGCATCGGTCGTGGTCACGGACCTATTGTCGGATGAAGGCGGCCAAATCGTCGGCCAGATCACCGCATCGGGCGGCACCGCCCGCTTTCAAAAGCTCGACGTCAGCAGCGAAGCGGATTGGGACGCCGTCGTGGCCGATACCCTGGCCGCCTTTGGCCGGATCGATATTCTGATCAACAACGCGGGCGTCAGCGGCAGCCATCCCGACAGGCTGAATATCGAGACCTGGGACCAGCAAATGAATATCAACGCCAAGGGCGTGTTCCTGGGCATGCGGGCGGTCATTCCGGTAATGCAAAAGGCCGGGCGCGGTTCCATCGTCAACACCTCGTCGATCTCCGGCTTCGTGGGGCAGGACTATGTGCATATGGGCTACAACGCGGCCAAGGGCGCGGTGCGCCTGGCGACCAAGTCTGCGGCGGTGCAATTCGCCAAGGAAGGCATCCGGGTCAATTCCGTGCACCCGGGCATCATGCCGCCCATGCGCACCTCCATGCTCAGCGCCGATCCGGCGGTGCGGAAACAGATGATTGCCGCCATCCCCATGGGCCGCGAAGGCGGGGTGGAGGAAGTGGCCCACGCCAACCTGTTCCTGGCCAGCGATGAAGCCTCCTACATCACCGGTATCGAGGTGCCCGTGGACGGCGGCTATTTGGCGATATAGAAGGAAATTGCAATGAAACTCTATTTCGGACCAGCCAGCCCCTATGTGCGCAAGGTTGTGGTCACTGCGATCGAGGCAGGGCTTGACAATGAGATCGAGCGAGTGAAGCCTATCGACAACGTTTGGATTGGTAATGGTGACGAAGAGGTCTCCCGTAACAATCCCTTGGGCAAGATGCCGACCTTGATCAGCCGCGAAGGCACTACGCTGATCGATTCTACATTAATTTGTGAATACCTCACATCGCTTGCTCCAGAGGCGGCGTTGCTGCCTGATTTGGGTCCGGAGCGTTGGCGGGTTTTGCAATTACAGGCCCTGGCGCAGGGCTTGATGGACGCAACGGTCAATCGATTGATAGAAATCCAGATACGGCCGGATGAGTATTGCTGGCCCGGTTGGGCCGCCCGTCAGGAAACCAAGGTGTCCCGCACTCTGGATCACTTGGAGACGGCGGCGCGGGCAGGCGACCTTGAAGGTATCAATCTCGGCACTATTACTTTGGCCGTGGCATTGGGGTATTTGCAGGAACGGGTCGGCGAAACGGCGTGGCGTGATGACTGTCCATCCTTGGCCGCGTGGTTCGATGTTGTCAACGAACGGCCATCCATGGCGGCGACAAAACAGCTGCGGTT
>JAPYUH010000002.1:29326-34180 GCA_029936195.1 Alphaproteobacteria bacterium
GGTTCGATGTTGTCAACGAACGGCCATCCATGGCGGCGACAAAACAGCTGCGGTTGCCACCAAAACATCTGGACCCCCGGCACACTCAGGCCAGATAAATCCGGCAAGGATGTCGCCAATCCGGCTGGTGTGGTTTGCCGGCACGGTATATGTTCCCCCTCGATCATGCGCGCCACGGATAACAATGTCATCGCCGTCGACCGGGCCATCGCCGAGATGCGGCGCGGCCGCCCGGTGCTGTTGGAATCCGATGACGGCGATAATGCCCTGGCCCTGGCGGCGGAACAGGCCAGCCCCGATAGTCTGGCCGATCTGTGCAATTGGGCGCTCGGTGGTGCGCAAGGTGGGGCGCTGGGTGGGATGGACAGCCAAAATTCGGCCGTCCTGGTGTTGACGGAAAGCCGGGCCCGGGCCCTGCATATCAAACCCACCGGCACCGGCGTGATCCTGCTGCCGGTGGATAAAGATACTGATGTTGGCCTGGTGCAAACCCTGGCCGATGGCAGCACCGACCTGTCCCAACCCCTGCGCGGGCCCTTTCGGCGGGACCGCCGGCCCCCCCACGAAACGGAAATCGCGGCGGTGCAACTGGCCAAGGCCTCTCGGTTGCTGCCCTCGGCCGTGGTGGTGCCAATCATTGACGAGACCGATCTTTATACCGCCGAACAACAATATCTAACCGTGACAACGGCGCAGATCGCCGATTACGAGGCCTCCGCCGCCCTGACCCTGAAACAAGTGGCGGAGGCGCCGGTGCCCCTGGCGGGGGCGGAAAACTGCCGCATGGTGGCCTTTCGCCCGGCCGATGGCGGGATCGAACATCTGGCCATCATTGTCGGCGACCCCGACCGCCACAGCCCCGTGCTGACACGGCTGCATTCGGAATGCTTCACCGGCGATCTGTTGGGCTCGCTCAAATGCGACTGCGGCGAGCAGTTGCGCGGCGCCATTGCCCTGATGGCGGAACAGGGCAATGGTGTTCTGCTGTATCTGGCGCAGGAAGGCCGGGGCATTGGGCTGATGAACAAGCTGCGGGCCTATAGTCTGCAGGCGGAAGGCTTCGATACCATCGAGGCCAATTTGCGCCTTGGCTTCGATGCCGACGAACGGGTCTTTCTGCCCGCCGCGCAAATGCTGGGGCTGTTGGGCTTCTCGGATGTGCGCCTATTGACCAACAACCCGGACAAGGTGGCCGGGCTGGAAGCCTGCGGCATCACGGTCAGCGATCGGGTGACGCACAAGTTCCCCTCCAATGTGCACAACGAATTCTATTTGCGCACGAAAAAGGACCGCTCCGGGCATTTATTGTAGGCCGGCATGGAAACCGCCCGGTAAAAATCGCCCGGGGATCGGAGACGTTCCCCTAATCCTGCGCCTTGATCATGCCGCCCATGATCGGCCGGCCGCCGAGGATATGGACATGGAAATGCGGCACTTCCTGGTGCCCGTCGGAGCCATTGTTGGCGATCAGGCGGTAACCTGATTGCGCCGCGCCCACCAGGTTGGCGGTTTCGGCAACCGCGCGCATGAAACCGCCCATCTCTTCCAGGCTGGCGCCGGCGTTGAATTCTTCCAGGTTGGTGTAGGGGCCCTTGGGAATGACCAGAACATGCACGGGCATCTGCGGGCTGATGTCATGGAAGGCCAGGGCGTGATCGTTTTCGTGGACTTTCTTGCAGGGAATTTCGCCGCGCAGAATTTTGGCGAAGATGTTGGTCTGATCGTACATGGCGGAACCTATTTTTTCTGGTTTTTTCTTTGTTTCTTTTTCTTAATGTCCGTGGCAATGCGGCGGCGCCGCAGTACGTCGTAAACTTCGTCCGGATTTACCCCCTTGGCGGCCCAGAGGACGAGCAGATGGTATAGCAGATCGGCGCTTTCCTCCAACAGATCCTCGTGGGTTTCGGCCAGGGCGGCGACCACGGTTTCCGTCGCTTCCTCGCCTAACTTCTGACAGATCTTTGGCACGCCCTTGTCCAACAGCTTGGCGGTCCAGGATTCGGCGGGATCGGCACCGCGGCGTTGTTCGATGACCGCGTAAAGATCGTCGAGGATTTCGCTGCCCCGCCGCTGTTCAGCTATTTCTGGCTCTGACATGAGAGATCGCTTCCGTTGGTTTAGAGGTCTCTTGGCGTGACGAATTCCCGCAATCCGCCAGCCTGTCCGGCCACGCCGCTCCAAGGCTGTTCGAACCGCAGAACCACCAGTGCGGCGGGTGGAAATTCCAGGTGCAGTTGACTTACCACAACATCCCCGCCCCCGCCGCTGTAAAACAGCGCCGCCTCGTGCAGACCCGGATTATGCCCGATTATCATCACCCTTTTGGTGCTGTCGGGCAAGGCGCGGATACGCTGATGCAAGGCTTCCGCGCTGGCCAGATACAGCGGCGGTTCGAATTTGATGGGGGCAGGGCCGTCCAGACAGGCGGCCAGACAGTCCCATGTCTGCCGCGTCCGCGCCGCCGTTGAACAGAGCACAAGGTCCAAAGCCGCGCCGCTGTTGGCCAATTGGCGCGAAATGTGGCGTCCCATGGCCAGGCCGGCGCGCCTGCCGGCTGGGTTGAGGGCGCGATCGTGATCATCCGTTTCCGGGCCGCCAAATCCGGCGTTGCCATGGCGCAGCAGATACAGGGTCGCCATATTACCCGCCAAGTTCCACTGGCATCCGCACCGGCAGCCCCGCCGCCCGCATGGCCTGTTTCACTTCGAATATGGAAAAGACGCCAAAATGAAAAATCGAGGCGGCTAGAACCGCGTCCGCATGGCCTATCGTGATACCGTCCACCATGTGAGCAAGGGTACCGACACCGCCCGAGGCGACCACGGGCACGGGGACCGCATGGGCCACGGCGCGGGTCAGCTCCGTGTCGAAGCCTGATTTGGTACCGTCCCGGTCCATGGACGTGAGCAGGATTTCCCCCGCCCCCAATTCGGCCATGCGCCGGGCCCAGCCGACCGCCTCGATACCCGTGGGATTGCGGCCGCCATGGGTGAAGACCTCGAAGCCGCCCCTGCCGTCCCGTTTCGCATCGATGGCGACGACAATGCATTGATCGCCAAATTTTTGCGCCGCCTCCCTAACGAATTCCGGACGGTTCACGGCCGCCGTGTTGATGGAGACCTTGTCGGCGCCCGACAGCAGCAGCCGGCGCACATCCTCAACCACCCGCACGCCGCCGCCCACCGTGAGCGGCATGAAGCAATGTTCCGCAGTGGCCCGGACCACGTCATAGATGGTTTCCCGATTGTCCGAAGAGGCCGTGATATCAAGAAAGGTCAGTTCATCGGCCCCGGCCGCATCATAAATCTTGGCCTGTTCCACGGGATCGCCCGCGTCCACCAGATCGACGAAATTAACCCCCTTCACGACGCGGCCGTCCTTCACGTCCAGGCAGGGTATGATACGTTTCGTCAACATAGGGCAGCCAAGGCCTCCGCGACGTCAAAGGCGCCATCATACAGCGCCCGGCCGACGATGACGCCATCGATGCCCATCGCCGCCGACGCCTTCAATGCTGTTAAATCTTCCAGATTTGTCACCCCGCCCGAGGCGATGACCGGCGTGCTCAAGCCGTCGGCCAATGCGGCGGTAGCGGCGACGTTGTGGCCCTGCATGGCGCCGTCGCGGTCAATATCGGTGTAAATGATGGCCGCGGCACCGGCCCCCTCGAAGTGGCGGGCCAGCTCGATCACCGGCATCTCGGATTGCTCCACCCAGCCCTCCACGGCGACGCGTCCGTTCCGGCCGTCGATGCCGATGGCAATTTTCCCAGGGTGACGGCGGCACAGATCAGCCACCAGGTCCGGCTCGCGCAGCGCCATGGTGCCGATGATGACCCGGTGTATGCCGGCCTCCAGCCAGGTCAGCGCCGTCTCCTCGTTTCTGATGCCGCCACCCAACTGCACGGGGATATCCACGGCCGCCAAAATCGCCGAGACAGCCGCGCCGTTGACGGGCCGGCCCTCGATAGCGCCATTCAGGTCCACCAGATGCAGCCATTTGCAGCCGGCATCCTGAAAGCCGCGGGCCTGGGCGGCGGGATCATTGTTGAAAACGGTCGCGGCATCCATTTCGCCGCGCAATAGGCGCACGCAATTGCCGTCTTTTAGATCAATGGCGGGATAAAGGTTCATTCTAGGGTGACCAGGCAAGAAAGTTGGCAATGAAGTTCAGGCCCACGCCTTGGCTCTTCTCGGGATGAAACTGCGTGCCGACAATGTTGTCCCGGCCCAACGCGGCGACAATTGTGGGGCCGTAATCGACCGTGGCCATGACATGGGCCGGATCGGTTGGGACGAAGCCATAGGAATGCACGAAATAGACAAAAGATCCCTCATCGATTCCGGCGAACAAATTCGCCGGGCTTTCCGCGACGTCAAGGGCGTTCCAGCCCATGTGTGGCACCTTGCGGCGGGGATCGCCGGTCTCGATCGCGCGCACCTCGCCGCCAATCCAGCCCAGACCGTCATGGGTGCCGTATTCCAGGCCCCGTTCGGCCAGCAATTGCATGCCGACACATATACCCAGAAACGGCCGGGCCTTCTCCAGCGCGACCTCCGCCAAGGCATCCACCATGCCGTCGACGGCGCCCAGGCCCCGCCGGCAGTCAGCAAAAGCGCCAACACCCGGCAAGACGACACGGTCGGCCTTGGCCACAACGTCGGCGTCGGACGTTACCACGACGGCAACATTCGTTGCATGCTCCCGACCGGCCTTCTCGAACGCCTTTTCGGCGGAGCAAAGGTTGCCGGAGCCATAGTCGACGATGGCGACGCGCATGACAGCCCCTAGACCGGGTCGAAAGGCGTGGCGAAGGGGGTCAGGCGGCTGGCCGGCATTGGCGTGACGGGGGGC
>JAPYUH010000002.1:34280-57440 GCA_029936195.1 Alphaproteobacteria bacterium
GGCGTGACGGGGGGCATGGTGGATTTCACCACCGCCGGTCCGCCTTGATTTTCTTGGCGCCACTCGTGGCGAAAGTATATTTCTTCGGCGTGGCTCAAGTCGCTGGCCGCGACAACGGTGACCAATTCGTAGCCCTTGGCGCCAAGACGCCAACGACGCCAGTCATTGGCCACGGCGCCGACCAATAAAGACAGCACCACGGACAACGACAGCCCGCTCAGTGTATCCATGCCCGTCAATGTGACCAGGACCGACAACAGGCCCGTCGCCAGAAGGTAGGCCGCGAGGCCCCAAAACTGCAGGCGGTAGAGCAACCACAACAGCGGCACGAACAGCGCCGGCCAGCAGAACCCTTCCTTGATCAAGACCACGTCCGGCGCCGTTACATCGCCCATCTCGGGTCTGAATTGCACGGTGTAAAGGCGCATCGGATTACAAGCTGCCGCCCAGCACGCCCTTGGTGGAGGGGACCGCGCCGGCCTTGCGCGGGTCGATCTCCATCGCCTGGCGCAGGCTGGTGGCCAGGCCCTTGAAACAGCTTTCCACCATGTGATGGTTATTCTCGCCATACAGCGCTTCCACGTGCAAGGTAATGCCGGCGGCCTGGCTAAGCGCCTGGAACCATTCCCGAAACAACTCCGTGTCCATCTCACCCAGTTTCGGCCGGCTGAATTTGACCTTCCAGATCAGATAGGGCCGGTTGGAGAGATCCAGTGCCACGCGGGTCAGGGTTTCATCCATGGGCGTCAGGGCATGGCCGTAGCGCATGATGCCGGCCCGGTCGCCCAAGGCCTCGCGGATTGCCTGGCCGATGGCCAGCCCCGTATCCTCGGTGGTGTGGTGGCCGTCAATATGCAGATCGCCCTTGGTCTGGACGGTCAGATCCATCAGGCTGTGGCGGGAGAACTGTTCCAGCATATGATCCAGAAATCCAAGCCCCGTGGAGACGTCATAAACGCCCGTGCCGTCGAGATTAACCGCGACCGAGATTTGCGTTTCCGCTGTGTTTCGTTCCACCTTCGCCTGGCGCATGGCCCTGCTCCCCAATAAATGTACGTGGCAACTGGCAGGCGCGGTATACCAGGACCGGACGGCATTCGCCAGTAGGCGCTTGAAACTTCGTGCAAATCGCCATACATGAGGGGTTCGCAGGAAGAGGAAGAAAAATTTGAGACATTCGAACGAGGATATCTGGTACGGCACGACCATATTGTGTGTGCGCAAGGGCGACGACGTGGTCATGGTGGGCGACGGCCAGGTCAGCCTGGGCCAGACCGTGATCAAGGCCAATGCCCGCAAGGTACGGCGCCTCGGGTCGGGCGGCAAGATCATCGCCGGTTTCGCCGGCGCCACGGCGGATGCGTTCACGCTGTTTGAACGACTGGAGGGCAAGCTGGAACAGCACCCCGGAAATCTGACCCGGGCGGCGGTGGAGATGGCCAAGGATTGGCGCACGGATCGTTACCTGCGCCGGCTGGAGGCCATGATGGCGGTGGCGGACGCGGACACCTCGCTTGTCCTGACCGGCACCGGCGATGTGCTGGAGCCCGAGGACGGCCTGATCGGCATTGGTTCGGGTGGCTCCTTCGCCCTGGCCGCGGCCCGGGCCCTGATCGACCTGGACGACATGGGCGCCGAAGACATCGCACGCAAGGCCATGGGTATCGCCGCCGGTATCTGCGTCTACACCAATGAAAATATCACCGTGGAAACTCTAAAGCATGACTGAATTCAGCCCCCGGGAGATTGTCTCCGAATTGGACCGCTATATCGTCGGTCAGAACGATGCCAAGCGGGCCGTGGCCATTGCCCTGCGCAACCGCTGGCGGCGCATGAAACTGGAAGGCAACATGCGCGAAGAGGTAATGCCCAAGAACATCCTGATGATCGGCCCCACGGGCGTCGGCAAGACCGAGATTGCCCGCCGCCTGGCCCGTCTGGCCCATGCGCCCTTCGTCAAGGTTGAAGCCACCAAATTTACCGAAGTCGGTTATGTGGGCCGGGATGTGGAACAGATCATCCGTGATCTGGTGGAAATCGCCTTGACCATGCTGCGGGAAAAACGCCGGGAGACGGTTCAGGCCAAGGCGGAACTGGCGGCCGAGGAACGGGTTCTGGATGCCCTGGTCGGCGATACCGCCTCGGCGAGCACCCGGGATGCCTTCCGGCAGAAACTGCGCAGCGGCGAACTGGCGGAAAAAGAGGTAGAACTGGATTTGGCCGATACGGGAACGGGCGGCATGCCTACCTTTGACGTGCCGGGCATGCCCGGCGCGCAAATGGGCATGCTTAATCTCAACGACATGCTGGGCAAGGCCCTGGGCGCGGACCGCACCAAACGGCGGAAACTGTCGGTGGAAGAATCCTACACGGTTCTGGTGGGGGAGGAATCCGATAAACTACTGGACGAGGAAGCCTTGGTCCGCGATGCCTTGTTGGCGGTGGAGGAGAACGGAATCGTTTTCCTGGACGAAATTGACAAGGTCACCACGCGCTCCGAACGTTCGGGCGGTGATGTCAGCCGCGAGGGCGTGCAGCGGGATTTGTTGCCCCTGTTGGAAGGCACCACAGTGTCCACCAAATACGGCGCCATCAAGACCGACCATGTGCTGTTCATCGCCTCGGGCGCCTTCCATCTGGCCAAACCGTCGGATTTGCTGCCCGAATTGCAGGGCCGCCTGCCCATCCGGGTCGAACTCTCGGCCCTGGGCGCGAAAGATTTCAAACGCATTCTGTTGGAGCCGGAGTTTTCCTTGATCAAGCAGTACGTTGCCCTGTTGGGGACGGAAGGCGTCACCCTGGAATTCGCCGACGACGCCATCGACGAGATTGCCGCCGTGGCGGCGGAGGTCAACCAGAACGTGGAAAACATCGGCGCCCGCCGTCTGCACACCATATTGGAACGTATTCTGGACGAAATCAGCTTCTCCGCCACCGACCGCCCCGGCGAAGTGATGACCATCGATGCGGCCTACGTCCGCGACAACATGGGCGATCTGGCCAAAAACGCGGATTTATCGAAGTTCATCCTGTAGCGGTCAGATTAGACGCGACACGCTCTAGCCCCTGGGAACGAACGGGTGTGTGGAGGAGAGGCCGCCGTCGACGGCTATGGCCTGGCCATTGACGTAGGAGGCCTCGTCCGAGGCCAGGAACAGGGCCATGTTGGCGATCTCCTCGGGCTCGCCATTGCGTCTGGTTGGATTGAGCTGGCCGATCTTGCCTTCCGTGCCGCGGTCGCGGGCCCGGTCGAAAGTGGGCTTTGTCATGCCGGTTTCGATCAGGCCGGGGCAAATGGCATTGACCCGCACGCCGGAGCCGAACAGTTCGTTGGCCGTGGTCTGCACCAGGGAGACGACGCCGGCTTTCGAGGCGGCATAGGGCGGCCCGCCCGCGTTTGCGCGCAGTGCGGCGACGGAAGCGGTGCAAATGATGGAACCCTTGCCGGCCGCCGCCATGATCGGGGCGGCGTATTTGATGCACAGAAACGGCCCAATCAGATTGACCCTTAGGACATCCTGCCAAAGCGCCACCGTTTGCTCGGCCAAGGGGACCCGGCCCCCCGAGACCCCGGCGTTGGCATAGATCGCTTCCAGCCCGCCATATGTCTCGACGCAGGTGTTGATGAAACCGGCCACCGCTTCCTCGTCACCCACGTCCGCCGTTACCGCCATTGCGGTACCGCCGACCGCCGCGATCAGGGCCACGGTCTCGGCCAAACCTTCCTCGGCCCGGTCCACGGCGACCACCGAGGCGCCCTCGCGGGCGAAGATGCGCGCGCTGGCCCGGCCAATGCCGCTGGCCGCGCCCGTTACCACGGCCCGTTTGCCAGCTAATCTACCCATGATGTTTTCTCCCTGTTTAAGCGCCGTCATATTCTTTTCTCAATGCGGCTTGTCTGGCCGCTCTAGCTCTTTATAAGACCTATCCATGGCCCCACCCATTCTTATCTTACGCGACATTGATCTTACCTTTGGCGGTACGCCCCTGTTGCAGGGGGCGGAGATGTCCGTGTCCCAGGGCGACCGGCTGTGCCTGGTGGGGCGCAATGGCTCCGGCAAGTCAACCCTGATGAAGATTGTCGCCGGTCAGATCGAGGCGGACAGCGGCGAGATATTCATCCAGCCCGGCGTCACCGTGCGCTATCTGCCGCAAGAACCCGACCTGTCGGGTTTCACGGATGTACTGTCCTATGTGGAAGCCGGCCTGGCGCCGGGTGATGACCCCTACCGCGCCAACTATCTGTTGCAGCAACTGGGCCTGCGCGGTGATGAAGACCCCGGCCATCTTTCAGGCGGGGAAAGCCGCCGCGCCGCCCTGGCCCGGGTGCTGGCGCCCGAGCCCGACATTCTGTTGCTGGACGAACCCACCAACCATCTGGACTTGCCCGCCATCGAATGGCTCGAGGGTGAGTTAAAGGGCTTGCGTTCCGCGCTGGTCATGGTCAGCCACGACCGACGATTTCTCTCCAACCTATCCCGCGCCACCCTGTGGTTGAGCCAGGGCGAGACCCGCCTGTTGAACCGTGGCTTCGCGGCATTCGAGGCCTGGCGCGACGAGATCCTGCAATTGGAGGAAGACGAACAACACAAGCTGGACCGCAAGATCGTGCGCGAAGAACATTGGTTGACCTACGGCGTCACGGCCCGGCGCAAGCGCAACCAGCGCCGCCTGGCCGATCTGCACGGTTTGCGCCAACAACGCCGCGAACGGGTCCGGCCCACGGGTAATGTGAAGCTGGAGGTGACGGAAAGCGGCCTGTCCGGCAAACTGGTGGTGGAGGCCAAGGATATTTCAAAGGCCTATGACGGCACCGCCATCGTCGCCGATTTCTCCACCCGCATCCAGCGCGGCGACCGGGTTGGCATCGTCGGCCCCAACGGTGCCGGCAAGACCACGTTGTTGAACATGCTGACCGGCGTGCTGGCGCCCGATGACGGCGTGATCCGCCTGGGCGCCAATCTGGCCGTGGCCAGCCTGGACCAGCGCCGGGAAAGTCTGGAGCCGAACACGACCTTGTCCGAGGCGCTGACGGGGGGCAGCGGCGACCGGGTCAGCGTGGCCGGCCAGAACAAGCACGTGATCAGCTATATGAAGGATTTCCTGTTTCAGCCGGAACAGATCGGCACCGTGGTTTCGGCCCTATCGGGGGGCGAGAGGGGCCGGGTGATGCTGGCCCGGGCGCTGGCGCGGCCGTCGAATCTGCTATTGCTGGACGAACCCACCAATGACCTGGATCTGGAGACCTTGGATCTGTTGCAGGAAATGCTGGCGGATTATCCCGGCACGGTCGTGCTGGTCAGCCATGACCGGGATTTTCTCGACAGGGTCGTCACCTCCGTCATTGCCCCTGAAAGCCCCAATGGCGGCGGGGGGCGCTGGCTGGAGTATGCGGGCGGCTATTCCGATATGGTGTATCAACGGGGCCCGGCGCAAGCGGTCGAGGCCTCCGCCGCGCGCAACAAACAGAAACCGGCGGCCCGCTCGAAAGCCAGCACCGCCAGCAAACTGTCCTTCAAGGACAAGCATGCCCTGGAAACCCTGCCGGGGGAAATCGAAGATCTGGGGACGGAAATTTCCGCCCTGGAAAACACCTTGGCCGATCCGAATTTGTTCGGCCGCGATCCCAATGCCTTCAATGGCGCCTCGGCCCGTCATGGCTCCGCCATTGAAGAACTGGCCAAGGCGGAGGAGGATTGGCTGGTCTTGGAGATGCGGCGCGAGGAACTGGAAGCCGGGTAACATAAATGAGTGAAAGGCGGTCGCCTATGTCGGACGATCAATCAAACAGCACGCGGAAGGGTCCCCTGAGCGGCATCCGCGTGCTGGATTTTCCATGTTCATGGCCGGGCCCTATGCCTCCCGGCTGCTGGCCGACGGGGGCGCCGAGGTCATCAAGGTGGAGCCGCCCGGGGGCGAGTTCATGCGTAAATCCAACCCCCTGCGCGGCGCCTACAGCGGCTTTTTCGGGCATCTGAATTGCGGCAAGAAATGCATCACCTTGGATCTCAAGGACCCGGGCGACCTGGCCGTCATTCACGCCCTGATGCCCACCGTGGACGTGGTGCTGGAAAACTTCCGCCCCGGCGTGACCGCCCGCCTGGGCGTGCATTATGACGATTTGTCCGAGCTGCGGTCCGATCTGATCTATTGCTCCGTCTCCGGCTACGGACAAACTGGTCCGGCGGCGCAATTGCCCGCCTATGCGCCCATCATCCATGCCGCCTCGGGCGTTGATCTCAGCCTGACCGAATACGCCCTGGATCAGGACCAACCGGTCCCCAACCGCAGCACCGCCGCCGACATCCTGGCCGCCACGCATGCATTTGGCGCTATCTGCGCCGCCCTGGTGCACCGCCAGAGGGGCGGCGGCGGCGACTATATCGATGTCTCCCTGATGGATACCATGTACCACATGATGGGCTATGAGGTGCAGACGGCACAGATCGACAACCCGCCCCGTCCCATTACCTTTGGGCCCACCAAAACCAAGGATGGCTTCATCATCATCGCGCCCATCAGCCAGCTGAATTTCGAGGCCCTGGCCCGCGCCGCGCGCCATCCCGAATGGCTGGAGGATGCGCGTTTTTCCACTGTTCTGGGGCGGGCCAACAATTGGGAAACCATGATGGCGGAAGTTGCCAAATGGGCCAAGGAACATGACGCCGACGATTGTGTGGCGGTGCTGTCCAGGGAAGGCTGTCCCTGCACAAAATAATTGACTGTCGCGGAAGCCATCACCCAACCCCAGGTCGCCCATCGCGGCTCGCTGGTTGAGGTGGAGGATGGCTGGGGCCGTTATCAGGTGCCCGACAGTCCGTTCAAGTTTGCCAAGGCGGAGGTCAAGGCCCGGTCTTGGGTGGCCGAGATTGGCCAGTATGACGATGCCATCCGGGCCGAACTGGATTTGCCTGAGAAATCCGCCTGAACGCCGCGAAAATGCCATTGGTGTAGTGCCGACCGCGCTGGACTGCTAGTGTATGGTCAAAACAGCACGATGAAATAAAGGGGGACGAAGATGAAACTGATTTATTTCGATGATTACCGCCTGGGCGTTTTGAAGGGCGACATGGTGGTTGATGTCACGGACGAGCTGCGGGATATACCCTGTATCGATCACCGGACCTTGATGACCGGCCTGATCGCCCGTTTCGACGATTATCGCGACCGCCTGGAAGCCGCCGTGGCGGCGGCCGAGGAAGGACCGCCCCTGTCTGTCGTCACCCTGCGCCCGCCCCTGCCCCTGCCCCGCAACATCGACTGCATGGCGGTGAATTATATGGAAGACGGCACCCGGGACGCACCGGCGCCCATCAACGGCTTTCACAAATCACCCTCCGCGATCATCGGGCCCGGCGATACGATGGTGCTGGGCGACATCCCCGCCACGATTTTCGAGGGAGAGGCGGAATTGGCCGTGATCATCGGCAAGCCGGCCAGCCATGTGCCCAGCGCCGAGGCCATGGACTATGTCTTTGGCTACACCTGTTTCATTGACGGTTCGGCGCGCGGCGTCGGCCCCTCCAACAACGTTTTCTTTCAGGTCAAGAGCCGGGATACGTTTGCCCCCATCGGCCCCTGCATCGTGACGGCGGACGAGATCGAGGATCCGCAAAACCTGGCCGTCAAGCTCAGCGTCAACGGCACGGTGATGCAGGATTTCAACACCTCCGACATGGCGCATCAGATCGCCCGCTGCATTGAATGGACCTCCGCGGCCCGTGCCTTGGAACCGGGCGATATTTTGGCCACGGGCACCAATCACCGGGGCCTGAACGCCTTCATGGACGGCGACAAGGTGGATTTGGAGATCGAGGGCATCGGCACCCTGTCCATCAACATCCGCGACGATCTGAAACGCACCTGGTCGCGGGAAACAAGGCTGGAACACGCGGAAAAGGGTCTTGAAGGCGCCCATACGCCGCAGTTGACCGGGAAATACGCGGATTAGTACAACAGGACGCGGTTACCAGTCGCTCGCTGATAGCGCCTTGAGTTCGGCGAATACGTCTGGGTGTCGATAGCACAGGTTTTGCCGTTCGCCGGGGTCGGCCTCCAGGTCGTAGAGGAATTCGAAGCCGCCGTCCCATAGGTATTTCCATTTGCCCCGGCGCAGGGCCCGTTGTGCCCGCGCGCGCCAGTTGGCGTGCAGGTCCGGCAGATTGATGCGCCAATGCAGGCTCCGCTCCACCGCCCTTGGTTCCGGCGATAGCAGGTTCTGGCCGTCCAAGGTATGATCCGCTTCCAGGCCCGCCGCCCCTAGCAGGGTTGGCGTGACATCCATCAGGATTCCTGGATCGGTTACCACGGAACCCGGCGCCGGATTGTTGGGCCAATGCAGGATCATGGGCACCCGGATGCCGCCCTCCCACAAGGTGCCGAAGCCATGGAAGAACGGCCCCTTGGTGGCCAGTTCCGCGCCGCCGTGGTCATAGGTCAGCAGGACAGCGGTCTGCTCGGCGATCCCCTGGGCCGCCAGGGCGTCCATGATGCGCCCGACGCCGAGATCCAGATGTTCCACGGCGGCGGCATAATCGGCCCTGTCGCCGTTGATCCAGGTATCGTGGCGGTCCGGCTCGTTCTCCAGCCCCGGCGGGCGGTAGGGCGGCAGGGCTGCGTTGTAGGCGACGTAGAGAAAAAAGCGCTCTTGCCCCTTGGCGCGGATGAAGTCCACGGCGCTGTCGGTGAACAGATCGGTGGTGTAGCCCGGCCGCGCCGCCAGTTCGGTGTTGCGGAACAGGGCCGGTTCGCCTTCACGTGTTTTGTGGGAGTAGTAGTCGATATTCCATTCATGGAAGCCCATGAAATCATCAAAACCATGGGCATTGGGCCCGTCCGCCACCTCGTAGCCCAAGTGCCACTTGCCATACAGCGCGGTCGCGAAGCCCGCATCCTTGAAATACCTGGGCAGGGATTTTATGGAGGTCGAAAGTCCCGGTTCCCCATGATAGATATTATTCTCGATGCCCAGATGGCGCGGATAGCGTCCCGTCAGCATGGCCGCCCGGCTGGGCACGCAGATGGGTGCGGCGCCATAGAAATCGGTATACCTGATGCCCCCCTCCGCCAGCCGCCGGATGTTCGGCGTACGGATTTCCGAACGGCCGAAGGGTTCTATGTCGCCATAGCCCATGTAGTCGAACACGATCAGCACGATATGTTTGGCGGGGGGTGGGTTCATGTTTGGGTCCAACTATTCGTAGTACCAAGACGCCCGCCACAGCACCGCGCCGGCTATGATGGCGGCGGGCACCAAGACGACGCCGAGCCCCCCGAGAATGCCTTTCAGGATTTCTTTTCTCCGCGCCCGCCGTTCCCGCTCGCCGCGCTGTTCCGCCATTGGCAATTCTCCAAACGTCGTCCCATCCGGGCAATGTATCCGCTATCCATCACTACGGCGACCCTGATGGCAAGAAACGAATAACAACAACCAATACTCGCTCAATTCGTAAATAATCGCCGCAATTATTGTAGACAAATTAATTCAATTATGGGTACCTGCTGTGAATGATTGACCCACTTGCCACCGCCATTTCTTTGTTAGCACTCGGAGTTTCCGGTCTAACGGCTTGGCTAACATTGTTTCGTCGCGGCACGGTCCAGATGACACAGCCAATGGTCATTTTTTTGGACCAGATGGCCCCGACCATTCTGGAACTAGCCCATCCTCCAAAGTATTCTTGCGGGCACTTATTTTTTCTACCTCTAAGCGTGGCCGGGTAATAGAAAGCATGTATTTGACACTGACAAGAAACGAGTCTCGGCAAAATTTCAATATTTGGATCTATGGAACTGAGACATTGGTGCGGGGGAGCGGCCTGTATGTTGATGAAACTGGCATGGCCACAAACCACCATTTCCTTCTTCCAGAAGATGGAACCAACTTTGTGTTTAGCGAGGGTTCGTACACGATTGATGTTCGAGCGAAACTTTTGGGTGATGCATCGCCAGTTCGACTTTTTTCTCAGAGACTTGAAGTTTCGCATGAATTTGTACGGGAACTGGAGCGCCCGAGCGCAGGGTTATATTTCGATTGGGGACCTGATTCAGAGCGGTACATGCCACACATTCGCGAGCAACCGGCTAAGAGTACTTCAGATAGACTCTCTGATTTGATTGATCCAACGCCAACCACCAACTTTTGAATTTCGACAATGCCGCATCGCAAGAATCACTTATCTTCCGTTTCCGACCTCCCGTGCCAACAACCACTCCGCCAGCTCCAACTCGAACGGCTCGTCGATATTGACGAGCGGGCGGTCGATCACCACGGCGATGCAGTCGTCTTCCATGATGTGGCCTTCGTCCACCAGTGTGGCGCGGCGGAGGGCGTAGCAGATGCCGTTGCAGTGGAAATAATCGGGGATGGATTGCCGCAGCGCCGTGCGGCCGCCCTCCAGATAGGGTACCAGGTTGCCGCTGTCGTCCAGCTTCAGGGTTTTGTGGGGGGTAAAATGCGCCGGCGTGGGGCTCAAGGTTGCCGCCGCCTTGTGGCCGCTTTCGATCAAGGTTTGCACGGTCAGGGTGACGTCTTCGGGGCGGCGCAGGGGCGAGGTGGGTTCCAGCAGGATGGAGATATCAAAGCGCATGGCATAATGCGCCTCCGCCGCCAGCCAGGCATGGCGCCACATGTCGGTGGAGGTGGATTTGTCGCCGGCCAGTTCGTCGGGGCGTTGGAACGGCGCTTCCAGGCCATGGCGGGTGGCCTCCGCCGCGATCTCCACGTCATCGGTGGAGATGATGGCGTGGTCGATCCAATCTAGACCGCTGGCCAGTTCCCCGGCACGGCCGACCAGGGAGATACCGCCCACCTTTGCGAGGTTCTTGCGCGGAATGGACTTGGAGCCGCCCCGCGCCGGCACCACCGCAAGAACCGTCTGTCCCTGGAATGCCATGTCCCTAGCCCAAATCCATGCGGCGGCCCTGGGCGTGACTTTGCCGGGCGGCCTCCAATATCTTCATGACGCCCAGGCCGTCATCAATGGTGCAGGTCGCCGCCGGGGCGCCGTTCACAAGGGCCAGGTATTCCCCGGCCACGCCCAAGAACATATCGTTGCGTTCGCATTCGAAGGTTTCCCGCTGCCAGTTTTCGCCGGCTTCGAGGCAAATGGCGACCTGGTTCGGGGTTTCGGACCACAAAATGCTGCCGCCCTCGCCAATGAAACGGATGGATTTGCGGTGCGGCCGGCCATACAGATCCAAATGCAGGTTGGCGCGCGGGCCGTTCGCGAAATTGATCATCATGTCCACGTTGTCGTCCGAGGTGATGTCCAGGTCCGAGATCTTCTCAACACGGGCCGAGAGGCTTTCCGGCATGCCGAAGAACCACAGCATCAAATCCACCCAATGGCTCTCGTCCAACAACGCGCCGCCGCCCAGTTCGGCCGACGACATGAAGAACTCCGCCAACGGCTCGCCTGGATGCCAATCCGCCAAATGCGCCGACATGGTGAAATCCACATAGCGAACGGCGCCCACCGCATCCGCCGCCAGCAATTCCCGCACCCGCGCCAGGGGCGGCCACCACCGCCAAGTATAGCCCAACAGTAAGGGCGTGCCCGTGCGGATCATGACGGCGGCCAGGGCCTGGGCCTCGTCCAGGGTCTTGGCCACCGGTTTTTCCAATAGCACCGGCAGCCCGGCCTCCAGGGCGGGGATGCATTGTTCCACATGAAAGCGCGTGGGCGAGCAGACCGCGACGCCGTCAAAGCCGCCCGCCGCCAGGGCGTCGTCAAGGCTCTGATGGGCAGCCGTGCCGAATTCATCCACGAATGCGGCACGGCGGTCGCCGCGCGGGTCCATGCCCGAAACCGTGGCGCCCAATGATGTCAGGTTGCGGGCATGGCGCATGCCAACACTGCCCGTGCCGGTGATCAGGATATGTTTTTTACTCATCGCAGGCCCCGCACCATGTCTTGATAAGCCTCCGCGTCCATGAGCAATTCGGCAAACAAGGGGCCGCCATCAGGTTGCCAGTCCGCCAGGATATGACCCAGGGCATCGGCCGTCTCCGCCAACGCCGTCGTGAAGCCGAAACCATCGAAGGCACCCCGCCAGGAGGCGCCGGGTTCCAGCATGGGCGCCTGGGTCAGCCCGTCGGCGATGGCCCGAGTACGAACGGAGCCATAGCCGCCGTCGGACATATGCAGCACCGCCAAGGGCAGGTTCAAACGCCGCGCCAACCGCGCCTCGGCCAGGAACGGCGCGATGCCGCCGTCGCCCACGGCCAGAACCGTTGGCACCGAACGATTGTGAACCGCCCCCGCGACGGCCTGGGGCAGACCGATGCCCATATATCGGCCGGAGCCCGAGGACAGGCACCAATCCCCCTTGGGCGCCTGCCAGATATGTTCGCCGATGGTGCAGAAATAGCCCGTATCGATCACCATGCGGACGCCGCCGGGAAAAGCCAGGGCGACGGCGGCAAAGGCATGCGCCGGTAGAAATGAGTTGGTTTGCAGCAATGTCTGCCGCAAACGGGCCACGGCACCGGCGGTTTCCTCCACCCCCCAGGCCTTTTGCGCCAAAAGATCCAGCGCCTCTTGAGGCTTGCGCAGGACGCCATCAAAGCCAAATCCGTCCTGACCTGGTGCATCGATGGGGTCCAGGTTGACGGCGCCGCGGGGGAACGGCGCGGCGGCCAGAACCTCGCCCGCGCGCAAGCCGATGCCGACAATCAGGTCCGCCTGGTCCAGCATGGCGCATTCGGGTGCAAGGTCCAGACCGACGCCGGTAAAAACCCCGGCCGCGTGGGGCAGCCCCTCGTGCACCGCGCCCTTGGCGGCGGCGGTGGAGAAGACCGGGATCTGCATGCGGTTCAATTCCGGCGACAGAGCCAGGCGCAAGGCCAGGGTACCGGCGATGATGATGGGCCGCTGGGCCCGCTCGATACGGCCCAGAACATCGCCAACATCGGCGAGCGGCTCGTGCGTGGGGACCCCGTCGCCATGATCGATCTGGCCGGCAAGTTCGACAAATACCGGGCCCGGCGCTTCGGACCCGGCCCAACCCGCCAGCGCGTCGTAACCGGGGCCGTTCGCGGCCAGGAAACGGCGGCCCTTGGACACGGCGGCACCTAATGTCCCCTGATCCAGGCGCTTATGGGCCTTGGAGGCGGGGACGCCGGGGCCATAAGCCTCGGTCACCGCCAGCATGGGCAGGGCCTCGTAGGTGCAGGCGGCCATGCCGCCAATCATGTTGGCCAGGCCCGGCCCCTTGATGGCAATGGCCAGGGCGGCCTGGCCCGACAGGCGGCCAACCGTGCCGGCCATGATGGCGGCGGCGCCTTCGTGATGGACGGAATGGAAGGCCACGCCGCTCTCGCCCAAGGCCTGGATCAACTCCAGGCTTTGACCCGACCCGGGCACGCCAAAGGCATGTTTAGACCGCGCCGCTGCCTTTGCGAATGCCTGTATTGGCATGCTCTAAATTCCCAGTTTGGCCATGATTTTTTCCGCCGCCCGGCGGCAGACCACGCGCACCGCATCGGGGCTGAAGCCGCCAATATGCGGCGTGATGATCAGATTGTCATGGCCGCGGCTGTAGAGCACCAGGGGGTGCTGCCCGATCTCCGGCTCCCCATCCAGCACATCCAGCCCGGCGGCGCCTATGCGGCCGCATTCGAGGCCCGCCAACAGCGCCGCTTCGTCAATGATGGCACCGCGCGAAGTGTTGACGACGATGGCGCCGGGTTTGATATTGGCCAGCAAGTCCGCCGATAGCAGGCCCGTGGTCTCGGCGCTCAAATGCACATGCACCGAAATGACGTCCGATTGGGCCACCAGCTCCGCCAGCGTCACTTGTTCGATGCCCTGGGGCCAGATTTCCAGGTGCGGGTCGTGGCCCAACACCCGCATGCCGAAGGCGGCGCCGTATCGGGACATCCATTGCCCCAAGCGCCCGCATCCAATCAGGCCAAGGGTACGGCCGTTGACCATGGTGCCAGGGAATTCCTCCCGCACCCATTGCCCGGCGCGGGTGTGCGCGGCGGCGGCGGGCAGGCGGCGGGCGCAGGCCAGGACCAGGGCCCAGCTCAACTCCGCCGCCGGGGTAATGCCCAACAATAATTCGCCATCCTCGCGCAAGGTATGCACATTGATGCCGCGTGCGGCCACCTCATCGCGGGAAATATGGTCCGAGCCCGTGGTGGCGCAGGAGATCACCTGCAAATTCGGCGCGGCTTTGATCATGGCGTCGTCAATGCGCACTTTCATGGAGGCATCCAGCAGACCATGGGCATCCGCCAAGGCCTGGGCCAGGGCCGGCGCTTCGGCCGCCACGTGAACACAATTGGCGCCTTGGGCGGTTTCCGCCAGGGCTTCGAACCCCTCGGGCGCGCCGACATAGACGATACTTGGTTTGGACATGTTGGCCAACTTCCCGACAATTAGATCTTTAGCCGACCTTATAACAGGCCGCGCCGAGATGGACAGCGGTTAGAGCCGATGATAATGATCCGGCCGCACCCACGATGCCCACCCATAGATAAAAGTGACCCTGGTCCTTGAGCTCTCGATCCCCTCTTCTGCGTAATCTGGCCTGGATGATCGCCCGGCCATTGCTGCGCCTGGCCCGTAATTTGGCCAATGTCCATGGCTCCTGGCGTTTGCGGCGCCTGGGCTATCTGGATTTCGTGGCCGCCCGCCCCGCCGGCGCCCTGGCCCCCCAAGGGGGTGATCTGTGGTTTCTCTATTGCCTGGTGCGGGCGCAAAAACCGCGCCTGGTGATGGAACTGGGCAGCGGTTGTTCGACGGTGATCCTGGCTCACGCCTTGCATGACAATGCCCGGGAAGATCCGAACCGAAGCGGCCGTATCATCAGCCTCGACGGCGTGGCGGACTGGGCGGACGTCACCCGGGCCTCGCTCCCCGAACATCTGACCGCCATCTGCGAAATCCGCCATGCGGAAGCGGTGGAAGAGGACCGCGGCGATGAGCATGGATTCCACTACGCCGAATTGCCGGACGGCAACCCGGACTTTCTCTACGTCGATGGCCCGGCGTTGCGGCCGGGCCGGAAAATCTGTTTCGACGCCTTGCATCTGCAAGACCGCTTCCCCCCCGGTTTCACCATGGTGGTCGATGGCCGCCACGACACGGTGCGATATTTGGCCCGGCACCTGTCGGGACGCTACCGGATCAGCCGCAACCATTGGCTCCATAACACCCGATTTGATTTGCTGCCGTAGGTCCCGGCACGGCCGTGGGGCCGACCGGATTTCGTCGGGTCAGTGCCCGCCCAGAACGTGGGCGAGGACTGGGCCTGGCTCAAATCCGCCATCGAACACCTGGAAATGAACGATTACGAAAGGCTTGTATCCGAACTGGAACCAATCCTTCACAGCGACCAGTCCATCATCAACGTCGCTTGGCATTGCGCCGCTCCCGTGCCAATTATTGCAATGTCTGTCTATAATATTTACCGCAAGCAGCGGATATCGGCGTGATCCGGGGTGATCTAGAAATGGCGCATCGATGAGCAAGACGATGACAACCAAGGGAACAAACGCCATGACAGATCAAAGCCGCTGGCAAGCCGTGCAAGGGCGCGACAGTGCCGCCGATGGCCGCTTCGTATACGCCGTGACCTCTACCGGGATCTATTGCCGGCCGACCTGCCCTTCGCGCCGGCCGCTGCGCCGCAACGTACGCTTTTTTGATCTGCCCGAGGCGGCCGAACATGAAGGCTTCCGCGCCTGCAAGCGCTGCCGCCCGCTGGCGGGCATCAGCACGGACAACAATGTCGCCAAGGTGCGCCAAATCTGCGGCTTTATCGACCAGGAACTGGAGCAGGGCGCCGATGGCGGGCCCTCGCTCGCCGCCATCGCAAAACGCATCGGCGGCAGCCCGCACCATCTGCAACGCACCTTCAAGCGTCTGATGGGCGTGACCCCGGCGCAATATGGCGATGCCCGCCGCCTCGCGCGCCTGAAGGCGGGCTTGAAACAGGGTGAAAGCGTCACCAACGCCATGTATGACGCGGGCTATGGCGCCGCCTCGCGCCTGTATGAACGCTCCAACGGGCAGCTCGGCATGACGCCGGCCAGCTATGCCAAGGGGGGCAAGGGCGCGCGCATGGGCTACGCCATCACCAATTCGCCCCTGGGCCGGCTGCTGGTGGCGGCCACCGAACAGGGGGTATGTTTTCTCTCCCTGGGCGAGGATGATCATTTGATAGCCGAGTTGCACAAGGAGTATCCGCTGGCGGAGATCGCCGCCGACAGTATTGTCCTGGGCGACTGGGTGGCGGAGGTGGTGGCCTATCTGGAGGGCCGGACCCCCCACCCGAACCTGCCCCTTGACGTCCAAGGCACCGCCTTTCAACGCCGCGTCTGGCAGGAGCTGATGCAAATTCCCGCCGGCGTCACCACCACTTACAGCGATCTGGCGGAGACCATATCCGGCAAGGCCTCGGCCCGCCGCGCCGTGGCCCGGGGTTGCGCCACCAATCCCGTGTCGCTGATCATTCCCTGTCACCGGGTGGTGCGCGGCGATGGCGGACTGGGCGGATATCGATGGGGCCTGGAGCGCAAGCGCGCCTTGATTGATGGAGAGCGGCAACGGCGGGAAGACGCTGTCTAGATTTCCGGCTGCGTTGGGGCGGCGGACGGGTTATTCTCTCAATAGATGATTCTGTGGGAGGAGACCGCGATGTTGGCCAGGCCTGGATGGATGGGCGCCGGTTTGGGCGCCGCGATGGTGATGGCGACGATGGTGGCGACGGCGGCGAATGCCGGGACCAAGGGCGGCCTGTACGACATGAAGGCCATGATCAACGAAGGTCATCCCTTTGCCGCCCCCTACCGGGGTCTGGCACCGGCTGCCATGGCGCCGGCCCACACCATGACACCCATCGCGCCGCCGCCGCCAACTCTGCGCTATACCCCGCCGCCCCGCCCCGTGGCCCAGGACAATGTTGTCGGCGGCAAGGCATCTCCCGAACCCTACCAGCCGTTCGGCGAGAGCATGGACAGTGGCTGGTTCAACCGTTTCTACATCTCGACGGGCGTCGGCCTGAACCTGCCCGCTGATCAGGACGGCCGCACCGCCGCCGGTTCCGCCTACAGCATAGAACTCGACCCCGGTTTCGTAATCCAGGGCGCCATCGGCACCTATTTGTGGTCCAGCTTCCGCATTGAGGCCGAGGCCGCCTTCCGCATGGCGGACTACGATCAGGCCACCGCCGGCGGCACCAAGGTCACCCCCACGGGCGATTTGAAAATTGCCACGGGCATGATTAACTATTTCTATGATCCGGATCTAGATCTGGGCGCTTTCAAACCCTACCTGGGCGCCGGCCTGGGCGTGGCGCAAATCAAAAGCGCGGCGCTGACCATCGGCAATTTGACCGTGGCAAAAAAGGATGCCACGGAATTCGCCTATCAGGCCATTATCGGCGTGACCTATGAATTCTCCAGAGACTGGAGCATCGGCCTGGACGGCCGTTACCTGGGCACTTCCGACGAAGACGTCTCCGCCGCCGGGGTGACCTTGAACCTGCGCTATAATTTATAGATCTTCGCTGAAACGTCCCTCGCGCCAGACGATGGCGGCGTGGATTCGATCTCTATCACCGTACCTCGGTATTACTTGGTATTACGGCCCAATGGCATAGCTCAGACAATTCTCGAGATTGCCCGCCAGTTGGCGCAGGATGACGCCATAGGCGTTGGGGCCCGGCGGGACAGTGCGGCCGATGGGGTCCAGGATTGCGACCCGCATGTCCACGCCTTGGATCAGGGCTTGGACGATATTGCTGTTAAAATCACCGTCCTGGAACAAACAGCGCGTCTTGCCCTTGCGCAGGCTTTGTCTGATGGCGGAGAGGCGGCGGGCGCCTGGTTTGCGGTCCGGTGCAATGGCAATGGCGCCGATGCCTCTGGTGCGAAAGCGCGCTTCGAAATACTGATAGGCGTCATGCAACACCAGATAGGGCAGGCCGCGCACGGGCGCCAACAGGCGGTGGATTTCCGTTTCCAACTCGCCAAGGCCGACAAGCACATCATTGCCATTGCGCCGGTAGGCCGCCGAATGTTCCGGGTCCAGCCGGCTCAGGGCGGCAACGGCCTGGCCCACGATGACTTTTGCATTTCGGGTATCCAGCCAAAGATGAGGGTCAATATCGTCATTCCCATTGCCATTGCCGGCGTGACCTTTCCAAACGCCACCCGCCCGCGCCGCCAATAGCGCCAGCTCCGGGGTCCGCAATAATGTGATGATCCGCGCATCGATCGTCAGGTTGGACAAAGCTTTCGCCAGATAGCCTTCCAGTCCCGGGCCGATCCAAATGACCAAATCAGCCTCCGCCAGGGCACTGGCTTCCGAGGGGCGCAGGGCGTGGTTGTGCGCGTCCCCATTGGCGGCCAGCAGAAGACGGGGTTGGCCGACCCCGGCCATGACGCCAGCGACCAGGCTATGCACGGGCTTCAACGTTACGACGACCTTGGGCCCGGCAAATGCCGGAACCGCAAGAAGCGCTGTAAACAGAAACAGCCAGTGAATGATCATGGTGTGATCATGGCGTGATCATGGCGCCGTTAGGCGATGGGCGCGCAGGGCCTGATAAATCTCGTCCGCCGCGGCCAACAGACCGGTCAGGTGGCCGGGCACCGCCCGGGCGGTCTTGTTGGGCGCGGCAAATCCCGTGGACTGTTCAACGGCGCCATACCAATGAGCCGCCCACAGGCCGTCGCTGTCCCGCCGACCGGCCGGCCAGGACAACATGGCGGGCGCGTACGAAATTCCCAAGGCGCCGCAAAGGGCCCGTAACATACCCTCGGGGTTGGCCAGTACGTCGTCGGCGTCCAGCACCGGCGGCTCTTGTGCGCCACTGGCGCGCAACAGATCGAACAGCCGCCGTTGTTGGGGAAAACCCAAGTCCGCCAAGGTCACTTCGGCCCGCTTGTCCACATAGGACGGCAGAACCTTGGCCGGGTCGCGGATCAGAAAGGCGTGGCGCAGACCGGCTAGACAGTCCAGCTCCATGTGGGGCAGGATGTGATGGGTCATGTGCTTTTGGTAGAACAATGCCCTGCCGTCCGGCACTGGCCCCGTTGCCCGTGCCGCCACGGCCCGCCAGTCGGTTTCGTAGGCGGCGATGATGTCGCCCGCCATGGGATGACACAGCCCGGTTTCAGCCAGATAATGGGCATAGAACGGCTCGTCCCAAACAGCGCAATCGGCGCGGTTTTCGAACGACCGCATCATGGCGGTTGAAATATTGCGCGGCCCGGACCACATGGCGACGCGGACGGGGCCGTTTTGGCTCATGCCCCGGCTTCCCGCTCGCACAGGGCCTTGTACAGGTTTTGCAGTCTGGCGGTCAGTGGCCCTTTTTCGGCGCTGATGGCGCGGCCATCGATTTCGCTGACCGGGATCAGACCGGCGAACGTCCCGGTCACAAAGGCCTCGTCGGCGCCATAAACATCGATCAGGCTGAAGTCTTTTTCGAAGGCTTCAATGCCATTGGCGCGGCACAGATCCAGCACATTGGCCCGGGTGATGCCGGCCAGGCAATACCGCCCGGACGAGGTCCAGACCTGACCCTTGCGGACAATGAAAAAATGCGTCGAATTGCACGTGGCGACAAAGCCCTGGGGGTCCAGCATCAGGGCCTCGTCCGCGCCCGCCTTGTCGGCCTGAATGCAGGCCAGGATACAGTTCAGCTTGCTGTGGCTGTTCAAGCGGGGATCTTGGACGTCCGGGGCGCCCCGGCGCACATGCACCGTGGCCAGGCGGATGCCGGCGCTCTCCACCGCGACCTTGTATTCCGGAATGATCACCACCGTGGGCGGGGTGATGGTCACCTTGGGGTGCTGATAGGGCGTGGATTTGACCCCCCGCGTGACCATCAGGCGGATATGCACATCCGACGTCATGCCGTTAGCATCCAACACCGCCCCCAGCCGATGGACCATTTCCTCCCTGGTCAGGCCAATATCCATGTCAATGGCCTTGGCGCCCTCGTACAAGCGGTCAATATGCGCATTCAGGAACAGCAGGGCGCCGCGATGAAAGCGGATGCCTTCCCACACCCCGTCGCCCAGCATGAAGCCACTGTCAAAGACCGAGACCTTGGCGTCGTCGCGGGGATACATCTCGCCATTGATGGAGATCAAAATATCCCCGTTGCGGGGGTCGTCCAGATAATCGTGGGTGCCGGAGGTCATGTTTGGGCGCTTCCAGGCTAGTCGGGGCGCGGCACGGAGAATACATTCTCGGGCATGATCGCGGCGTAGTCGAGGTAACCAAGGCGCGCCAGGGGTTTGACCTTGCGCGCATCGATCATGCCGTCAACGATCACATCATCGT
Source organism: Alphaproteobacteria bacterium (assembly GCA_029936195.1). Classification (GTDB taxonomy): domain Bacteria; phylum Pseudomonadota; class Alphaproteobacteria. The sequence continues at coordinate 54,590 of JAPYUH010000002.1, forward strand.
CCACGTGAATGCCCACCACCTGGCCGATCACCATATGGTTCGGCGGGGTGCCTTCGTTGGCGGGCAAATCAATGATTTGCAGCACCTTGCACTCCATGGCGATGGGCGTGTTTTTTACCCGCGGAGGCTTGACTTGCTCGCAGGGCGCGGCTTCCAACCCGGCGGCTTTCATTTCATCCACGGACGACGGCACATGGGCCGACGTGGCGTTCATGGCGTCGAGGAGGTCAATGGTGCACATGTTGTAAACGAATTCGCCGGTCTCGCGCACGTTGATCAGACTGTCCTTGTCCTCCTTAGTGCCGGTCTTGAAACCGTTGGGGCAATACATCACGCAAGGCGGCGCCCCCGCCAGGGCGTTGAAGAAACTGAAGGGCGCCAGATTGATTGCGCCATCCCTGCTGATCGAGGAAATCCAGCCAATGGGCCGGGGCACAACCAGGGCATTATAAACCGAGTGTTTGAAGGGTGGCGGCCGCATGCCGTCCTTGGGGTCGAAATACATAACTGTGATTTTCCTCTGTTGGGTTCAAATCGGGTCCCAGGCGTAATAGCCGTCGCTGCTTTCCAGACCGTATAGATCGTGGCGCAGGGCCGGTTCCAGGGTTTGCGCCAGATCCTCCGGTGTCCAGCCGTCGCCCTTGTGCAGGGTGCGGATGGGCCGGGGCTGGCTCATGAGATAGATTTCGTTGCCGCGCACACCGAAAATATTGCCGGTGACGTCCTTGGCCGCTGCGCTGACCAGATAGGTGGCCACGGGGGCGATCTGTTCGGCGGAGGCGTTGCGGCGGAATTTGTCGAAAGCTTCCGCCATGTCGTCGGAGGTGACGGGAATGGCCTCGATCATCCGGGTCCAGGCAAAGGGCGAGATGCAGTTGGAGCGCACGTTGAAGCGGGCGCCCTCCATGGCGATAACCCGGCTTAGACCCACAATGCCCATCTTGGCGGCGGCATAGTTGGCCTGGCCGGCGTTGCCCACTAGGCCGGAGGTGGAGGTAAAATGCACATAAGCGCCGGATTCCTGGGCCCGGAAATGTTCCATGGCCGCGCGGGAGACATTGTAGGTGCCATTCAGATGTACATCGATCACGGCCTTCCATTGCTCCGGCGCCATCTTGTGAAAATAGCTGTCCCGCAGGATACCGGCGACGTTGACCACCGCATTAATTCCGCCGAAGGCATCGACGGCGGCCTGTACCATTGCCCCCGCGTCATCGGCGCTGGCTACATTGCCGCCGTTGGCCACGGCCTCGCCGCCCGTCGACTTGATTTCCGCCACGACTTCTTGCGCCGGGGTCTGTTCCGTCGCCTCGCCGTGCAGATCGCCGCCGAAATCGTTCACCACGACCTTTGCGCCGGCCGCCGCCAGGCTCATGGCCACGGCGCGGCCAATACCCCGCCCGGCGCCCGTGACCAAGGCGACCTTGCCATCCATCAAACCCATGATTTACTCCATCGTTGGATTAGGAAAATTCTGGAGCCGAAGCTAGCATTGTCAGCCGGCCCCTGCTATAGCAGGCCATCTCCACAAGCGGAAATGACAATAATATGTCAGCCTTCGAGCAGCGACGACGACGACGTTCCATCCGACGCCCCGACCAAAAGCCGGGCGCCGTGGGGATCGTTCGCGCGTTGTTTGGACCCAACTAAGTTCAATTCGCGGCTATCCGGACCCGGCGCTCCATTCCACCGCCAGTCTGGAATACAAAAATGTTTCAAGTTTCTCCTGAAAAGCCCGAAGACGGGCTAAAAATCGAAGAGCTGCTGGATCAATTATTTGGGCCGGGTCGGCACCGGCGCGCCGCCTATTGTCTGCGCGGTGATGGCCAGGCCCTGGCGGAGCTTTGTTTCGTCATGCGCGGCCCCGGCTTCCTGTGCGCCTCCATCCGCTACTGGCCGGTGCTGATCGACGGCGGGCATGCTGCGTTGTTGCTTGGGCCCCTGGCCGTGGGCCAGGCCTGGCGAAACCGTGGCTTCGGCAAATTATTGATTTCCCACAGCCTGGCCCGGGCCAAGACCCTTGGCCATCTCAGGGTTCTGGTTATTGGCGAGAAGGACTATTACCAACCCTTCGGATTTTCGACCAATTTGGCGGCCGGCCTGGTCCTGCCAGAGGCAACCAATTCCGGCTGTTTTCAGGCCTGTGCGTTAACGCCGGGGGCGTTGGATGGTTTATCGGGCCTGGTTTCGCCCGGATAGGGCCGTAAACAGGCTGGCGCCCGTCCGCACGGCAGCCTTAAAATAGGACAGGTTCCGCATATGCTGCCTCGTTACCATATTGATAGCCGTGGATGGGCCTTTCTATTTCGCGACGGGACCATGCATGCCTACAATAGACAGGCACTGTCGTGCCTTGAAAATGGAAGGGATATACATATGAGCACTGACACACTTGTCGATGCCGTTGCCCTGCGAGAGGAAGTTAAGGACAAGTACCGGGACGTGGCCCTGGACCCTCATGGAAAGTTTCATTTCCATACGGGGCGTCCGTTGGCCAAACGATTGGGCTATGACGACGCGATGGTGGGCGCCATGCCCGATGCCGCCGTGGAATCATTCGCCGGCGTCGCCAACCCGTTTTCCTTGCGTCCCCTCGCGGCCGGCGAACGGGTCGTTGACATGGGATCGGGGGCCGGCTTTGATTGTTTCATTGCCGCCCAACAGGTCGGGCCGCAAGGCCAGGTCATCGGCATAGACATGACCCGGGAAATGCTGGCGAAATCCCGCGACACGGCGCAAGCCATGGGCCTGGATCAGGTCGAATTTCGCGAAGGCATTCTGGAAGAATTGCCGGTGGATGACGGCCAGGTGGACGTGGTGATCGCCAACGGGGTGCTCAACCTGTGCTCCG
>JAPYUH010000389.1 GCA_029936195.1 Alphaproteobacteria bacterium
CCGGCCGCGGAACTGTTGCGCGCGGGTATATACTGGCGCGGTCAACGCTGGGCCTCGGCCGCTTCGACCACGGAAACCCTGTTGGGCCAACGTTGGCGGGCCGGGGAGAAACTCAGTTCCATCGAACAAAGCCAAGTGGTGCAGCTGGCGGTCAGTTACTACATGGCCGGCGACAGCGAATCCCTCAAGGGCCTGAACCGCCGTTATGGCGACAAAATGAACAAGGGTCCCCATGCCGAGACCTTTCGCGTGCTGACCCACAAAGTGGACCAATCCCAAACCAAATTCCGCGACCTGGCGGGCCAGATTGCCCGGGTCGCCGATCTTGAGGCCTTCATGGCTTCCTACCGCAACAAGGTCAAGAATGGCGGCTTGAGCGCAATTAACTAAGCTGTTCGCTGGACGCCGAGGGCGCCGTCATCGATAATCCAGGCAAATAATCCATGTCATTTGTTTGAGGAGTTCACCGGTGGCTTATGTCGAGGGAAGAGTGGTGCATGACGCCGACAGTCATTTGATGGAACTAAACGACTGCCTGGACCCCTATTTAAGCCGGTCGTTGCTGGAACGTTATCATCAGACAGCGGATTTCCAAGAACGGCTGGCCAAGCGGCCCGATGAAAAGGCCCATGCCCAGGCCAGGCATGCGGATCCGGAATTTCGCGCTGGCGTTGCCGAAAATATCATGTTGCGCAAGAACCTTGATGCCCATGGCGCCTTCCTGGCCGAAGACCGGCCCCAGGCCCTTGATCTCATGGGCTTCGCCTCGCAACTGATTTTCACCACCCATTCGTTGGGCAATTTCGGCCTGGATCAAGGCGATGACATGGAGCTGTGTTACGCTACGGCCTCGGCTCATAACCGCATGATGACCGATTTCTGCAACGTCGACGGACGGCTGTTGGCCACGGCCTACATCCCGCTGGAAGATTTTGCCCGTACCCGGGCCTGTGCCGAGGAAGCCATCCGTATCGGCGCCAAGGCCCTCATGGTGCCCTCGATCTGTCCGCAACGCCATGCCCATAGCCATATTGGACTGGATCCCCTATGGGCGATGGCGCAAGAGGCGGGCTTGCCCATTCTGTTCCACGTGGGCGGCGAAGATAAGTTGAACCCGACCTATAAGGAAAACGGTCTGCCGGCGGTCAGGGATTTCCATGGCGGTGACGATAACTTCACCTCCGTTAGTTACATGCCGATCCCCAATGCGGTGATGCAGACCGTGGCGACGTTGATCTTCGATGGCGTGTTCGACCGCTACCCCGCATTGAAATGGGGTGCCATTGAACTGGGCGCGGCCTGGGTGCCGGGCTGGATGCGGGCCATGGACTCGGCCGCGCATGCGTTTCTAAAAAACGAAGACCGCCTGCAAAAATTGAGTGCCCGGCCGTCCGAGATCATCCGCCGCCAATTCCGCGCCGCCCCCTATCCCCACGAAGATACCGGTTGGATTGTCGCCAACGCGGGCGAGGAGGTGGCTCTATTCTCGTCCGACTACCCGCATGTGGAAGGCGGGCGCAACCCGTGCAAACGCTTTAATGACTCGCTGCGCGATGCGTCCGCGCGCGAGGTGGAGCGGTTCTATTGCGATAATTTCATTGATCTCATGGGCGCCGGCCTGGCTAAGGAGCTCCACCGCCCGGCCCATTTGACGGCGGCATAGGGGCGGGCGGAAGACCATGACCAACCCCATCGGTTTTAGTGAACCGGAATTTCAGCAGTTCTTCGAATACTGGAATGAATTGCGCGGTGACGATCTGCTTCCGGCCAAATCGAGTTTTGATCCCCAGCGGGTAACATTGCTATTGCCGAAGCTGACCGTCTTGCAATGGACACCGCCCGATACCTTGCTGGTTCGTCTCATGGGTACGGAGATCGTCTCGCACCATATTAAGGAACGGACGGGCACCAACTTACTGGATGCTGTTCAGCCGTCACAAAAGGCTGTGCTTGCGGCGTTCACAGCGGCTTTCTTTACACAGATTTCGGTCGCCGAGGTGGATACCAGACGGCATTATACCAGCGGTGCGCTGGTTGGAGCACTGAATGGGTATTTCCCCTTTCGGGGCGAAGACGAGATTGTCAACTTTGCCATTGGCGTCCATTGCGCCGACACGGACGCCAACAGCAATATCCTTCCGAATGATTCTTTGTCTCACATCGAGGTGCTCGACTACAGATTCACGGACATAGGCAATGGCGTACTTGATCTTGATTTCAATTCCGCCGGCTGAGCCGGTTTCGCCATTGCCAACGTGCTCTATGCTTTTTCGGGGCGAAGGGGCACGGAAAGATAGACCCCGAATTC
>JAPYUH010000115.1 GCA_029936195.1 Alphaproteobacteria bacterium
ATGATCGGTCCGTTCATTTTTCATGGGAGACCGCGTCATGCGACATTTTCGAAGCCTTGGCCTGTTCGCCGTACTTATGTGCATGGCCCTGCTTGCCCTATCGGCCCGCGCGGACCAAGGCTATCCCCATGCGGGCGTGCAGGTGGTCGATGCCAGGAAAAGCTTCAAGGATTTGTTCAACTACCTGGACATGGCCATCCGCAAGCACCGCATGGGCGTGGTGGGCCGCGCCTCGGCTTCCATGGGCGCGGCGCGTCTGGGGGTCGAGATACCGGGCAATGGGGTTTATGGCGTTTTCCGCAATGATTTTGCCGTCCGAATGCTGCGGGCCAGCGTGCCGGCGGGGATCGAGGCGCCATTGCGGATCTATGTCACGGAAAATGCAGACGGCACGTCGCGGCTGACCTATCGAAAACCCTCGGCCGTGTTCAAACCCTATGGCAGTGCGGACCTGGACGGAATGGCGGCGGAACTGGACGAGATATTTGCCAAAATTATTGCGGATGCGGTGGCGAATTAACCGCTACATCCCCCGGAAGGCCTGCAGGATCAGGAAGATTGTACCGGCCATGGCGGCCGAAGCGGGGACGGTGATGACCCAGGCCGCCGCGATGGTGGTCAGATGGCCGCGCCTGACCAGTTTGCGGCGCAGGGCCTGTTCATCCGGTTCCGCCTTGGTGGTCTTGCGGGCCTCGCCATAGCGGCCATGGTTGATATGGGTGCGCCGGGCGGTCTGCCATTCCCGGTAAAATCCCACGCCGAAGACCGCGCCAACGGCGATATGGGTGGAGCTGACCGGCAGGCCCAGGGCCGAGGCGATGATCACTGTGATGGCGGCGGAAAGCGCCACGCAATAGGCCCGCATGGGGTTCATCTTGGTAATCTGCTGCCCCACCACGCGGATCAGCTTGGGCCCGAACAACAACAGCCCGGCCGATAGCCCGGCGGCGCCGATGAACATCACCCAAAGGGGAATTTGCACCTTGGCCGCCACCTGGCCGCTTTCCGCCGCCCCGACGATGGCGGCCAGCGGCCCGACGGCGTTGGCCACGTCGTTCGAACCATGGGCGAATGAGAGCAGGGCGGCGGAACAGATCAGGGGAATGGTGAACAATGTCCGAACGGATTTATTGCGGTTTTCCATTCCCTCCGCCTGTCTTCGGATCAACGGGTTGATGATGACATAGGCCACGGCGAACACCCCGACGCCGAGCATGACAATGGCCCAGGGTTCCGGTTGCCAGACCCGTTTCAGGCCTTTCATCACCAAATAGGCGGAAAACACTCCGGCCATGAGCGCCACCAGGATCGGCACCCAGCGTTTGGCGCCGGCAATCTTGTCATCCTTGTAAATAATGTTGGCCTTGATAAAGGCCAGGAACAGCGCCGCGATGGCCCCGCCCATGAGGGGCGAGATCACCCAGGACGCCGCGATCAGGCCCATCTTGGGCCAGTTCACCACGCCAAAGCCCACCGCCGCGATGCCCGCGCCAACCACGCCGCCGACAATGGCATGGGTGGTGGAGACCGGCGCGCCCACCATGGTGGCCACGTTGACCCACAGGGCGGCGGCCAGCAGGGCCGACAGCATGCACCAGATAAACATATCGGAACTGGGAAAATCCGCCGGGGCGATAATACCCTTGGAAATCGTGCCGACCACATCGCCGCCCGCGACGATGGCGCCCATGGCCTCGAATATCGTGGCGATCACCAGGGCCCCCATCAGGGTCAGGGCGCGGGAGCCCACGGCGGCGCCCACGTTGTTGGCCACGTCGTTGGCGCCGATGTTCAGGGCCATGTAGCCGCCGATGATGCCGGCAATGATAACAATTGTGCGTTGCTCGCCGCCCGAGGTGGCGATGGTGGCCCCGATCCAGACAATCAGCAGAAACAGCAATGCCAGGCCAAGTTTGGTGACCAGGCCGGCCTGTTCAATGGCGGCCGTACTGAGCCGGTCGAACTTTGCCAGATCCTTGCTAAGTGTTTCTTTGAACACCGGAGCCCCCCCAAACGAATGTTCCCGACGAACCCCTCACCGGACACTATTTAGGTCACATGGCGCCCGCCACCAATGCGGCAGATGGCCACACCCGCCAGTTGGGCACGAAAAGATCAGGCGGCTTTTGGCGCGGCGGATTTGACGCCGTCGTCCACGTGGCCGTCGTACTGGGCGAAATTCTCCCTGAACCGGGCGACCAGATCCTGGGCCTGGGCGTCATAAGCGGCACCATCCGCCCAGGTGTTGCGCGGATTGAGCATTTCACCGGGGACGCCGGGGCAGGATTCAGGCACCATCAAGCCAAAATTCTCATCCTCCCGGAACGGAACGTCCGCCAACTTGCCTTCCAACGCCGCGCTCAACAGGGCCCGGGTATGTTGGATCGGCATGCGGTAGCCGGTGCCGTAAATACCACCCGTCCAGCCCGTATTGACCAGCCAGCAATTGACGCCGTGTTCGGCGATACGGTCGCGCAGCATGTTGCCATAGACAGTGGGATGGCGCGGCATGAACGGCGCGCCGAAGCAGGTGGAGAAGGTGGCCTGGGGCTCGCTGCCCATGCCTTTTTCCGTGCCCGCGACCTTTGCCGTGTAGCCCGAGAGAAAATGATACATGGCTTGTTCCGGGGTCAGCCGCGACAGGGGCGGCAGCACGCCGAAGGCGTCCGCCGTCAGCATCACCACATTGCGGGGATGGCCGGAAATACCGCTTTCCAAAACATTCGGAATGAAATCGATGGGATAACTGGCGCGGGTGTTTTCCGTATAGCGGTCATCGTCAAGGTCCAGGCGCCGGGTATCGGGATCCATCACCACATTTTCCAGCACGGTTCCAAAACGCCGGGTGGTGGCGTAGATTTCGGGCTCCGCCTCGGCCGAGAGATTGATCACCTTGGCATAACAGCCGCCTTCGAAATTGAACAAACCGTTCTTGCCCCAGCCATGTTCGTCATCGCCAACAAGTTGCCGGTTCGGATCGGCCGACAGGGTGGTCTTGCCGGTACCCGAGAGGCCGAAAAAGATCGCCGCGCCGCCATCCTTGCCCACGTTGACGGAACAATGCATGGGCAAAACGTCCTGGGCCGGCAGCAGGTAGTTCATAATCGAAAACACGGATTTCTTGATTTCACCGGCATAAGAGGTGCCGCCGATGATCACCATGCGCCGCTCGAACGAAGCCAGTATGTAGGTGGAGGAACGCAGGCCCGGCGTGTTCTCCGGCGCCTCCAGGCCCGGGGCATGCAGGATGGTGAATTGGGGTTCGAAATTGGCCTGTTCTTCCGCCGTGGGGATAATGAACATGTTGCGGGCGAACAGGGTATGCCAAGCCTGTTCGGCGACCACGCGCACGGCCAGGCGGTGGTCCTCGTCGGCGCCAGCCCACAGGTCCTGGACCAGCAGATCGCGGCCCTCGTAATGGGTAAGATGCATTTTCAGGACGGCGTCGAACTCCTCTGGCTCGATCGGTTTGTTGACCTTGCCCCAATCGAAATCAGCTTCATTGGAAGGCTCGCGCACAATGAACTTGTCATTGGCCGAACGGCCCGTGTGAACGCCCGTGCGGCACACAAGGGCGCCACCATGGGCCAACTCCGCCTCGCCATTGGCCAGGGCCATTTGGTACAATGCGCTGGTCGTCAAATTCCAAAATTGCTTACCGGAATTGTTGATGCCCTGAGTATTCAGCCCATGGCGGCTGACGTTAGCTCCGATCTGCTTCACTGCATTCTCCTGAGGGACGACGATAGGTCCGCCGGTGGGAACCGGGGGATCAATGCGTTAATCCGAAAGTGTTGATGGCGCCCCTGCGCCGGCCTTTTTCAACCATACCCCTGGGGCAAGATAGTCGCCAATGGTTGCCGAGGCAATGACAGGGGTTAATGATTCCACGGCCCAACCGGTGGGGTGCGGCAATTTAGCGCAGTATATGGAATGGACCCTGATCATGACGCATTGGCGCGCGCCGTCCGCGCCAGGGCGACCAGGGCACCGCGCAGCGAATCGCCGTCATTCACCGGCGTATCAAAGCCCAGGCGCAGCACCTCCCCGCCCCGGCGCAAATCGCAGCCTTCGGGGTCGCAGCCGGTCATCGTCCAGCCCGTGCCGGCGTCCCTGTTTGTGCCGCCCAGCAGATATTGGGCATAATCCTGTATGGCATCGCCGTGGTCTTCATTCATATGGCTGACGGCGCCCGGCTCCAACGCATCGAAGGCAGCCGCGCCGGCGCTTGGGAATAACAGATCGGCGCCGTCGATCCATTCGATCTTGCCGAAGCCGGCCACCAGATGGCCCCGTTCCACCGCCACGTGATAAAATCCAAAATCGGCGAAGTCGGCATAGTCCGCGGCATCTTCGTGGCGCGCCAGAAAACGCCTGCGCAGGCGCCCGCAATTGTCGCGCATGGCCCTGCCCTGAACGCTCAACCGCGCTCCGGTCAGGGGGCCGGCAAGGCCCCTTGTACCGTCAAACAACAGCGAGACCCGATCATCGGCGGCAATATTATTGCTGTGTTCCGCCAGATCCGAGATCAGCAATATGGGTGCCGCGTCGTAGTCCGCGGCAACCAGCACCAGGGAAGCATATGGATGGCCATCGCCGGGCAGGTTCGTTGCCAGCGCGGCTGTTTCATGGGACCGCATCAGGTTGCGCGCCAAAGCTGGGGAATTCGTCATGACATTGTTCGTTCGCTATTCCAGATGAAGGCGCGTATAGCGCAACGTCTCTTCATTTCAGATGACCGGCGTCACATAATAGCATGAACCAATTGTCATCCATAACGCCCAGCCGGGGCCTGGCGGCGGATTTCACCGCCCGGGTGCGGGTCATCGCCAAGTTGGCCGCGCCGGTGACCATGGCGCGCCTCGGCATGATTGTTCTGATCATGGTCGACACCGCCATGACTGGCCATTTCAGTACCTCGGAACTGGCCTACTACAGCCTGGCCCAGGCTGTTCATATGGTCTGCATGCTGATCGGGGTCGGCATGCTGATCGGTACGGCAATCTTGTGCGCCCAATCCGTTGGTGCGGGCGCGCCCCGGGAATGCGGCGTCATCTGGCGTGTATCGCTGCTGCATGCCTTGGTTCTGGGCTGTGTTTTTGCCGCGCTGGCCCAATTGGGCACATGGTTCTATCACCAGATGGGCTACGACGGGGGGCTGGCCGACGGGGCGGGCGGGGTTGTCGCCGTCCTCAACTTCGGCCTGCCCGGACAATTGATCTATACCGCCTGCATCCTGTTCCTGGAATCCTTGAGCCGGCCGGGTCCCGGCCTGATCATCATGATCGCCGCCAATATCGTCAATGCCGGCCTAAACTGGCTGTTGATCGGCGGTGATATGGCCATGGGCGCCGAAGGCGCTGCCTGGGCAACCACCGCCGTGCGCTGGCTGATCGCCTTGGCGGCGGTGGTCTACATTCTTCGCATGCGGGATGCCCGGCGTTTTAATATCGCCGGTTCCATGGATCACTGGCGCGCGGTCAGCGGCAAACTGCGCCGGCTGGGCTATCCCCTTGGGCTGGCGCAGGGTCTGGAAGCGGCGGCCTTTGCTTCCCTGACCCTGTTCGCCGGATATATCAGCGGGCAAGCCGCCGCCGGCTTTCAGATCGTTATGTCGATGGTCGGGTTCTGCTTCATGGCGGCGATCGGGGTCGGTACGGCCACGGCGGTGCATGTGGGCATGGCGATCGGCCGCGGGGACCAAAGGCAGATGATGCTGTCGGGCTGGGCGGGATCGTTCACCATTGTCGTCTTCATGGCGGCCATGGCGGTGGTTCTGTCAACCTTCCCCGAGCCCTTGGGCCGCATCTTCACCGACGACCCGGCGCTGCTGGCCATCGTCGTGCCGACCCTGCTGGTGGGCGCGGCGATCCTGGTTTGCGATGGCGCCCAAGGGGTCCTGATGGGCGCCTTGCGTGGGGCCGGCGATGTCTGGGTCCCCACCGCCCTGCATTTGTGTTCCTTCCTGGCTGTCATGGTGCCGGCGGCGGGCTGGTTGGCGTTGCGCGCGGGACTGGGCACGCCGGGCCTGATGTGGGGCACCTTTAGCGGCGTTACATTGGCGGCGGTCCTGCTTGCGGCACGCTTTCATATTATTTCGAAACGGCCGATCGACAGACTCTGATGCTGCCCCAATAAGGTCACATTCCCGCCGCATTGGAGACCACCCCCGGTGGTAGTGTCTTTCCCACTTAAATGTTATGTACAGATGAAGAGGTAAGGTAATGGCCGAGACCATCACGCTCGTGGATGATGACAAGAACATCCTGACGTCCGTCTCCATCGCCCTGGAAGCGGAGGGCTACAAGGTCACGACCCATACGGAAGGTCAGGCGGCATTGCTGGCCATGACCGATCGGGCGCCGGATCTGGCCGTGCTGGACATCAAAATGCCTGGCATGGACGGTATGGAACTGCTTAATCGCCTGCGCCGGGTCTCCACCGTGCCGGTCATTTTCCTGACTTCCAAAGACGAGGAAATCGACGAGATGTTGGGCCTGAAAATGGGCGCCGACGACTACATTCGCAAACCGTTTTCCCAGCGCTTGTTGATTGAACGCATCCGCGCCGTGCTGCGGCGTACGGAGGCAGCCGCCAAGCCATCGAGCGGAGACGACGGCGAATTGCTGATCCGAGGCGATTTGCGCCTGGATCCGACCCGCCATGAATGCGTCTGGCGCGGGGCGGAGGTGCAGTTGACGGTGACGGAATTCCTGTTGCTGCAGGCGCTGGTGAAACATACCGGGCATGTAAAAAGCCGCGACCAGTTGATGGATGCGGCATATGGCGACAATATCTATGTGGATGACCGCACAATCGATTCACATATCAAGCGCCTGCGCCGGAAGTTCAAGGCGGCCGACAATGATTTTACCGGCATCGAAACCCTGTACGGCCTGGGCTATCGCTTCCAAGAATAGATACCCCTTGGATACTGCCGGGGAGCGGGCCGCCCGGCGCATCGCAAAGATGCTCCCATGGTGAGCGAGCTGGGCCAACCGGGGCCACGTCCCATGGAACCGACGCAAATGCGCCTGGCCGGGGTCAAGGGACCGGGCCCGGAACGGCGGCGGCGGTTTTCAACGCTGACGTTGCGCATATTGATGCCGAACGTGCTGCCTCTGGTTGTCCTGGTGGGCGGCATTTTTTATCTTGATCAATATCGGGACGGCCTGCTGGATGCCAAGATAGCCGCCATGCAGAGCCAGGCGGAAGTGATCGCCGGCGCCCTGGGCGAAAGTGCCCTTGTGGGCCCGGAAGACCGCCGCCGTCTGGAGCGCAATACCGCGGCGCGCATTATCCGCCGTCTGGTGGTCCCCACCAACACGCGGGCGCGGCTGTATCTGCCCAATGGCGGATTGTTGGCGGATAGCCGCGAACTGGTGGCGGCCGGCCGCCAGGTGCAATTGCGCTATCTCCCCCCGGCCGATCCCTCGGACCGGGTCTTGCGTTTCTTCAACAGAATTTACGACTGGCTGTTGCCCCGACTGCCCAGTGGCCCGGCATTTCCACCCTACCGGGAACGCCTGGGCAGTGGCATGATTGATTATCCCGAACTAGGCGTGGCCCTGGGGGGCGAGGTGGGTGGCGCCATCCGGACCTTCAAGGGGGAGACCTTGATCCTGAGCGTGGCGGTGCCGGTGCAACAATTGCGCCGGGTCGTGGGCGGACTGCTGCTGTCGGCGAATAGCGCGGATATCGAAGAGGGCGTGCGCAACGCCCGGCTGGCAATTCTGCAAGCCTCGGCCCTGGCACTGACGGTGACGGTTCTGATGTCGTTTTTCCTGGCCGGCACCATCGCCGGGCCCGTGCGCCGCCTGGCCGCCGCCGCCGATCGTGTCGGGCGTTGGCGGGGCCGGCGGGCGGCTATACCGGATCTAAGCCGGCGTCATGATGAAATCGGTGATTTGAGCGCCGCCCTGCACGAAATGACCGAGGCGCTATACGGCCGCCTGGACGCCATCGAGCTATTCGCGGCGGATGTGGCGCATGAAATCAAAAACCCCCTGACCTCAATGCGCAGCGCCCTTGAATCCGTTGACCGCACCGACGATCCGGAACAAAAGCAACGCCTGATGGCGGTCATCGCCCAGGACGTCCGGCGTATGGACCGCCTGATCAGCGATATCTCCAACGCCTCGCGAATTGACGCGGAACTGGCCCGGGAGGAATCGGAAAGCGTGGATCTGGCGGCCCTGCTGCAAACCTTGATTGCCATGCGGCAATCCGATGACGGCACGCCGGACCCCCGGTATGCTCTGCAATTGGACCCCCACGATGCCATTCTGATCAGCGGTCTGCCCAGCCGCCTGGGCCAGGTGGTCGATAATCTGGTCGGCAATGCATTGTCATTTTCACCACCCAAGGGCAGGATCACCCTGTCCTTGGAGCGCCAGGGCGGCATGGCCCGGCTGGTGGTGAAAGATAACGGTCCCGGCATTCCTCCCGGCCAGGAGGAGGCCATATTCCAACGCTTCTACAGCCGGCGCCCGGCCGGCGAGGCATTTGGCCAGCATTCAGGCCTGGGCCTGTCCATCTGCCGGCAAATTATCGAGGCCCATGGCGGCACCATCACGGCCCAGAATCGAATGGATGGCGGCGCCGCATTTATTGTCCTTCTGCCTCTATCGTAAGGCCTATTTGGCGGGCCAGTCGCGCCGCAGTCCATGGCGGGTGCCGGCTGCGGCCAAGGCGCTGGAAATGCCCGTATGCCAATCCAGAATGGTACCGCCGGTGTCGAACGTAAGCGCCTATATGTCCGTCATGATCAGCCCAACACCAGTTCGGCGAAAATGTTCAGGTCGTCTTCTGACTTGGGCCAGACCAGCAGGGAGGTAACGGCACTGTCTTCCCAGGCGGCCAGGCGCTGCTTGATGCGGTCCTTGGGACCCACGAGCGAGATGTCGTCCACCAAATCATCGGGCACGGCGGCGACGGCCTCCGCCTTTTTGCCGTCCAGATACAAATCCTGGATTTTCGCCGCTGCTTCGCCATAGCCCATGCGCACCACCAGCTCGTTGTGGAAATTGCGGTCCTTCGCACCCATGCCGCCAACGTACAGCGCCAGGCTTTTCTTCACTTCGAGGCGGCCCGCCTCCAGATCGTCGGTGATGTGCAGTTTCATGGGATACATGATTTCGAAATCATCGGCCCGTCCGGCGATGGCATCGGCGTACACATCCTCCCGCTCGGGCGAATAATACAGCGGGAACCAGCCGTCGCAGATTTCCGCCGCCATGGCGACATTTTTCGGCCCCTCGGCGCCCAGGTAAATGGGAATGTCCGCACGCAGGGGATGGGTGATGGGCTTCAGCGGCTTGCCCAGCCCCCAGGAACCCGGCGCCTCTTCCGGATAGGGGATGGTATAGTGGGGGCCGGCGCCGGTGACGGGTTGGTCCCGCTCCAGCACCTGGCGGATGATGTTGATATATTCCCGGGTCCGGGCCAGCGGTTTGGCAAACGGCTGGCCGTACCAGCCTTCCACAACCTGCGGTCCCGAAACGCCGAGGCCCAGGATCAACCGGCCCTTGGAAAGATGATCCAGCGTCAAGGCGTGCATGGCCGTCGCCGTGGGCGTGCGGGCCGAGATTTGCACGATGGCCGTGCCCAGCTTGATCTTTTCCGTATGGGCGCCGACCCAGGCCAGCGGCGTCAGGGCGTCGGAGCCATAGGCCTCGGCCGTGAAAAAACCGTAGTAACCCAGGGCTTCGGCCCGTTTGGCCAGGCCGATCAGGCCTTCGGGGGGCCGTGCGCCCCAGTAACCCGTCATCAATCCCAGTTTCAAAGTCATCCGCAACTCCCTGTCCCGCGCCCGACCGCGCGTATCTGTATATATGTTATCCGCCGCCAAAACGAAAATCGCGCCAAATTAACCTGGCCGCTACCGACAAAAGGCTGTATCCCACTGGTAAGGTTCTCTATACCCCCCGCTACCCCAGGGACGTAATTGGAAATTCTGGCCGATTGACCGCCCCCGGGGAATAGTCATGGCGAATTGCCTTGACTTTGCCGCCTGAAAAGTGCCTTTAGCGGCGAAAGACACTCCCAAAATGAGTAATTCGATTCCCGCCGCCCTGAATACAGGTCGAGTGTCCCGGCGATTTGATCGAGAAAGACTAATTCAAAAATGACAGAATTTTCGGGCCTTGAACTGGCCCAGCCCCTCCTTCGTGCAATTTCAGACGAAGGTTACAACACCCCCACCCCCATTCAGGCGAAAGCCATCCCGCCATTGCTGGACGGCCGCGACCTACTCGGCGTGGCCCAGACCGGCACCGGCAAGACGGCCGCCTTTGCCCTGCCCACCTTGCATCACCTGACCCAGGACGGCAGCAAGCTGCAACCCATGAAGCCCCGCGCCCTGATCCTGGCGCCGACCCGCGAGCTGGCCGGCCAGATCGGCGATAGCTTTCGCCGTTATAGCCGGCACATGGGCCTGCGTTCGACCGTTGTCTTCGGCGGCGTTTCCATCCGGCCCCAGATCAAGGCCCTGGCCCAAGGCGTCCATGTACTGGTCGCCACGCCAGGGCGGCTGCTGGATCTGATGAACCAGGGCAAGGTCCGCCTCGACGCGGTCGAGATCTATATCCTGGACGAAGCCGACCGCATGCTGGACATGGGCTTCATCCGCGATGTGAAGAAAATCACCGCCGCCGTGCCACGGCAGCGTCAGACCGCATTGTTCTCGGCCACCATGCCGAAATCGGTCCAGGGCCTGGCCGATGGTCTGCTAGTAGACTCGGTGCGGGTTGAAGTGGCGCCGACCGCCACCACGGCCGAGAAAGTGTCCCAGCGCGTGCTGTTCGTGGCCAAGGACAAAAAGCGCGCCCTGCTGGGTGAATTGATGGCCGACGTGGATATCTCCCGTGTCTTGATCTTTACCCGCACCAAGCACGGCGCCAATCGCGTGGCCAAACATCTGGGCCAGATCGGCGTGGACGCGGATGCCATCCACGGCAACAAATCACAAGGCGCCCGCGAACGGGCCCTGAAGGGTTTCCGCAGCGGCAAGCTGCGCGCCCTGGTGGCCACCGACATCGCCGCCCGCGGCATCGATGTGGACGGCGTGACCCATGTCATCAATTTCGACCTGCCGAACGAGCCGGAAAGCTATGTCCACCGCATCGGCCGCACCGCGCGGGCCGGCGCTTCCGGCATGGCGATCTCGTTCTGCGACCACGAGGAACGCGCCTATCTGGCGGATATCGAGAAAGTCATCCGCCAGACGGTGCCGGTGGACGAGGAACATCCCTTCCATTTGGCTCAAATTGTTCAGGGACCGGGACCCGCGGGGAAGGCCCCCCAGCGCAAACGGCGCCCCAACCGCCGCCGCTCCCAACGGCCGGCGGCGAGGGCCGCATAGGGCCAAAATGACCTAATAAAAACCTCATGTCAGCCTACCTCCCCTAACATTACGGGAGGGCTGACATGGCTGGGGATGTTGCGGATATTGTAAACGCCTATGGCGCGGCCTGGCTGGAAGCGGACGCCGATGCCCGCCGCGCCTTGCTGGATATCGCCTGGAGCGCTAACGGCACCTATCAGGACCCCACGGCCGATGTGGCCGGACGCGGGGCGCTGGTGGCGCATATCGCCGGCTTTCACCAAAGCATGCCCGGCGCGCAAATCCTGATCACCTCCGCCGTTGACCACCATCATAGCAAGATCCGCTTTACCTGGAAAATGCTTGGCGCCGACGGCGCGGTGGCCATGGAAGGCGTCGATTTTGGAGAATTGGCCGACGACGGCCGCATCGCCAAGATCGTCGGTTTTTTCGGCCCCCCGAAAGCTCATGAAAATGAAAGCTCTTGAACAATGAGCGGGCCCATCAACGAAACATTTGACGTCGTCATCGTCGGCGGCGGAATTACCGGCGGCGCGTTGGCCATCGTCCTGGCAAGGGCTGGCGTCAGGGTCAAAATTCTGGAACGCGATCGGGTCTATCAGGACAGGGTGCGTGGCGAATTCATGGCCTGTTGGGGGGTGGCTGAATTACAGCGCCTTAACCTGGCCGATATTCTGACCGCGGCGGGCGGGGCTTTCATGAAACGGGTTGTCCCCTATGACGAAACCCTGTCCACCGAGATGGCCCAGCAGTTCGCCCTGGACCTGACCAACCTTGCGCTGGGACTGCCGCCGGCCTTTTGCATGGGGCATCCGGCCAT
>JAPYUH010000116.1 GCA_029936195.1 Alphaproteobacteria bacterium
TTGTAGTGCCCCCGCCAGGCCGCGACGATCAGGGCGGTGCGTCCCGCCTCGTTGATCGCATTGGCATCGACGCCGGCCGTCAACAGCCTTTGCACGACGTCAAGGTCGCCTTGCGCCGTTGCGTTGAGTAATATTTCCTCCTCGTCCCGTTGCAGGCCCAAATCCCCGACCGGCATGGTGGCCCGCCCTGACCATCAACTGCGACCGATTAAACCGGACGAGCAGGAAAGAAGCCGTTCACAAACTCAAGGATGCCTTGGCACGGCTGGAAGATTAATTAGACGCGACTGGTTCTAGACGTGCTCGGCCAGAAATGCATTGATTTTGGCACTGGCGGAAGCCTGATGTTCCGGCTCTTTCCAAAGTTCGACCAGCGTTGCACGGTGGGCTAATTCGGCGATGCGCCGGGATGTCACCTCCGGATGATAGATGTCCGTGCCCATCAGGACCAGCAGGGGTATGGGGCATTTGGCGACGGCGTTCTCCGAAACGTTGAATAGAAAATCGCCGCCAAACATCGCGGAACTGAAGGTTGCCCAATCGTCTTCGCCGAGGAGCGGATGCTTCGGTTTCAACGCTTCCGACCAACCGTCGAACAAATCGGCGAAGGTTTGGCGGTTGTCGTCAAACCCGATCGGCTGCAGCATGACGGCCGAGGCGATCCGTTCGGGGACAGCCTCGACCAGTCCCATGATGAATGATCCGCCGATGCACATCCCGGCGGCATGAAACCGGTCAACGCCAAGGTGATCGAGTAGGGCAACCTGATCGTCGGTATAGTCCCGCCAGCCGTCAGTGGCGGCGATCGGGGCGGTTGACCGGCCGGCATTGCGTTGGTCCATGGCGATGACCTGATAATGCGGCGCCAGGCGTTCGATGGGGTTATAGGGCACGTTCTCCCAAATGGGGATGGCCGACCGCATGCCGCCCGGCGCCAGCAACAAAACGGGAAACCCTTCGCCATGAACCTCGTAATAAATTCGAATGTTGTCGCGTTCAAAGACGGGCATGGTGAAATCTCCTCGGCTGATGGTGCGGGCCATGAGGCCGATTGATCCAGCGCGCGAATGGCCTTTTTATCATGGCGACGTTGGTTTCGGGCCCTGCCCGAATGCCTCGCCATTGGTTTTGAGAAATTTAGTTTCTTCGCCGGTCGAGGCCCGGGAAAGCACCGCGTTGCGATGGGGAAAGCGTCCAAAGCGCGCGACGATATTCCTGTGGCGGGTCCATCCCTCAATGCTGCGTTCCACATAAGCGTGCCATTCCGAAGCTGCGTCCCGCAGCAACCCGTTGAGCAGAACGATCCCCCTGTCCTGTTCCCCGACGTCTTCGGAATGATGGAAGGGGTGATAGAGCCAAATTCGCGATACGGGGGGGAGTGCGGTGTCGAGCTTTTGTTCGATGGCGGTGGTCACAACTTCGAAGGCATGGAC
The DNA here is from genome assembly GCA_029936195.1 of Alphaproteobacteria bacterium. Lineage (GTDB taxonomy): Bacteria > Pseudomonadota > Alphaproteobacteria. The sequence goes on from JAPYUH010000116.1 coordinate 1,434, forward strand.
ATCGCCCTCATAGGCCCGTGGCGTATTGCGATAAATGTTTCGCGTGAATTGGTCGAGCAGCAGGATAAGCGCCAGCGCGCCGTCGGGCGTGGATTGCCATGCCGCAAGTTCACCGGCGCAGGCTTGGGGTATGAGGTGGCCGAACCGGGCGCGTATGTCATCGTCCACGGGCGCACCGCCCCTATACCACCAGTCTCGTCGGGCGGCCGCCGCTGCCGCGCCCTCGAGGCTGGCGCCGAGCCAGAAGGTGACAATTTCGGATATGGAATTGGTGCCCAAGGAAAGTTACCCAACACAAATGCTTACAGACGGTAGCCAAGATAGGTGCCCGACTTGGGAAGCGCAATGATGGCTGTTCTTGACCTGCTCAAATCCACGGCGGCGGTTGGAAACACACGCCGATTTCTTTCGCTAGATTTTGAATTCGCCATATCTGCTATATTGATTTTGGAATTTGCGTCACGAACGAGCGGAGAATATTGAATGCGTCCAACATTATACGGCAGCCGGCATGCGGTTTCCGCCGGGCACTATCTTGCCAGCGCCGCCGCGTTCTCAATCCTCGAAGCTGGCGGCAATGCGATTGATGCGGGATGCTGCGCCGGCATCGCGCTTGCCGTGCTGCACCCGGACGAAGTGAACTTCGCCGGCGTCGCGCCCATCATGATCAGAACGGGCGCGGGCAAGGTTGTCACCATCGCCGGGCTCGGTCATTGGCCAAAGACCTTTCCCAAGGACCTGTTCATGCGGGAACATGGCGGCACGCAACCCTTGGGCGTCTTGCGAACCGTGGTGCCCGCCGCGCCCGATGCCTGGATCACCGCGTTGCGTGATTTCGGCACCATGTCGTTCGGCGACGTGGCCGCCGCCGCGATCCGCTTTGCCAGGGAAGGTTTCGCGGTGGGTGAATTTCTGGCCAATGAATTTGCCAAGCATGAGGCGGATTATCGCCGCTGGCCATCGAACGTGAAGTTGTTTCAACCCCAAGGCCGCGCGGTCCGGCTCAACGAGCGTTTCGTCCAGACCGATCTGGCGGCGACGATCCAGTACATGGTCGACGAGGAACGCGCTGCGGCGACGAAAGGGCGCGAAGCCGGCCTGGCGGCGGCGCGGTGGGCGTTCTACGCCGGAGATATCGCCGTCCGGATTGCCGAGCATCAAAAAGCGGAAGGCGGCTATCTAACCTTCGACGATCTGGCGAATTTTCATTCCCGTTATGAAGAGGCGGTTAATACCCGCTGGCGCGACTTCCAGGTCCTCACGTGCGGGCCCTGGTGTCAGGGTCCGATGCTGGCGCAAGCGTTGCTGATGGTGGAACGGGCCGGGTTGGATGGCCTCAAACACAACGAGCCCGCTTACATCCACCTGATCATTGAAATTCTCAAAGGCGCCTTTGCCGATCGTGAATATCACTACGGCGATCCGCTTTTCGTCGATGTGGGTCTCGAGACTCTGTTGTCGGCGGAACATATCGCGAAACGGGTTGGCGGCATTGACCGCAAGGTTGCCATGCCCGACATGCCGCCCGACCTTTACCACAACAGTAAAATACCAAAGGCAGCCATAACGCCATCGGAACGCGACCCGGATACCTCCTATCTGTGTGTTGTGGATCGTTGGGGAAACGCGTTTTCCGCCACCCCGTCCGATGCCTCGTGGCGGGCGCCGGTGGTGCCGGGGCTGGGCATTGTTCCCTCGGGCCGGGGCACGCAATCCCGGCCCGATCCCAACCATCCATCCGGTGTGGCGCCGGGCAAGCGGCCGCGTCTAACGCCCAACCCGGCAATCCTGCTGCGAGACGATGGGTCGGTCATGCCGTTCGGGGCACCTGGCGGCGACGCCCAGGTTCAGGCCATGCTGCAGGTTGTTCTGAATGCCTTTCACTTCGGCATGGACATCCAAGAAGCCATCGATGTGCCGCGCTTCATGACAATGAGTTTTCCGAATTCATTTGCCCCCTACAATCATTACCCAGGCCGCATGGGATTGGAGGGTCGTTTTCCATCAAGCACCCTAAATGAACTCACCGCGCTGGGCCATGAAATCGAAGAATTTCCCGCATATTCACGCCGCCTTGCCTCCGTCGAAGCTGTTCTTTATGAGCCAAATACAGGATTTTTCCGATCAGGCGCCGACCCGCGACAGCCCGCGTACGCCATTACGGTTTAAGGCCAATCTGAATGAACGGGTGTTGGTAAACCGTCGGTTCCTGTTCGAAAGACTTGTTTGCCATTATGCCGCCGTGCCGACAATCTGGCTCAGGCGTCAGCGTCTTTTGACCTATTTATGGCATCCGCTACTTTCACAAGACCGGAATAGATGGCTCCGCCAGCTATGCTCGCACCCACAATAATACCTACAAAAATCAAAATCGGACCAACGCTCATCCCGGCCTCCTGACGACGATGAAAATGTCGGCGGCCAGTCAATCAGCAATCCGGTGATTGAGGCAAGCATTTCCTTGAGCTGCACCCAATTGTCGTTCCACTTAATGGCTGGAATTACCGTGGTGAAGGCCATTTCGAAGGATTAGCAACCGCCGTCGAGCGCCATTTCCGCTGTACTCCCAAATTTGAAAATTCACGGTCGATGCATGGACCGTTGCGTTGGACCCGGAGCCGTCATTTATCTTGCCCGAATCAATAATTCGAAGAGGCAAACTGCTGTTGGCTTTTCAGTGATCCGAACGGAAAGGAAACCCTTGGAAATCTAATTGCTCGGCCGCGGTGAGAAAAAGACCGCTCCACCCTTCAATCCATTGGGCCAGACATATTCGTTGTCTTCGTCCGCCGTGCCGCTGGGATTGCGGTACACGGGTTCGCAAATGGGCCGGCCCATTATGCGATTCTCGGGTTTGAAATACAGCAGATCAACTATTTGATGGCGGTCGATCAGATCCATCACCGTGAATTTGTGGAAATACCGCTCGTCGGCGACAAATGCCGTCAGCTTTGCGCCCCGAACCGGAACGATTTTCGATTTTAATGTTCACCTCAAATCAACCGAGCGCGACGTATCTATTCCGCTTGGAAAGTACACAGTAGAATATAAGGCGAACTGTGCCGGCGAGGTACAGAGTCTTGATGGTAATGGCTCAAATCCGAGCAGCCCCACAATTTGACGAACCTGGCGTCCCCCTCGTCGATGCCCGCAGGGTCGTACCCAGCGCCCAGGGAGGTCTGTTACAAGAGCTTCGGCTAGCTGTAGGTTAAATTGATGTGTAGGTCCAAACCGACGCCAAATCCACCGCGCTGGGTTCCGTTTATGGCCAATCTCAAGAAATGCCACGAAGCCCGCGACCGAGTACATAAAGGGATGACTTTTTTTGTTTAACTTCAGCTTTTGGCACAAAGCTAAATTAAACCCGCTGTGCCTCGCTTGCCGCGAAACGGGGCAAGTGCGGGCGCGGCGGATATATAGCGCTAACCCTACCACTTTGGCTGGCGCTTTTCCGTAAACGCGGCCAGGCCCTCGCGGAAATTGTCGGTGCCGGCCAGGCGGATGATGTGTTCGCTTCTGGCATACACCGCTGACGCCAGACTTGAACCGCAACTTCTGCTGTCGCCGAGCCATGGTATAAGATCCAAACAAGACCTGCCCCTGGTTTCATGAACGCGCCGGCCTTCTTGTTTTTAAGCGTTTGCCCGCGCATTGCGCCATCACCTAGACTGCACGCGCACGAGATGTCTTGAAATATAGGAAACGCCATGACCAAGCTGCCTGTAATTTCCGCCGACAGCCACATCCAGGAGCCGCCGGAACTCTACACCGAATGGCTGGACGCGAAGTATCGCCATCGTGCGCCCAGGACCGAGACCCGTGACGGCAAGACCTTCGTGATCGCCGACGGCAAAAAGCCGCGCCGGATCGACCTGGCCGACGAACGCGCCAACGAAGAGGATCAGGACAGGGAGTTCCGCGGCGATCCCACGGGCGGCCGCGATGTGGATCGCCGTCTCGGCGACATGGCGCGCGACGGTGTGGTCGGCGAGGTTATTTACCCCAATTCTTCGCTCTCACTTTATCTGTCGCCGGACGCGGGCTATCAGTACGCCGTCGCGCGGGCCTATAACGATTGGTTATTACAGAATTTTAGCGCCCATGCCCATCAATTCGCGCCGGTGGGGATCGTCCCGGTGATCGATATCGGGGCCGCCGTTACGGAGGTGCAAAGGCTGGCGAAGCTGGGTTATCGCGCCATCAAGGTGCCGCTCACCGTGGCCAAACGTCCCTATAATCTGCCGGAGTACGAGCCGCTCTGGGCGGCCATCGAGGAGACCGGCCTGATCCTGAGCCTGCATGCCTTCGCCGATTCAGAGGACTATTACCCGGAGGACTGGGGCGAGGACGAGGGCGTTGGCGGCGCGCTGATCTTCATGGCCATGAGCATGGCGCGGGGTCAATACCCGGTGGCGGAACTGATCGCATCGGGGGCGCTGCAACGCCATCCCAAGCTGAAATTCGTGATCGTCGAGTGTGGTGCCGGTTGGCTCGCCTGGCTGTTGCATGTGCTGGACGAGCAGGCCGACAAAAAGCACATGTGGATCCGCCCCCGCCTGGAGATGAAGCCGAGCGAATTTTTTTGCCGTCAGGGTGCGATTACCTTCTCCGACGATCCCATCGCGTTGCGGTGTCTGGACCTGATCGGTGCCGAGACGCTGCTTTGGGGCAGCGACTATCCCCACGACGAGGGCACTTTCCCCCACAGCCAGGCGGTCATCACCCGAACATTTGCCGGCGTCGGAGAGGTGGACAAACGCAAAATCGTCTACGACAACGCCCTCCGGCTCTACGGTTTTGCCCCCTGATATTTGGCACTACCCAAGACCCCATTGAGCGGCATGATTTTTTTTAACCCGAGTTATCGCCACGGCGTAATCCTGGTCCTGTTGGCCGGCTTGTGCTGGTCATCCATGGGCCTGGGCATACGGTTTATCGAGACCGCCAATGTCTGGCAGATCCTGTTTTACCGCTCGCTCAGCCTGGCGCCGTTCCTGTTTCTGGTCATCGCGGTACGTTCCGCCGGTAGGCCGTTCCTGGTCATCCGCAAGGTCGGCCTGGCCGGACTAATCGGCGCCATTGCGCTGGTTTTCGCCTTTACGGGCGGTATTTTCGCCATCCAGGCGACGACGGTCGCCAATGCGATGTTCCTCTTTGCCGCCGCGCCGTTTCTGGCCGCGTTGCTGGGTTTATTCATACTGCGCGAAAGGGTGCGGACCGCGACGTGGTGGGCCATGGTTGTGGCTATTGCCGGCATCGTCCTCATGGTCTGGGAAGGCATATCCCTGGGCCGCATGATGGGCAATATCGCGGCGCTGATTTCGTCCCTGGGCTTCGCCGTCTTCACCGTCGCCCTGCGCTGGCGCAAGGTGGAGGACATGATGCCGACGGTGTTCCTGGCCGGCGTCTTCGCCATTGTGACAGCGGCGGCGGTTTGCCTCTCGCTTGGGTATTCGCTGGTCCTGCCGGGGCGGGACATTCTCGTCGCCTCGTCCCTGGGCATCTTTCAGGTGGGCGCAGGGATGGTCATCTACACCATTGGGTCGCGCGCCATTCCGGCGGCGGAATTGGCGCTTTTGTCCATGATCGAGGTCGTGCTTGGGCCCTTCTGGGTCTGGCTTTTCCTGGGCGAAACGGCGGGGGTGTTCACACTATTGGGCGGCGGTGTGTTGTTGGCGGCAATCGCCGGGAATGCGCTATCGGGTCTCCGCAACAAACCGGTGCCTATTATTTGAGAACGGGAATTCGCCAATGACCACGTTTTCAATGCTATAATTCGATCTTGTCGTGACTACCGTTTATCCCTTTGGAACATTTCTGGAGCGCCCCGATGAACCAACGCCCGCCCGCTTTTCGTGGTATCAGACACATCGCCTTCAAGGTGGCGAACCTGGAGGAGTGCGAAAAGTTTTATATCGATGTGATGGGTATGGAGCTTCTCTATCGCGCCAACGACAACCTGGTTTATCTGACCTGCGGCAACGACAATCTGTCCCTGGCCCGCGCCGATGGGGCGCCGAAAGACGGCGGTGTCTTCGATCACTACGGCTTCATCGTGGAGAGCAAAGCCACGCTTGATGCCTGGCACGACTATTTCAAGTCAATCGATGTGCCGGTGCTGGACCAACCCCACGATCATGCGGACGGCGCGCGCAGTTTTCACCTCAAGGACCCGGCCGGAAACGTCATCCAACCGATCTACCATCCGGCGATCTCCGCGCAACAGTTCGGCTAATACCGCCGGATCTGTGTCAGCGGCCTGTGTCTCCGGCCGCACGAAAGACGCATTAAAGTTTGATGATCAAAATTCCAGCCTTTGGCATCCCGGACTACCGTAATCTGTGGGCGGGCGCGGCGTTCAATCAACAGGGCATGAGCGGCGAACAGGTGGTGTTGGGGCTGCTGGTCTACCAGTTTACCCAATCAACGGCCTGGGTTGGGGTGATGCTGGCGGTCTATTTTCTGCCCTTCTTCATCTTTGGCATTGTCTCCGGCGCGGTCGCCGACCGGCTCGACCGCCGCGCCTTGCTGCGCCGGGTCGAGGCGCTGATCGCCATGAACATGGTCATCTTCGCCGTCGTCCTGGCGCTGGATCTGGCGGCGCTTTGGGTGGTTATCGTCTTCACCTTAGTATCGGGCAGCCTGCGCGCGCTGCATCAACCGGCGCGCTTGAGCTACGCCTACGATATCGTCGGCGGCGACCAGGTCGTCTCCGGCCTGGGACTGTTGAATTTGGGCTCACGGGCGGGACAGTTGATCGGCGCCCTGGCCGCCGGCGCCGTGATGGACCGATACGGCGGCTCTGCCGCCTTTCTCATCCTCGCATCGGGTCATGGGCTGGCGTTCCTGTTCTTTTTACGTCTGCGCACGGCGGGCCAGGCGGCCGTGACCGCGCAGGTGCCGATGGGTCAGAACATCCATGAATATATCTCGGAGTTGCGTGCCAACCGCCTGCTGGTGATGTTGCTGGCGGTGACGGCGGCGGTGGAAATTTTTGGCTTTTCCTTTGCCACGGCCCTGCCGGAACTGGCCACCACGCGGCTGCAAATCGGTGCCGATGGCCTCGGCATGTTGCATGCCGCTCGCGCCGTGGGTGGCATGATCGCAGGCCTGGCGTTGACTTTCATGGGCGCGCTGCAGCGCCGTGGGCTGGCCTATATCGGGGTTATCTTCACCTTTGGCGCCTCTCTGATGCTGGTTTCGGCCGACACTCCCTTGCTGGCCACATTGGCCGCTGTCGCCTTCATCGCGGTCGTGGCGGCGGCATCGGATATTCTGACCCAGAGCATGATGCAGTTGGCGGTGCCGAACGCGCTGCGCGGCCGGGCCATGGGTGTCTGGGTGTTGGCGATCGGCTTCGGACCGTTGGGCCATCTTGAAATGGGCGGTCTTACCGAATTACTCGGCCTTGGCCCCGCGTTGTTCGCGAACGGCGCGGCGCTGCTCGTGGTCGGCGTTATCGTCGCCATCGCCGTGCCGAGGTTGCGCCAATTGTAGTTAAGTGCAGGCAACGTTTCATTAGCCCGGAACGACATTAATCCTTCCAAACCGCGGCACGCTTTTCCGTAAACGCGGCCAGGCCCTCGCGGAAATTGTCGGTGCCGGCCAGGTGGATGATGTGTTCGCGTTCATAGGCCAGGCCGTTGTCGAAGCTCATGCCACCGCCAAGGGTGACCGCCCGCCGGATCGCCGCCAAGGCCTCTGGCGGTTTGGCGGCCAGGGTTTCGCCATAGGCCTGGACCACCGCGCGCAGTTCGTTGGCGCCACGAGGGTATCCACCAGGCCGATGTGGTGGGCCTCCTGCGCCGAGATCATCTTGCCGTCGTAAAGCAGGCGGATGGCCCGTGGGCTGCCGATCATGCGGGCCAGGGCCTAGGTGGCGCCGATGGGGGGATATAATTGATGTTGACCTCCGGCTGGCCCAGCCTGGCGTCGGTGGCGGCGAAGCGCAGGTCGCAATGCAGGGTCATCTCCAGCCCGCCGCCCACCGCAATGCCGTGGATCGCCGCCAGCAAGGGCTTTTCCGAGTGGCGCAGGGTGCGGACCAGTTCATGAGCCAAGTCGGTCCAATCGACCACCTGGGCCTTGCTCATATCCTTAAAGAAAGCGATATCGGCGCCGGTGGAGAAATAGCGCTCCAGGGCACTGCCAAGGACGATCACGCGGACAACCGGGTCGGCTTGATACTGGCGCACGGCGGCGTGGATCTCCTGCACCATGTCCCAGTCCTTGGCGTTCACGGGGGGCGGTTGAAATCGACCCAGCCGACCCGGTTTTTTACATGTAATGATATGTCCTTGTACTCTGTCATTTGACCTCGCCGTCCCGGCTGTTAGTTTGAGCCTTATTGTAATCCCATTTGCGAGCAAACATGCATTCCTTCCGATTTGAGCCCGCCGACCTGCCGCCCGAGACGGCGGCCATGCGCCAAGAGGTGCGGGAATTTCTGGACCAAAACCTGGCCGATTATCCCGCCGCCCGCCGGGCCCGTTCCTGGGCCGGCTATGACGAAGAATTTAGCGCCAAGGTGGGTCAGGCCGGCTTTCTGGGCCTGACCTACCCCGAGGCATACGGCGGTCATGGGCGCACCGCCTTTGAACGCTACGTGATGCTGGAGGAGATGCTGGCCGCCGGCGCGCCGGTCTCGGCCCATTGGATCGCCGACCGGCAAAGCGGCCCGCTGATCCTGGAATTCGGCACGGAGGAGATGAAGCAACGCATCGTTCCGGCCATTGCACGGGGCGAGGCGTTCTTCTGCATCGGTATGAGCGAGCCGAATTCCGGTTCCGACCTGGCTTCGATCCGCACCAAGGCCACCAAGGTCGACGGCGGCTGGCTGATCAACGGCACCAAGGTCTGGACCTCCGGCGCCCATCTGGTGCACTACATGATCGCCCTGGTGCGCACCAATCCGGAGGCCGAGAAGAAACACGACGGCATGTCGCAACTGCTGATCGATCTGCGCGCCACGGACGGCATTTCCATCCGCCCCATCAAGAACATGGCGGGCGAGGAGCATTTCAACGAATGCGTCTTCCAGGATGCCTTCGTGCCCGAGGCCAATCTGATTGGCCGTGAAGGCGGCGGCTGGGGTCAGGTGATGGCGGAACTGGCCTTCGAACGCTCCGGCCCGGAACGCTATATGTCGTCCTATCAATTGATCCATGAATTGCTGAACGAGGTGTCCAAGGACATCACGCCGTCCGGGGCCGCCGCCGTGGGCCGTCTGGTGGCCCATCTGGCGACCTTGCGCAGCATGTCCATATCCGTCGCGGCCAAGCTGCAGGCGGGCGAGGATCCGGCCCTGGACGGCTCGGTCGTCAAGGAACTGGGCACTTTGTTCGAACAATCCATCCCCGCCATCGCCCACCGGGCCCTGGAGGTGGAACCCAGTCCCGAGGGCGGCGGCGATTTCGGCCAGGTGCTGGCCTATGTCACCCAGGCGGCGCCGTCATTCTCACTGCGCGGCGGCACCCGCGAGATTATCCGCGGCATCATTGCCCGGGGGCTGGGCCTGCGATGAGTGGTGATGGCGAACTGCGGACTATTCTGCACGACCAGGTCAACCGCCTGTTGGGTGACCGGGTCGGCAAGGCTGAACTCGAGACGGCCGAGACCGGTGCCTCGCAACAGACCCTTTGGCAAACGATAGAGGAAAACGGCCTGCCAAGGGTGCTGGTGCCCGAGGATATGGGCGGCGTGGGGGGAGGCTGGGGCGAGGCCGAGGTGGTGATACGCGCCGCTGGCAAGTTTCAGGCGCCCATCCCCTTGGTGGAAAGCATCCTGGCCGGTTGGCTGTTGTCCCGGGCGGGTCTGGAGATGCCGGGGGGCATGATATCCATCGCGCCGGTGCGCCGGAATGAAGAAGTCGGAATAAAAAGGGAAGGCGGCCTATTTCGGCTGGCGGGCGAAGTCACCCGCGTTCCCTGGGGCCGGGTGGTGGACCATCTGGTGGTCCATGGACAATGTGACGGCGAAACTTACATCGCCCTGGTACCGGCCGCGGCCTGGGAGGTGACGGCCGAGGATAGCAACATCGCCGCCGAGCCGCGTGACAGCCTGGCCCTGGACGGCATGGCCGTGGCCGCCGCGCCCCTACCTTCTTATATGCCGACCCATATCGGGCCCGATGGCCTGTTCGCCTTCGGCGCCATGGCCCGTGCCGGACAGATCGCCGGCGCCCTGGAATCGATCCTGGAACAGACCGTGCAATACGCCAATGACCGCACCCAGTTCGGCAAACCCATCGGCAAATTCCAGGCCATCCAGCAGGAACTGGCGCGCATGGCCGGCGAGGTCGCGGCCGCCGGCGCGGCGGTGGAGGCCGCCAGCCAGGCCGCCGACCGGGCCTTGGAAAGAGGGCGCGGCGGAGATGCCGGATTCGAATTGGCGGTGGCCAAGATCCGGGCCTCGGAAGCCGCCTCCATCGTCGCCGGGATTACCCATCAGACCCACGGCGCCATTGGTTTTACCTATGAACACCGCCTGCACTTCGCCACCCGGCGGCTGTGGTCCTGGCGGGCCGAATTCGGCTCCGAGACCTATTGGGCGGAAGCCCTGGGCCGGGCGTTGGCCGGCAAGGGCGCGCGCGCGTTGTGGCCCGACATGGTTGACCGAAACTAATACCAACCGACGTAAATAACGACCCATAGAGACGCCTTTCGAGTGCTTTCGGGCAGGAGCGTGCGCCGACGCGATATGGGGTATCGTTAGGCGCGCG
>JAPYUH010000390.1 GCA_029936195.1 Alphaproteobacteria bacterium
CTGAGAGGTGATGTCCTGCAGCGGGATATCCAGATCCACCCCGAAGGTACCCGATATTCTGGTCAGGGCGGCCGCCAGGGGAATGCATCATGAAGGCGAGCAGGTGTATGGTCCCGGACATGGGCGTCAGGCCGGCAGGATATGCTTGGTGAACAGGTCAACGGACTGTATGGCCTCGTCATGGCTCATGTCGCCAAAGGCGAAGCGGCAGAGGAAATAATTGACGCCGCTGGCCGCGGCCTGGCGGCGGACTTCCTCGCCCACCTGGTCTGCGGTGCCGATAATTGCCTGGCCCATGGCGATCAACGCATCCAGATCGTCGGGGAAGTGTACGTTGATGGGCTTCATGTCATGACGGTCCCACAGCACATAAAAGCTATGGCGCCAGACCTTGTAGGCGCGGCGCGCGATGGACAGCGCCTCGGCCTCCGTGTCGGCGATGACGATATGGCGGCTCATGCCCATGCGGGGCAGGGTGCCCTCGGCATGGCCCAGGGCGCGCCATTCGGCCCGGTAACGATCGGTGATCTGGCGGCTGCCGGCCTCGTCCCGGTTGGTGATGATGTTGACGGCGTTTTGTGCCGCCCAGACCGTGCTGTCAGGACGCGAGAGGCCGTACCACAATGGCGGGTGAGGTTTTTGGTGCGGCGAAAGGGTCAGGGGCATCTCCTTGACCTGATAATGTTCGCCGTCGAAGTTTAATTCGCCACCTCGCAAGCCCGCAAGAATGAGATCCAGGGCTTCCTGGTACATGGCGGGGGCGACCTCGTGGTCCAGGCCGAAATAGGCCACTTCGATGGGCGAGATGCCCCGGCCCACGCCCAATTCCAGCCGGCCATGGCTCATCTGGTCCAGCATGCAGATTTCTTCCAGCAGGCGGATGGGCGGATACAGCGGCACGCAGTAAACCAGGGGCCCGAACCGCAAATGCGTGGTGCGTTGGGCCACCGCCGACAGGAAAATGCCGGGCGAGGGCGCCGTGCCCAGCGGCGTGGCGTGGTGTTCGGCCAGGTGGTAGGCGTAAAATCCCGCCCTGTCATAGGCCTCGATCAAACGCAAGCGGTCCTCGTAATGGGCCGCCAGATCCTCCCGGCTCCAATCCAGATGGTCGAATATACCAAATTCCATGGTTCAATAATTCTCCAGCAAACAGCCCCAGCCGGGAATCCTGTCAGCAATGCCGTTTTGCCGCAGGGCATGCCAATACAGCGCGGTGTTAATGGCAATGACCGGTTTGCCCAGCCAGCGTTCCGCCTCGCCCGCCAGTTCGGCCATGCCCAGATTAGTGCCGACCTGGATGATGGTGTCCACCTCCCCGCCGTTCACCTCCGCCAAGGCGTTTCTCAATGTTTCCTCGCTTTGTTCGGCGATGTTAACGGGGCTGTTGGCCTGCAGGCCCTTCAGGGCGATGACGTCAAAGCCGCATTCGCCGAAATACCGCCGCACCCGTTCATCCGCCACGGGCCAGTAGGGCGTGACCACGCCCAGGCGTTTGGCGCCCACCGCGTCCAAGGCGGCGCGGGCGGCGGCGGAACCCAGGGTCATGGTGCAGCCGGCCCGGGCCTCCAGGCGGTCCTGCAACACTTGGGCGCCTTGCGCGCCGTCCCAGAACGACTCGGCCGAGATGCCGATGATGATGTGATCCACCCCCGCTGGCGTCAGGCCGTCGACGGCTACATCCAGGTTGGCCTTGATCTCGACCACCAGCCGCTCGAAATCCTCGTCGCTGTTCAGGGCCATGTTGGGGATCAAAAATCGCGATGTGTGGTTGGTCACGCCTCGCGGCGCCATGGCATGAAATTCGGGCTCCACAATGGTGTTGGTGGACGGCGTGACAACGCCAAGCTTGCGCCGCCAGCCCAGCCGGTCACCATGCCGAACGTCGTGCCGGGCCTCCGACATGGTCAATTTCCTCCCCACCATCGCCTTCGTATTGATTTTATACGCTCATCTTACCATAAGCGCCCACGCCGACAAAAAACGGCCCGGCCTTGATAATATGGCTGGATTTCGGCATGGCCCGGCCGGAACAGGGATTGTACCAGGCATATTCGATCCAGGCGGAGCCGTCCTTGTCCGCCCGGCGCATGGCCTCCGCCCAGTTGGGACCGTCGTTGGCGTTCTGGCCGCCGGCGATGGAGCTGCCGTTCAGGCCTGGAAAGCGGCCGCTGACCCAAAGCCGGCCCCGGCGATCAAAGACAAAGACGTACAGGTCGAAGGGCAGGAAATCGCCCTGGGGCGACATGAAATCGGCGAAGGCCCGTTCCGCCCCCACCTCGGCCATATGGTCCACCGCTTTCT
>JAPYUH010000391.1 GCA_029936195.1 Alphaproteobacteria bacterium
CTGCGGCGGGATTGCAGCTTGCGGATGTAGCGCGAGGCGTTGGGATAGCCCCACGAGGGGTAGCCGATGGGTTTGTGGCCAAACTGCGCGCGTTCGTCGACGGCGAGGCGAAAGTAGGTGCCGGGAAACTTGCCGCGGTTGGGAACGTTGATCCAGTTTTCATCGTCGTCCAGCACAAGGTTTCCGGCGGGATTTTTCCAATCCTTCGTGTGGCAAGCAGTACAGTGGGTTTTTAAAATGGGTTGGATGTCACGGAAATACTCAACGGTGGTGGCGGGCTGCTTGACGGTTCGCAGGCCGGCGGCCTTGGTAATGTCCCATCGGACTTTCGATTCATCACGTGCGTGGTCGGTAAGCAGTGGGGTGATCTTAGTAAGATCCCAAATTTTGTAATCGGGTTTGCTCGCGAGCGTGAGTTTGAACTCCGTTGGCTTTTGGCTATGGGCGTGGCAACCGCCGCAGTTGGTACGCAGTTCGCCGGGGCGCAGCTGGTGCCACGTTTGCGACATATTCAGCACCATGCCATCGCGGTCGAGCGTTTGGAACGTGAACGCGGTGTCCGCCGGAATCTTCGCGAGGAAACTCGTATCCGGGTTGCCATCGGGGTCGGTGGGTTGTTTGTCGTTTTGAAACTTACGCACGGGGATCTCACCGAGGATGCGCAGGCGCTCCATCGCGTGGCTGTAAAAACCGCGCCCGTTGTTCGCGCCGCGATGCCGGTCGGTGGTCGGTTCCATGGCCAGCACTCGGATGGCATGAATGTCGCTGTTCTCGTACAGACCCACGTCTGCACCTTGGTTGTGCCAGTTGCGCGGCATGCCATTGCCGTGGCTGGTAAAGGCATCGAGGTCGCGCCACGGCCGATTGCCGCCTGCGTAAGTCGAAGTCACGCTCCCCTTGGGCACGACGCCATTAGGATAACTCTCGCGCTTGTACATGCTAGAGGATCCCACCAGCCCAAACGGTGAGCCTGCCGGCAACGCCTTGTGCGTCTTGCCAGTGTTTGCCACTGGCACGAGCCGTTTGGGTTCTTCAATGCCGTAGATGCGCTTGTACGGCACCACCGCGCGCGGCCAACTTTCGTTAAATTTCGGGTCATTTTTTATTAGCAACAATTTGCCCGGCTCATCAATGACCTTGCCGTCCTTCAAAAGATAAATGCCGCCATCAATTTGGGGCAGATACTTGTACTGATGGTTGGCCGGGCCGGGGGAGTAGATAGTGAGCAAGTGATTGTCCGGCGCCCCACTGGGATGCGTAAATTTGCCGACTGCCGGCGATTTTTTATCACCCAGCACGGATGGGTCCGCCGGCCCCTCGCCGTTCAGCACAAAGGGTGTGAGTGAAACCGCCTGCTCCGGCATGAAAGCCATGCGATAATATTTGCCCTTGCCGTTGTAATGCCGGCCGAAACGCAGCGCGGGATTGCGCGGGTCATTGCGGTAAGCCGGGCTGAATGTCACTTGCGCTGGGAGCTTGATGTACGCGCCGAAGCCGGAATTGTTTTGGTTATAATATTCCTCAATGACCAGTGAGCCGTCGCTCAGCTGAGTTTGGAAATGAAATCCATTGGAGGCACCGCCTGGGTCGAACGCACTTATTATCGGTGCCCAATTCGAGCCATCCGGATGAATCGTCCAGATCCCCCAAGAGATGCGGCTTCGAATCCCCTGGCTTTCCAGCGTGCTAAACATGATGCGCCCATCGGTAAGCACCACCGGATGCAGCGCGCCCGCGATGTTGAGGTGGCCAATCTTATCAAGGTTCGCCGAGTGCGCCTCATTCATCGGCAAATCCGAATCACGATCATCCATCACGAAGAGCTGCAACGCTACCGCAGGATACCCCTTCGACGGTTTGAAACCTTCGCGATTGCTAGTGAAAGCTACTCGGCCGCCCGGTAACGGGCATGGTCCCATATTGTAAACGCCGTATGCGAAATGATGTTTGCGATTCTCCTTACGTGACGCATTGCGGAAATCACTCGCCCAATCCCCCGCGCCCAAGTTTGGCGTAAACTGCTGATTCGTCAGCCGCACAATCCGACGGCTCTTCAGGTGAATCTTAAAAATGTCTGCCCCCGCCGCCGGCGGATTCCACTGGCTTGCCTTAATTAAGTTATGAATCTTTACGTAAAAAACCCACTTTCCATCCAGCGAAACTACTGGATCGGTAATACTCCCATCGCCTCCCTTCACCAGCAATTCCTCCGATCCATCGGGCCGCAGCAACATCAAGTCCGCCCCCGGCTCCATCGTAATAGGCGCGGAGAAGTCCGTGTAAAACCGCTTGTGAAC
>JAPYUH010000117.1 GCA_029936195.1 Alphaproteobacteria bacterium
TACGGAATATTATTCTCAATTGTCACCGATTATTTTGATTCAATGGATTTTATATTTAGTTTTCCGGTATTTTTACTTGTGACGAGTATTTTACTGGGCCGAATATCGGTATTCCTGCCCTTCTTGGCCATCGATGACCGGAAATCACTGAAGGAATGCTGGCTTGAAACCAGGGGAAATACGATCCGCATCTGGTCCTTGAATGTATTTTTCGGAAAATTCCTGTTTTTCATCTTCTCGCTCGTAACAATGGCGGCAATGCCATATTTTCTTGCCAACTTTGCCATGGATGGCGCCATGCTATCTGGCGATACGATCTATATGAATGCACTATCGATTGCGGGCGACGTCGTCACGATGGTCATCGTAATATTGTATGTCGTGCTTTTGTCCCACATCTGCCTGGAACTGAGAGCCCGCGACGACAGCGGAAAGCCGGCCTGAGGCAAGTTCACGTGGTGACGGTACGACCGGGTTAGAATTTAAACGCTCTTGGGGGATCGGTCCGCCGCCGCTTGAGCCGCCATCCGTATCTTGTCCCATTCCGCACGCATCCATTCGACACATGCAATGGCCTGTTCGAACAGGGAATATTTGCAGCCCTCGCCATAGTCCAGATTGGGGATGAATTCCGTGGAGATTTGCCCCAACGGGCTGTTTTCATCCCGGGCGTGATGGGCCAACAGATTGCGCACCACTTCCTTCCACGGCTCCAGGGCGTCCTCGCGCCAGGGTGAATGGTAGGCACCGGGTGCGGGCTCGGCAAAGGGGTACTGGATGCCCCGGCCGGGATTGCCGCGCTCGTCCTTGGCGTCCAGGTTCAGGGGGTTGTTGGGGATGGCGGCGCGGGCGTGGCAATGGCCGATCCAATTGTTGGCGATCCATTCGCCGCAGACATCGCCGTCCCGGTAGGGATCCAGCACTAGTTTTCCCGAGGCCACGTCGTCCGTGATATCGAAGACTTCCTGTTCCTTCGGGTTTTCAATCTTGAAGATCACGTGGCTATGATCCAGGGTCATGAGGAACGGCAGGCCGCGCGCCTCGGCCATGCGTCCCACCGGGACCACCCGGCGAAAATCCTCGGACCACATGTTGACGTGCACTTCGATACAGGGCGTGACGCCATGGCGGTCGCCCAGCTCAACCGCGCGTTCATAGAAATCCACCACGTCCCGGTCGCTGGCCAATTCGCCATCGGCCCGCTTGGCCAGAACCTGTACGTTGTGCACAGTCGAGCCCAACGAACCGGCGGTCGCCAGATTGCGGGCCAGCAATTCCTCGTCCCGCCCCGCCACATAAAACCAGCCGCTGCCCCGCACGGGCAGGCCGTATTTTTCCGATGCGGCGCGGAAGTCCTCAATCTCGTGAGGATCGGGGGTCTTGTCCACGTAATCAAAAACCCCGGCCTCGCGCACCATGGCGAAACGGGTATCAATATCGGGCATGCCATCGGCCTCGGCGTGGCGGATGCCGTTGGTCTGAATGCCGAACAATAGGTCCTTGGCCATGGCGTTCAGCCCACCGCCTGGGCGGCGGCGCCCGCCACGACCTCTGTCGTGCAGCGGCGCAATTCGCGTAATTTGCTCAGATCGTAGGCCCGGCCCCGATGCAGGGTGCATTGGTTGTCCCACATCAAAACATCATTGGCTTGCCATTCGTGGCGATGGACGAACTGCCGCTGTGTGACATGCTCCAGCAGGTCATGCAGCAGCATGCGGGCCTCGGGCGTGTCCATGCCGCCGATTTCGCGGGTGTGGATGCCGACAAACATGGATTTCCGACCGGATTCGGGCACCGTATGGACGATGGGCCAATGCACCGGGGGCAGGGCGTCCGCCTCCCCCTCCGAATGGCCGCTGCCGCCGAGCATGTCGCGGGAGTGGAAGGCGTAATGTTCGGCCACCAGGTTCTCCAGCCTGGCTTTCATGATATCGCTCAAGGCATCGTAGGCGGCGCGCTGGTCGGCGAATTCCGTCTGGCCGCCATCCCTGGGCAGCGCCATGCCGCACAGAATGGAGAATTTCCCCGGCGGCGCCTTGAACGAGCTGTCGCTGTGCCAATACTGGTTGGCGATCAGGCTGACGTTGCGGATGTTCGATGGGGGCAGCACATTGCCCTCCAAATCCAGATTGGCCAGGTCGATCACGTCCGCATTGGCCAGCCGACGCTTGCGTTTGGAGCCCAGCAGCAGGCCCTTGTCGATGGGCCCGAAATTGCGCGTAAATGCCGCATGCTGATCATCCGTCAACGGCTGATCGCGGAATATCAGGACCGCGTATTTTGCAATCGCCCTGGCGATGCCGGTAACCTGTTCAGCGGTCAGCGGCTGGCTCAGATCGATATCGCTGATGGCGGCGGCGAAATCAGGCGTGATCGGTGCAATTTTCATGCTCTGCTCCATCATTCCTAGGTCGTGGCCCAACCATCGGGCGGGGCGCCCTTGCCGGGATGAATTGTGCCACAGTTCGGGCAGGTCCGGGCCGCTTTATCGTTGTGAAAGTCGTCGTAGAAGCCGGGCAGCTGGCTGACGATGCCGGCGGCGGAGGTCAGGGCCGCCTCGATCCGGTGCACCAGGGCCTCGCAGTCGAAGCAGTACCACTCGAACGCCTCCCGCATGCCGAACATGCGCGGGCTTTCCACCACGATGCCGATGGAGCCCGGCTCGGGCCGCTGGGGGGCGTGGCGCACGTGGGGGGGTAGAAAAAATACCTCGCCCTGGCGGATCGGTACATCATAAATCCGCCCGCCCTCGGCGATTTTCAACACCATGTTGCCCCGGTATTGAAAGAACCATTCCTCCACCGGGTCGTCATGGAAATCCATCCGCCCGTTGGGAGCGCCCACGACCATGACGATCATGCCGGTATCCGTGTGCAGCATCTTGTTGCTCACCGGGGGTTGGAGGAGGTGTTGGTTTTCCTCGATCCATGCTTCGAAGTTGAAGGCTTGCAGGGTTGGATGCGTTGCCATTGGGTGCTTCCCAGCCACGACCAGTTGGTCCGCGGTTAGGCGACCTGGCCCATTTTGCCGCCCACCTTCTTGCCACCCATATTGTTGCCTTGGCCACGGGCCAGGGCGTGGTCGGCCACCGCCTCGCCAAAAGCCGCGAACAGGGCCCGGTAGAAGTCATGCTCTTCGGTGCGGTATTCCGCATGCCATTGTACACCAATGGAAAATGTCGGCGAACCGGCCACCCGCACCGCTTCGATCATGCCGTCGTCGGCCACGGCCTCGACTTCCAGGGGGCCGGCCAGCCGGTCGATGCCTTGGGCGTGCAGGGTGTTGACCATGACTTGGCTGGCGCCATTGGCCAGGTCCTGCAAAACGCCGCCCGGGGTCAGGCTGATGCGCTGGCGGGCGCCGAGCTGGACTTCCATGGGTTTGTCACGGGGGCGGCGATGGTCGAAATGGTTGGGTTGTTCATGCATATACTGATGCAGGCTGCCGCCCAGGGCGACATTCATTTCCTGAATGCCACGGCAGATACCGAACAGGGGCACATTGCGTTCCACGCAGGCGCGGGTCACTTCCAGGGCGATGCCGTCGCGGCGGTCGTCGAGCAGGGATATATCCCGCGGCTCGCCACCATCATAGTGCCGCGGGTGCACGTTGGAGGCGCCGCCCGTGAGGATCACGCCGTCGATATTGTCCAGCAATGTATCCACATCGGCGCCAAAGCCGAGAGCGGGCAGCAACAAGGGCATCGCGCCGCAAATCCGCCGCACGGCGACCACGAAACGGTCGCCGGCGCGATGGCTGGCATGATGTTTCATATCATCGTTATAGTTACAGACGATGACGACGATGCCCGAAGCCTGTTCGCCAACCGGCCGGGGCCCGTTGCGGTTGGCGGCATTATGTTGTTCGTCTTGCATATCTATTCGCTATCACGCCGCCGCCCACGGGGCAAGGCTTGAGGAGTGCAGGCTTGAGTAAGGCCAGGCTTGAGAGCTAGGTGGCGGCCGGCCGTCGGCAACAGGATCAGTTCAATCGTGCTGCCTGGGCCATGACTTCGACCGCCTCGTCTTGACTGGCCCACATGACCAGACCCGTGGCACCCGAATCCTCCCAGGCGCGGTAGCGCTGTTTGATCCGCGCCGGCGGGCCCACCAGGGATTTGACGTCGATCCATTCGTCGGGCACGGCGGCCACAGCCTCCGCCTTGCGGCCGGCCAGGAACAATTCCTGGATGCGGTCGGCGGCCTCGCCAAAGCCGCGCCGGGTCATGTTATCCTTGTGAAAATTCTTGTCCTTGTGGCCCATGCCGCCCACATAAAGGGCGACATCCGCTTTCTGGCGGTCCAGGGCGGCTTGCACGTCGTTGTCAACGTCCACCTTGGCCAAGGCCATGATTTCGAAATTATCCAGGGATTTGCCGCCCCCCGCCCGGGCGAAACCCTGCTCCAGCCAGGGCAGGTATTCCGGCATGGATCCGGGGGTGAAACCGTGGGGCAGCCAACCATCGGCGATTTCCGCCGTCAGGCGCACCGTGGCCTCGTTGCCGGTGCCCAGATAGATGGGAATATTGGGGTTGGTGTGCAGGATGGATTTCAGCGGCTTGCCCATGCCGGCCGAACCTGTTCCCGTAAAGGGCAGGGAGATTTCCTTGCCGTCGTGACTGACCGGTCCCTCTCGGTGCAGAATGGCCTTCATGATCGTGACGTAATCCTTGATCCGGTAGTAGGGCCGGCCCCAGGGCTGGCCGTACCAGCCTTCCACGATCTGCGGTCCCGAAACGCCGATGCCGGCGATAAATCGGTCGCCGCCCGCCAGGGCATCCAGGGTCGCGGCGGTCATGGCGCAATTGGCCGGCGTCCGTGCCGCCAGTTGCATGATCGCCGTGCCCAGTTTGAGCCGGGACGTCACCGCGGCCAGATAGGCCAGGGGCGTGATGGCGTCGGAGCCATAGGCCTCCGCCGTCCAGACTGAATGAAAGCCCAGTTCCTCGGCCCGCTGTACCAGCTTGACCGGAATATCCAGCTGGGCGCCAGAATAACCCAGCATCAACGACAGTTTCATGAAAACCTCTTTATCACTGTTGCTTGATATCGGGGAAACAGTCTGACCAAGATGGGGAATTGGATCACGTTTGCCCCGCGGGTGCAAAAACAGACCCGATGGCGTAATCCATCGGGTCCGAAAAATCAGTCTTCAAGCAAAGCAGTCTTCAAGAATGTCTACGTCAAATCTCCGCCCGGCCCCACGCGATGTTGGGCGAGCAGCCCCGATCAGACCGTAAATTCCTGCTCCCCCGGCTTGGCAATGCTTTTCACCAAACCCGACACGGCGGACCGGATCGAGGGGTTTTCGATGGCACCGAAGTTACGCACCAATTCGATGGTTGAGCGATTCTTGCCGCCGTGGCCCAATGGTTCCGCCTCGGCTGTTTCGTCCAAACCCTCGAAAAACAGGCTGACTTCGGACTGCAGAATTTTGGAAATTTCGTAGAGCCGGCCGGCACTGACACGGTTCGCGCCGGTTTCGTACTTCTGAACCTGCTGGTAGGATATATTCAGGGCATTGGCCAGGTGTTCCTGGGTCAACCCCAATCCTGTACGACGGTCACGAATACGACCACCCACATGGGCATCGACACGTTTCGCTAGTATACCCATAATCACCTCGTCATTTTGCGGTTGAGTTCTGGGTAACTCAACCGAGAAAAAATTCGTTTGCTAATCCCTCAACAGTGCGTCGCAACAATGGCAGTAATACAATGTCATTGTCAAAATGATTTTATATGACAATTATCGCATCACCTCCAAACTGCAATCGACCCGATGGGCGTCTTTAATACAACGTAAAGATGATATTTAAATATCACCAGTTGCATTGTCATGATGCCGCATGGCGATAGAGAAAGATAGGTCAAATGATCCGTGTTGACAGGCGGGCGGCAAAATTTTTTGGTTTTTTGCGGAATTTCGCGGTCCAGCTTGTCCCAAGTCCGTGTTATAAAGGGCCGCGCCCGTGCTGCGGGCAGGTTTTGGGATCATCTTGTTACATGATTATCGACCGAATTCGAAACTTACCGCTTCGCCATTTTGGGAGGGGCCTGGTTAACCTATGTCTCTGCGCCATGATGTCCGCCGCCCTGGCGGGCTGCAGCAGTGACGAGGTCACCTATGAAGAGCGCCCGGTGGAGGCGATTTACAACCAGGCCATGGACCGGCTGCTGAACGGCGAATCGGAATTGGCCGCGGTTGATTTCGACGAAGTCGAACGTCAGCATCCTTATTCGGTGTGGGCCCGAAAATCGCAATTGATGGCGGCCTATTCCCATTATCTGGAGAATAACTACGACGATACAATTTTCACGGCCCAGCGTTTTCTGCAATTGCATCCCGGCAACCGCGACGCCCCTTATGCCTACTATCTGATTGCTATTAGCTATTACGAACAGATTGCCGACATTGGGCGGGAACAAAAGATTACCGAACTGGCCCTGGATGCCTTGCGTGAGGTCGTGGACCGCTATCCGGCCAGCGAATATGCCCGTGACGCCGGCTTGAAAATCGACCTGGCCCGGGATCATCTGGCCGGCAAGGAGATGGAGATTGGCCGCTATTATCTCGATCGCGGCCACTACGGCGCCGCCATCAACCGTTTTCGCCATGTGGTCAAGTTTTACGAGACCACCTCCCATGTGCCCGAGGCCCTGCACCGTCTGACGGAAGCATATCTGTCCCTGGGCATTAACGACGAGGCAAAAAATACTGCATCCGTCCTGGGCTACAATTATCCGGGCAGTGAATGGTACCTGGACAGTTACGCCCTGATGACCGGAGAAGATCAGCGGCTCGACCCGACGGAAGATCAACCTTGGTATAGCCGGATGTGGAAGTCTGTGTTTTAGTTCCGGGACATGCTAAGCGCGCTGTCCATCACCGATATTGTTCTGATCGATCAGCTTGATCTTGATCTGCGCGCCGGCCTGTGTGTGCTGACCGGCGAGACCGGGGCGGGCAAATCCATTTTGCTGGATGCCCTGGGCCTGGCCTTGGGCAGCCGGGGTGGCGCCGGATTGGTCCGCAAGGGCGCGGACCGGGGCGTGGCCGTGGCGGTGTTCGAGCCGCCGGCGGGACATCCTGTGTGGGCGCTGTTGGCGGATCAGGGCCTGAAATCTGATGACGGCGTGATCCTGCGCCGTCAAGTGGGCACGGATGGCCGTGGCAGGGCCTTTGTCAATGACCAACCCATTTCAGCCGGCCTGCTGCGGCGGTTGGGTGAATGCCTGGTGGAGGTGCATGGCCAGCATGATGCGCGCGGCCTGCTTAATCCCGCCGGTCACCGGGCGCTGCTGGATCAATTCGCCGGCCTGAAAAAACCATTGGCGGCATGCGATGCGGCCTATACCCAGATGCGCCACACCGCCGTGGCGTTGGCGGAGGCGCGGGCGGCCGTGCGGGCGGCGCGGGAAGAAGAGGATTATCTGCGGCATGTGCAGGCGGAATTGCAGGCACTGGAACCAAATCTTGGTGACGAGGAGGATCTGGACCGTACCCGCACGCAATTGCGTCAAGGCGAAAAAATTGCCGATGCCTTGCGCGATGCCAAAGTGGCGCTGCACGGCAGTGATGGCCAAAACGGCGTGGTACAGAGCCTGCGCATTGCCCAGCGTGCCCTGGAACGGGTCGCCGAAAGCGCCGGTGGCGCCTTGGACGGTGCTATTGACGGTCTTGAACGGGCGCTGGGCGAGGCAATGGAGGGGATTGAAGGCGTGGCCGATACGGCCCGGTCCCTGGACCTGGATCCCGCCCGCCTGGAGGCCGTGGAAGAACGCCTATTCGCCCTGCGCGAAGCGGCCCGCAAGCATCGTGTCAGTGTCGACGGCCTGGTTTCCCTGCTGGCCGATTTCACCAGCCGGCTGGAAAGTATCGATAACAGCGGCCAGCGGCTTGCCGCCTTGGAAACCGCCGCCTCGGCGGCGACCGCCGCCTACCTGGAGGCGGCCCAACGCTTGAGCCAGGGCAGGGCCAAGGGCGCCAAGAAACTGGACAAGGCCATGGCCAATGAATTGCCGCCGCTGGCGTTGGAAAAGGCCGAATTCCGGACCGACCTACTGCGCCGGGACGAGGATGGGTGGAGCGGCCAGGGCTGGGACCAGGTGGCTTTTCACATCGCCACCAATCCGGGCAGCGCGCCGGGGCCGTTGAACAAGATCGCCTCGGGCGGTGAACTATCCCGTGTCATGTTGGCGCTGAAAGTCGCCTTGGCCCAGAACCGGGAACCGGCCTCGCTGATTTTTGACGAGGTGGACAGCGGCATCGGCGGCGCCGTCGCGGACAAGGTAGGGGAGCGCCTCGCCCGCCTGGCCCATGATACCCAGGTCATCGTGGTCACCCATTCGCCCCAGGTGGCGGCTCGGGCCGGCCATCACTGGCGCATTCTGAAACAGATGAAGGGCGGCGATGCCCGCACCACGGTGGAGGACCTGGACCCGGACCGCCGCCGCGAGGAAATCGCCCGCATGCTGGCCGGCGCCAAGGTCACCGACGAGGCCCGCGCCGCCGCCGACAGTCTGCTGCAGGCGGCGGGAACATGAGTGATCCCGCCGTCATGGCGATCGACCGGCTGGATAAAGCCGGCGCCAAGCGCGAACTTGCCCGCCTGGCCCTGGAAATCAAATTCCACGATGCCGCTTATCACCGCAACGACGCACCGGAAATATCCGACGCCGACTATGACCAGTTACGCCGGCGCAATAGTGACCTCGAAGCGCGATTTCCCAATCTGGTCCGCCCCGACAGTCCCACCCACAGGGTCGGCGCGCCCCTGGCCGAAGGCTTCAACAAGGTCCGTCACGCCCGGCCCATGCTGTCACTGGGCAATGCCTTCAAGGAAGCGGACGTCGCCGATTTTCTGGCCGGTATCGGGCGGTTCTTGAAATTGCCCGAGGGCGAGCCCATCGCCATCGTGGCGGAGCCAAAGATCGACGGGCTGTCCGCCGCCCTGCGCTATGAGAACGGCGCCTTGGTTCAGGGCGCCACGCGGGGCGACGGCGAGGTGGGCGAGGACATCACCGCAAATTTGCGCACCATTGCGGATATCCCACATGCCATCGACGGCGCGCCCGATGTGTTCGAGGTGCGCGGCGAAGTCTTCATGACACACGATGCCTTCGCGGACCTGAACCGCCAGCAATTGGCGGCTGGAAAGATCATCTACGCCAATCCGCGCAACGCCGCCGCCGGCTCGCTCAGGCAATTGGACGCCGATATCACCTCTAGTCGGAAATTAAGCTTCCGCGCCTACGCCTGGGGCCAGGTCAGCGACCTGCCCAGCGACCGCCACAGTGGCGTGCTGGGGGCAATGGCGGCTTGGGGCTTCAAGGTGCAGGCGCACGCGGTATGCACCTCGGTCGCCGAGTTGATGGCCTACCATGGCAAAATGGAGGCTGGCCGCGCCGGCCGGCCCTATGACATCGACGGCATCGTTTACAAAGTGGACCGCCTGGATTGGCAGCAGCGCCTTGGTGCCGCCTCCCGCTCCCCGCGCTGGGCCATTGCCCATAAATTTGCCGCTGAACAGGCCCAGACCGTGGTTGAGGATATTGATATTCAGGTTGGCCGCACCGGAAAATTGACCCCGGTTGCCCGTCTGGCGCCCGTTACCGTGGGCGGCGTCGTGGTCTCCAACGCTACCCTGCACAATGAAGATTATATCGCGGAAAAACAGATCCGCGTTGGCGCCACGGTATTGGTGCAGCGCGCCGGCGACGTCATCCCCCAAGTGCTGGAAGTGGTAAAACCGGGTGCCAAACCATTTGTCTATCCCATCCAATGCCCGATCTGCGGCTCACCGGCGGTGCGTGACGAGGGTGAAGTGGACTGGCGTTGCAGCGGCGGCCTGAATTGCCAGGCCCAGGCCGTGGAACGCCTGCGTCATTTCGTCTCCCGCAACGCCTTTGATATCGAGGGCCTGGGAGAAAAGCAGATTGCGGCGTTTTATGCGGCCGGTCTGGTCACGGCGCCGGGGGATATCTTCCAACTGCGCCAGCGGTTGGAGGGTGGCGAAGGATCATACGAAAAGCCACACGGGAAGCCATTGCGGGAATGGGAAGGGTGGGGTGAGACCTCCGCCGCGAACCTGTTTGACGCCATCGATGAACGCCGGGCGATTTCCCTCGACCGTTTGATATTTGCGCTGGGCATTCGCCATGTGGGCCAAGGCAACGGCCGGCTTTTGGCCCGGCGCTATGAGAGCCTGGCGGCGTTCACGGCCGCCATGTCGCCCGACCGCCTTGACGAACTGCTGGAAATCGACGGCATCGGCGAGGCGGTTGCCAGGGCTTTGATTGATTTTTTCTCCGATGCCCAAAACCGGGCAGGCTGGGATGATCTTGTCGCCCAATTACAGGTCCAGGACATGGTGCGGGCCGCGACCACTTCCCCCGTGGCCGGTCAGACCCTTGTGTTCACGGGCACCTTGGAGCAGACCTCCCGGGCCGAGGCAAAGGCGCGGGCGGAGGCCCTGGGCGCCAAGGTTTCGGGCTCGGTCTCGGCCAAGACCGATCTGGTGATCGCGGGGGCGGCGGCGGGATCAAAGTTGAAGAAAGCCGATAGCCTGGGTGTTAAGGTCATCGATGAGGCCGGCTGGCTGGAGTTGATCGGTACAACGAATGAATAATCGAGAGAGGACGTTTTTGTGAGTACGGAATTGGTTACCTACGAATCCATTGACAATATTGCCATCATCACGCTGAACCGGGCCGACAAGCTGAACGCCCTGGATGTGGACCTGGGCGAGGCCCTGCGCGGGGCCTTGCAGCGGTTTCAGGCGGGCGGCGACAAGGTTGGTATTCTGGCGTCCTCCAACTCCAGGGCTTTTTCCGTCGGCGCCGATCTGCGCAATCCCGGCGAAATCTGGCGCTTCACCCCCAGTGTTGGGGTTGAGGTGGACAAGCCGCTGATCGCCGCGGTGGACGGTTTCGTGGTGGGCGGCGCGGTTGTGCTGGTCCAGTTTTGCGATCTGTGCGTGGCTGCGGAGACAACGGTGTTCAGTTATCCAGAGGCCAAGGTGGGCGTCTCGGGCGGCCTGATCTCTTCTCTCGCGGCCCGAATTCCGCACAAAATTGCCATGGAATTTGTCCTCTACGCCTCGGACCTGACGGCCCAGCGGGCCTATGAAGTGGGCATGGTCAACAAGGTCGTGCCGGCCGATCAACTGATGGACGCGGCCATGGATTACGCCCGGACGCTGGCGCAGCATGCCCCCATGGTGCTGTCCACGTTGAAGCGCTTTGTGTCCGAGGTCATCAACAAGGGGCCGTCCGAATTGGGCGGCATCGCACGGCGTTCCACAGAGGCCATTTTGGACAGCCAGGACCGCCTGGAAGGCATCGCCTCGTTCAAGGAAAAACGCGCGCCCAAATTCACGGGAAAATAGGAAATTACGGATAGTAGGAGCATTACCCGCCATGACAACCGCCCTGACCCCGAATGCCGCGAACCACGAAGGGTTGGGTGCCATGGCCTCCCGCTTCGTTGAGACCGATGTCCTGCCGTGGGAGGAGACACGGTTTCCCGGCGTGCAGGCCAAGACCCTGCTGGTGGATCGAACCACCGGTGTATTGACGGTGCTGTTGAAGATGGCGCCCGGCGCCCTGTTGCCGGACCATGAGCATGTGCAGATCGAGCAGACCTTCGTGATCGAGGGGGCCCTGGTATGTGGCGAAGGCACTTGCAGCGCGGGAAATTTTGTCTGGCGCCCGGCCGGCAGCCGCCATTCCGCGAGCACGCCCCAGGGCGGCCTGATGCTGGCGATGTTTCAGCTGCCGAACAAGTTTTTCGAGCCTGATGGTGGCGCCACGGACATGCTGGGTCAGAATTGGAATGATTTCTGGGCGGGCGCCAGCGCCAATGACCTTTAACGCATTTCAAGAATGATCCGGGTCACTCGGAAGTGACCGGCAAACTGGAAACGGGCTAATTCAATTCCTTGATGGGCGGTGCCGACTGTTCGATATTGTAGATGCTGTTCATGCCCATGCGCATTTCGGAGAGAATGAAATCGGCTTTCGAAACCGGGCTGCCGCGGCCATTAGGGAATTTTTCATCCCAGGAATCCATCTTCACGATCAGCCCGCACGACACCCC
>JAPYUH010000392.1 GCA_029936195.1 Alphaproteobacteria bacterium
GGTGGCCGAGGCGGAGCGTATCCTGTGTCTGACCGGCACCGTGGACTACGACGGCCAGATTGGCGGCGTTGGTCATATCGCCGAAAAAATGCAGTCGCTGGACAATGAACTTGGGCAATGGAGAGCCGGCCAGACAGAAGCTCTAGTCGTCGTGCCCATGGGCGAGGATCACGACCGCCTGGCGGCCCGGGAAGCAACGCCTGGAATGGCGGTTCGGGGCGCGGACGGAGTCGGCGAATTGTGCCGTGAACTGGATATCCCCCTGGGCCCGGCCATTATTGCCGCAAGCGATACCCTACCGGTCAACAAGGCGGAAACGCCAAGGCGCGGCGGCATGTGGAAATGGTCGCTACCGGCATTGGTGTTTCTGGCCGCCGCCGTTGTCGTCTTCAGCCCGGAAATTCCAAGGCCGCCCGAACAGGCCCCCCCGCCGCCCGCGGCCAAACGGGAGGTTGCCGCCCCGATCCCCGTCACGCCAACGAGCCCCATGCCCGCGCCGGCCGCAAGAACGGCCGCCAAGAAACCGGCCATGGCCGATCCGCCGGCAAAACAAGAACCCGCGAAGCCGGCAATGCCGCCCGCGGTCGAGATCGCGCCGCCGCGTATGGGTATTTTGGAGCGCCACGCACCCGAGGGACAACCTTGTACCGCCGTCTATTTCGGAAAAGTCCAGGCGGAACTGAGGCCGGTCCCGGTGGCCAAGGGCAACCGCTTCAAAACCTCCCAAGGGAAGCGCCTTTGCGGTCTGCTGCTGCGCATCGAACTAGGCTTCAAGGCAACCTATGCCGTGGTCAATCTGGAGACCCTCTCGGGGCGTCTGGTCGGGGCGCTTCGCCCGCCGCCCTATCTCAGCGGCCGCCGTCTGGTCAAGGGCCGCCATGATTGGAAGCTCGACCTGCCCCATGGGTCGGGCGACCTTGTGCGCTACAAACTGTCACTGACCGTAGCGCCCACCGCCATTCGCCACAACATCCAGCCGCCGGGCGGACGAACCATCAGCCTGCAACACGAAGTTCAGCGCTAGCGTATTATTTGCCTGATGGCGCGGGGATACCGGCCAGTTCGAACGAGGTGGATTGATAGAGACCATTGATCCAATTACCGATCAGCACGTTGGCATGGGCCCGCCATTGATTGACCGGCGCCTGGGTGGGGTCGCCATTGGGGAAATAATCGGTCGGCGGTTTGATCTCCATTCCCGCCGCTACATCCCGGTGATATTCATCGCCCAGGGTGTCGGTGTCGTATTCCAGATGATTGAACATATAGATCTGGCGCTTGGCCGCGTCCCGGACCAGGCACAAGCCGGCCTGGTCTGAATCCAGCAGCACGGACAATCCCGGCGCATCCGGCAGGTCCGCCCGGCGGACCTCCGTGTGGCGGCTGACCGGCACCGAAATCTGGTCGTTGAAACCGCGCAGCAGGCCATCGCGGCCGCTCAAGACCTCGTAGGGGAAGACGCCGAACATCTTTTCCGCCAACTCGTACTTCGGCACGCCATGGAAATGCTGCAACGCCGCCTGGCCGGCCCAGCAGATGTTGAAGGTTTCCTGCACGTTGGTTTGGGTCCAATCGAATATCTGCGTCAACTCATTCCAATAGGCCACGTCCTGAAAGGGCAGGGTTTCGATCGGCGCGCCGGTAATAATCAGTCCGTCAAACTTCTGCTGCCGTACTTCATCCCAGGGCCGGTAAAACGCCAGCATGTGTTCGGCCGAGGTATTCTTTGGCGCATAGCTGGACGTGGTGATCAGCGACAGCTCGATCTGCAGCGGCGTCGCGCCCAACAGCCGGGCGATCTGGGTTTCCGTCTTGATTTTTTCCGGCATCAGGTTCAGCAGGGCGATTTCCAACGGCCGCACGTCCTGACGCAACGCTGCCCGTTCGGCGATCAGCAAAACGCCTTCACCTTCCAACGTCGCCTTGGCCGGCAAATTATCCGGAACCTTGATGGGCATCAGCCAAATTTCCTCTTCGCGGCCCTGAAAAAGACTGCATAGCACATCGGACGCCAGCCCGGCTACACGACGTAGGTCAGAAAGAACCAAATCATTCCGCCGCTTCCACTATCTCCGGAACCCAGCGCAGCACAGGTTTGCGGGCGGCCTGGGTTTCATCCAACCGGCCATAGGGCGCCAGGTAAGGCGCGCCCGCGAAAAACTCATGATCGCCCGCCAACGCGCGCGCCGCCAGATGACGCATGGAGGCGATGAATTGATCCAAACTGTCCTTGGATTCCGATTCCGTCGGCTCGATCAACATCGCGCCCGAGACCACCAGGGGGAAGTACA
>JAPYUH010000393.1 GCA_029936195.1 Alphaproteobacteria bacterium
GCACGGTGACCAGCTTGGTCCCGTCGGGAAAGGTGGCTTCGACCTGGACGTCGTGGATCATCTCCGGGATGCCCTCCATGACCTGGTCGCGGCTGATGACCCCGGCGCCCGCCGCCATCAGATCGGCGACGCTGCGGCCGTCGCGGGCCCCTTCGACCACGAAGTCGGTAATTAGGGCGATAGACTCGGGGTAGTTCAACTTCACCCCGCGCGCCAGCCGATTGCGGGCGACCATGGCCGCGGTGGCGACCATCAGCTTGTCTTTCTCCCGTGGGGTCAGAAACATACGGTTCCTCCTCGAATAATAAAATCTAACAGGCCCAGACGCGGGGCAGGGGGCAGGTGCCATTTCGCAGAGTGGCGCGAAAGGCCAATAGAAATTTTTCCACATCCCGGCGCAGGGCCATGGGCTCGTGGCCTAGAAAACGGCAAATCAACAGTCCCGGCCGCGTGCTGACGCCGGCCCGGCTGCTCGTCTGTTGCAAGAGGTCTCTGACCGGCTCCAGGTGATCAGACGCATTGGCCGCGACATAGATCAGCGTAGCCATGGCCTTGGCGCCGTCCAACAGGGAAGGGCGTTGCCGCAGGTCTTCAATATTGCCGCGCAGTCGGAAATCATCGGCCCAGATTAGTTCGCCTTCCCGGCGCACCCGCCATCGGTCATGCACGGTTGCGTTGGTTAAATGCTCACCACTGGCCAGGCGGCCCAGCACCAGCCAGTCCAGGGCGATCAGTTCGCTGTCGCCATCAATCACGATGTCCGTCTTGCGGGCCAGGGCGGCGCCGTCGAACAATATGGTTTCCTGGGGCAGCCATTCCAGAAAGGCGCCGCCGCTCACATTCAACTGACAGCCCACCTGGCTGTCGCCGCACCGGGATCGATAGACTTTTTCCGAGGCCTGGGTCGTCGCCGTCACCACGGCGCCATCGGTGGCGCCGACCGCATAGTTCAACTGATCGCCGTCGGTGATACCGCCGGCGGTGTTCAACAACACGGCCTCGACCCGGCCGCCGGGCCGCCGGGGCAGCAGAACGCGGCAGGGATTGGCCTGGTAGAGATCCGTCAGGCGGCTGTCTGGCCCGGCAAAGGATACCTTGGCGGCGCCCTTCAGGCGCTGAAGTTTTATCGGTGGTTCAGACCGTGAGATAGCGGCGTACATCTGCCTCCACCATATCCGACCTTTGTCCCGATAGCACCACCTCGCCCCGTTCCATGACAACGAAACTATCGGCCAGATCCCGGGCGAATTCAAAATACTGCTCCACCAGCACGATGGCCATGTCGCCCCGGTCCCGCAACGAGCCGATAATGCGCTGGATATCCTTGATGATGGAGGGCTGGATGCCTTCGGTCGGCTCGTCCAGAACCAGCAGGCGCGGTTGCATGGCCAGCGCCCGGGCGATGGCCAGTTGCTGCTGCTGCCCGCCCGAGAGATCACCGCCCCGGCGGCCCAACATGTCCTTGAGCACGGGAAACAGCTTAAACGTCTCGGGCGGCAGGCGCCTCTCGGTGCGGGGCAGGGCGGCAAAGCCGGAACGGAGGTTTTCATCCACGGTCAAAAACGGAAATATCTCCCGACCCTGGGGCACATACGCGATCCCGGCCCGCGCCCTGGCATGGCTGGGGAATTTGGTGATGTCCCGGTCTTCCCAGTTGATTGCTCCGCTTTGAATGCCCTGCTGGCCGACAATGGCCCGCAACAACGAGGTTTTGCCAACGCCGTTGCGGCCCAGAACGCAGGTAACCTCACCCGGTTTGGCGGTCAGGGAGACGCCACGCAGGGCCTGGGAGGCACCGTAGTAGAGATCGATGTTGTCCACATGCAGCATCGCCTAGCGCCCCAAATAGACTTCGATAACACGTTCGTCATTCTGCACCACGTCCAGGGCGCCTTCCGAGAGTACGGAGCCTTCGTGCAGCACGGTAACCTTGGTGCCCAGGGCACGAACGAACTCCATATCGTGTTCCACCACCACCACGGACCGCGTCCGGGCGATGCCGCGCAGCAGATCGGCGGTCTGTTCCGTTTCCGCATCCGTCATGCCGGCCACGGGTTCGTCGACCAGCAGCAGGTCGGGTTGCTGCATCAACAACATGCCGATCTCCAGCCATTGTTTCTGCCCATGGGACAGATCACCGGCCAGTTTGCCGCGGTCCCCGCTCAGGGCGATGGTCGCCAGGGTTTGGTCGATGGCATCTTGCTGTTCGCCGGACAGCTTGGCGATCAGGGTCGCGAAGGGGCCGCGCGGGGCCTTTTGCGCCAGTTGCAGATTGTCTTCCACGCTGTG
>JAPYUH010000118.1 GCA_029936195.1 Alphaproteobacteria bacterium
GAGCAGCCATTCCGTATCATCCAGGGTGCCTAGATTCAGAGAGATCACGTCAGGCTGATCACTGAGTTTGTGATGTATGCGCGTGCCGCAATCAGGGCAGAACGAACCGGTGATGATCCGATCATTGCCGGGCCGGGCGAAGCCTTTCAGCTCACCCTTGATTAATTGAAACTGATCGGCCGCAAGGCGCATGGACAGACCAAAGGCGCTGCCTGACTGTCTTTGGCAATGCGATCAATGGCAGGCGAACAACGCCGTGGCTTCGCCGGTTATTCGGTAGCGCACGGCTCCGCACTGGCAACCGCCTTCGTGGGTTTGAGGCATTGATGGCTCCCTATTGCATTCCTTCAACAGACAATAGAGCTTTTCCGGGCGTGTGTCCTTGTCCGCCAGCCGCGGCGATAGCGGACTGGACGTAGCCGCGCCAAAAGGACAGAATTGGCTTGCGTCTTCCCCAACAACTTCGAGCCTGAAATATGAGCACCCTTGCCCTGGACGACACCACGCCCCCCGTCACCGCCCAGCTGGCCCAGGCGGCCGCCGATCTGCAATTCGGGGATATCGACCCCGATAGCCTGGCCGTGGCCAAGCAATGTCTCATCGATTGGTTCGCCGTCACCCTGGCCGGCGCGGGCGAAGAATTGACGGTGCATCTGCTGGCCGAGGCGGTGGAGGAGGGCGGGCATCCCCGTGCAACCCTGATCGGCGCTGGGTGCAAGGGCACCCTGGCCCAGGGCTGTCTGGTCAATGGCAGCGGCTCCCACGCCCTGGACTACGACGACGTCAACCGCCTGCTGGGTGGCCATCCCACGGCCCAGCTGGCCGCCGCCGTGCTGGCGGTGGGCGAGGATCTGGGCGCTTCGGGCCGGGATTTGCTGGTGGCCTTCGTGGCTGGCTACGAGGCCGAATGCCGCATTGGCGGGCTGGTCGCGCCCAGCCATTATCAAAAAGGTTTCCATGCCACGGCCACGGTGGGCACGTTCGGCGCGGCGGCCGGCGTTGGCCGCCTGCTGGGCCTGGACGGCGGGGCCATGGCACGCGCTTTCGGCATTGCCGCCACCCAGGCCGCCGGTCTGAAATCCCAGTTCGGCACCATGTGCAAACCTCTGCACGCGGGCAAGGCGGCCAGCAACGGCCTGTTGGCGGCGCGCCTGGCGGCCCGTGGATTTACCTCACGCCCCGATATGTTGGAGGTGGAACAAGGCTTCGCCGATACGCAAAGCGATGATTTCGCTCATGACCGCGCCCTGCGCCCGGCTCCGCGCGGCTTCCATGTAAGGGAGAATTTGTTCAAATATCACGCCGCCTGTTACAACACCCATTCCACCATCGAAATTTTGGCCGACTTCCGCCAGGCGGAGAACCTTGTTCCCGCCGACGTCAGGGCGGTCACTTTGTCCGTCGATCCGGGGCATTTCAATATCTGCAATATTCAGGAGCCCGAAACCGGCCTGGAAGTGAAATTCAGCCTGCGCCACACCGCCGCCCTGGCCTTGGCGAATGTGGACACGGCCCGTGTTGACAGTTTTTCCGATGCCCGTGCCAACGAAGCCGAATTGGTCGCCCTGCGCCGTAAGGTCACCGTCACGGACGGCGGCGGCCCCAAAAGCCTGGCGACGGCGCGGCTGGAACTGCACGACGGCCGCGTCCTGGAGCGTTCGTTTGACGTGGCGGTTCCGGCGGAAGACGTCGGCGAACAGGGTGGCAGGATCGACGCCAAGTTTCGCAGCCTCGCCGCGCCCTTGGTGGGTGCGGAGGCGTCTGAAGCTTTGCTATCGGATTTGCACAATTTGGACGATCTGGATGATGCGGGCAGGCTTCTGTCCCATCTGTCGGACTGGAAAGTAAGTTGAAGTTAGGAGTTGCAGAGAGATGAACCAGGGTAAATGGCGTATCGGCGAGGTGACGGTCACCCGCGTTGTTGAAATCGAGGCGACGGGCGGCATGAGCCAGATCATTCCCGATGCCACGCGGGACAGGGTCAAGGACATCCCCTGGATGTATCCCCATTTTGCTGATGAGAACGGCCGCATGCGCGGCTCCATCCATGCCCTGATCATCGAAACGCCGGACCGCACCATCGTTGTCGATACTTGCGTCGGCAATGACAAGGACCGGGGCAATAAAGCCTGGAATCAATTGCAGACGACATTCCTGGATGATCTGGCCAATGCCGGCTACGACCCGGACGGCGTGGACAATGTACTTTGTACCCATTTGCACGTGGACCACGTGGGCTGGAATACCATGCTGGTGGACGGTAAATGGGTGCCGACGTTTCCCAATGCCCGCTATCTCATGGGCGAGGTTGAATTCGAACATTGGAAATCCGAAGGCGAGGGCCAGCAGGAAGCGGTGATGGCAGATTCAGTGCTGCCCGTATTCGACGCCAGACTCGTCGATCTGGTCTCGACCACCGAGAAGATTTGCGATGGGGTCAGCCTGATGCCCACCGCGGGTCATACACCCGGCCATGTCTCTGTGATGATCGAAAGTCAGGGCGAAACCGCCATGATCACGGGCGACTTTATTCACCATCCCTGCCAATTCGCCCATCCGGAATGGTCCGCCTCCGTCGACACCGACCAGGTGCAATCGGCCCGGACCCGGCACGAGGTGTTTGCAAAGTACGCCGATACGCCCATTTTGATCATCGGCACGCATTTCCATACCCCCACCGCCGGCCACCTGAAGCGCGACGGCGATGCCTATCGCCTGGACGTCTAGGGGCCCCTGTATGCGTAATTGGTCATGAGTTTCGAGCGGCCCTACGCGGGCATCAAGGTGGTGGATATGAGCCAGGGGGTCGCCGGGCCCTACTGCGGCATGCTTTTGGCCCAGCACGGCGCCGAGGTGATTAAGGTGGAACCCCACGCCGGTGACTGGTCCCGCATACTGGGCCCATCGCACCATAATCATACGGAATTTTCCTTTGGCACAAACATGGGCAAGCGCAGCCTGGCGATCGATCTGAAGAGCGCCGAGGCGCCGGCAATCATCGACGCCCTGGTTGGGGAGGCGGATGTCTTCCTCGAAAGTTTCCGGCCCGGCGTGGTTGACCGCCTGGGCTTTGGCCACGAACGCCTGATGGCCCTGAACCCGGGCCTGATCTACCTCTCGATCTCCGGCTTTGGGCAGACCGGCTCCTTGCGGGAAAAGCCGGCCATGGACCCGGTGCTGCAAGCTTTCTCCGGCTTCATGCTGGACAATACGGGCCAGGACGGCGTGCCCCACAGAGTCAATTCGGTGATCAACGACATGGCAACGGCACTGTATGCCTTCTCCGCCCTGGCGCCGGCGCTGTATATCATGGGGGACGGCGTGCCGGGCCGATACCTGGATATATCCCTGATGCGGGGGGCGGCGAACCTGAGCGCCATTCGCTACATGTCGGCCTCCAAGGGGGAGGCGGTGCAAGTGCCGCGCACGGCGCCGTCGGGCATCTTTCAATGCGCGGAAGGCTGGCTGCAGCTGGTCATTTTGCAGGACAAGGATTTCGATGCGTTATGCGCCATTTTGGAGCTGGATGATTTGGCGGTCGACGAGAGCCTGCGCGGAAACGAGGCACGCCTGCGGCAGGCGCCCATGCTAATTGAACGGGTCGGCCAAGTTCTGGCCGCCAAGCCGGCCGCCCATTGGCGCGATCTGTTCACCGAGGCCGGCTTGCAGAACGAGATGCTGCAGGACTACCCGCAATTCCTTGCCCATCCCCAGGCCGTCGAAACGGAGTTGTTTTCCACTTTTGATCTGCCGGGTCTTGAGCAACCCTTGCCCGTGCCGAACCCGCCGGGCATCCCCAAGATCATCGATGGCACGCCCGCGGGCACCTCGCCCGTCACCGGACAGCATAGCGACGAAATTCTAGACGAAATGGGCTATGGCGCCGCGGCCATTGCCGGTCTGCGCCGGCGCGGCGTCATCACCACGTGGACGGAGCAGGCGACGGAGCAGGGCACGGCATGAGTTACGATCGGCCATATGAAGGCATCAAGGTGGTGGATCTGAGCCAGGGCATCGCCGGGCCCTATTGCGGTATGCTGCTGGCCCAGCACGGCGCCGATGTGATCAAGGTGGAGCCGTTGCAGGGTGATTGGGCCCGCGTCCTGGGCACGCCCACATCCGACCATACGGAATTTTCCTATCTCGGTTCTCTGGGCAAGCGCAGTCTGGCCATTGATCTGAAAAGTCCGGAAGCCCCCGCCATTGTCGATGCCCTGGTGGCGGAGGCGGATGTCTTCATGGAAGGGTTTCGGCCCGGCGTCATCGACCGTTTGGGGTTCGGGCACGAACGCCTGATGCAGATGAACCCCAATCTTGTCTATCTCTCCATATCCGGCTTCGGTCAAACCGGGCCCATGCGGAATAAACCGGCCATGGATCCGGTGTTGCAGGCCTTCACCGGTTTCATGATGGACAACAAGGGCAACGACGGTATTCCCCATCGGACCAACACCATCATCAATGATATGTCCACGGCGCTATATGCTTTCTCCGCCGTGGCACCGGCCCTGCACGCACAAAAGAATGGGGCGGGCGGGCGCTATCTGGATGTTTCCCTGATGCGGGCGGCGGCCAATTTTACCGGCATTCGCATTACCACCGCCTCGCACCGGGAATTACAGCGGGCCGGCGCGCCGCCCTCGGGCATTCATGCAACGAAAGATGGCTGGTTGCAGTTGGTGATCATCAAGGACAGTGATTTCCGCCGGGTGTGCGAACTCATGGGGCTGGATGATCTGAAAGACGATGCCGGCCTGAGCGGCCTGCCCGCCCGCATGGAACAGGGCGAGAGGCTGTTGGCCCGGTTCGCACCGGTGTTTTTGACCAGGCCCGCCAGTGAATGGCAGGCGCTGTTTACCGAGGCCGGACTGCAGAATGAAGTGCTGTTGAGCTTTGATGAATTCCTGGCCCATCCCCACGTCGGCGAGACGGAGCTGTTTTCTTATCTCGAGCTATCCGGCCTGGAACGGCCCTGGCCGATCCCCAACCCGCCGGGTTTGCCGAAGATTGAACCGGGCACGAGCTATGGAACCTCGCCCTTTACCGGTCAGCATTGCGACGAGGTGCTGGGCGGATTGGGATATGACGGGGATGCCATCACGGATATGCGAAATCGCGGCGTAATCAGGACCTGGCCGGCGCCCGTCTGATCAGCCAGACGAAACGCATGGCGACCAGGACCGTGCAGGCCGCCGGAAAGAGTGCGAAGCCATAGATCCATTCGGTAACGACCGTCAGCGTGGCGGTTGTGATGCCGGCTGACAATCCCGCGACATTTGCAAGCAATCCAGCGGTGGCGGCGCCAAAGGCGATGCCCAGGGATTGCAGGGTGGGAATGGCGGAAGCGGTCAAGGGTTCTTCGCCCTTTCTTGCCGAGGACATGACGCGGTTGGTGACATGGGCATGGCATTGCCCTATGCCCAATCCAGACAGAAAAATCAGGCCGATCAGTGGCGCCAGCGGTCCGTTGGCGATAAACAGACCTTGCCCCGCGATACCCCCCAGCAGGCATAGAGGCCCGGTGATGATCAGAATGCGCTGCCAGTATTGTGATGCGCCGGACACGGCGAATGCGCCCAGTGACCAACCCAGGGAGAGCACGGCCGCGACATAGCCGGCCATGATCGGTTCAACACCATGCAGATGCTGCGCCAACAACGGCAGAAAGATACTCAGAGGCGCAAAACTGAGGGACATCAGGAAAAAGATCCAATAACCCGTACCGACCGCATGACGAAACGAAGTGGGGCCGCTTGGCAATAGCCGGTTTTCGGCGGCATGATCCATCCACAGCATTCCGCCAATGCCCAATAGGGCGCAAAGGATTAACATCACCCGGAAGGCGAAGTCCGTGGTTTGGCCACTAACGGTCACACATAAGACAGCCGCCCCCAAAAGCAGCAATCGGCCCCAAGGCAATGGGCTGGCCGTGGTGGCGGGCGCGGAATCCGGCAAGGCCCGTCGGGCTATGACCAACATGACAACGACAATGGGGAATGTAATCCAGTAAACCCCACGCCAAAAGCCAAATTGCGCGAAAGCTCCAGCATATAGCGGTCCGAACAGCGCGGCCAAGCCCCAAATCGCCGATATCAGGGCGATGACCCGAGGCCGCAACGCATCTGCGAACAATTGCCCGACCATGGCATAGGACAGCGCCACCAGCAGGCCGGCGCCCAGGCCTTGGGCCGTGCGGCCGACCAGGAATACAGCCATGTTGGGGGCAACGGCGCAACCGATCGAACCCAGCAGATATACCGATGCCGCGATGGCCAAGGCCCTGCGCAGGCCGTGGTTTGCCCCAACCATGCCGCCGCTGGCCGCGCCCACAATGGAGGTGATAAGGTACAGCGCCGACGGCCAGGCGTAAAATGCAACGCCGTCAATATCATCAACGACGCTGGGTAGAATGGTAGAGGTAACGAAGACATCCATGGCATGAAGGGAAACACAACTCATCACCAGGGCCAGTCGCATGGGCCCGGCGCCTTTGCTTAACTCCCGCCAGCCAACTGGACCGCTTGTTTGATTGTCCGCCAAGATGCCCGCCTTATTCCGCCGCCTGAAGACGTCCCAAATCGGACTTCGCGTCGGCGTATTCCGCTTTTAGGCGGTCGCACAGCGCTTCCACCGACAACACATCGTGGATCACGCCGACGCCATGGCCGGCGGACCAGATATCCTTCCAGCGCTTCCGGCGCTCCGCCACGGCAAAAATGGCCGCCTCGTCCTGGCGGCGGATTTGCTCCGGTGTGACACCGGCCCGGATCAGGCAGGGGGTCAGGACGTTGGAGGGGGCATCGGTCAGGGTGCCGTAAAATATGTCGGTCGCCGTCGCCTCGATGATCATCTGTTGATAGCCTTCGACCGCACCGGATTCCTTCGTGTTGATAAAACGCGTGCCCATATAGACCAGATCCGCGCCCATGACCTGGGCGGCGAGAACATCGCGGCCGGTGGTAATGGCGCCGGCCAGAATGATCGCCTTGTCGGTCATCTGACGCACTTCATTGACCAGGGCGAATGGATTGAGGGTGCCGCAATGGCCGCCCGCGCCGCTGCAAACCGCGATCAGCCCGTCGGCCCCGGCGGCAAGCGCCTTTTCCGCATGCCGCGCGGCGCCGATGTCGTGAAATACCAGACCGCCATAGGCATGCACCGCGTCGAACACTTCGCCCGGCGCGCCCTTTGAGGTCAAAATGATGGGCACCCGATGTTTGATACACAGGGCCAGGTCCTGGTCCAGCCGCTGATTGCCGGCGGAAACCACGAGGTTGACGCCATAAGGGCCCACCTGGGCAATGCCGTCATTGGAAAGTTTCCCGACGCCGTCCGCCATTGTGACCAGCCATTCTTCCAGTTCGTCACCGGTGCGGGTGGTATGGGCGGGGAAGCTGCCCATCATGCCTTGGGCGCAGGTCGCCAGCGCCAGGTTCGGGTTCGAAACAGTGAACATGGGCGCGGCGATCACGGGCAGGGACATGCCCGCAATCAAATCAGATACATTGGTCATTGTTGCCTCAATCAATGGTGCCCAGATCATAGATCCAGGGTCTTTCCGTGCGGTCCTCGGTTTGGAACGCCGCCGTGTCCGCATCATCCTTCATGGTCTGTGCGATATCGTCCAGGCCTTCCAGCAAGGATGTCTGGCGGTCGACCGTCAAATCAAACGTGATGCTGCGTCCCGAGGGCGTGGTCAAGGTGCGGGTGGCGACATCGACTTGGAATTGCATGTTGCCCTGATCATCGCCGGCCTCCGCCATTAGCTCGGCAATGGTCTCGGCTGGCAGGCGGATCGGCAGCACGGAATTCTGAAAACAATTGTTGAAAAATATATCGCCGAAACTTTCCGCGATGACACAACGGATACCCAGGCCCTTGATACCCCAGACAGCGGTTTCCCGGCTGCTGCCGCAGCCGAAATTGCGTCCGGTGATAAGAAATTTGGCGTTCCG
Organism: Alphaproteobacteria bacterium; assembly: GCA_029936195.1. Lineage (GTDB taxonomy): Bacteria > Pseudomonadota > Alphaproteobacteria. The sequence goes on from JAPYUH010000118.1 coordinate 7,956, forward strand.
GTATCTAGGCTTGTTCAGAATGAAATCCGGGTTTTCACCGCCGTCCGCCAGAAACCGCAAGGGCTCGAACGCGCGCTCGTGCATATTGTCAAATCTGGCGTTGGTCAGAAATTTCATGGGTGTGATGATGTCGGTATCGATATTGGCCCGGGGCAGGGGGGCCGCCACGCCAGCCAGGCTTTGCAGTTTTTCCATCAGCCTTCTCCCGTCGTTGGCGCAAGGGCGCGCACATCGGTAATCTCGCCCGCGATCGCCGCCGCCGCCGCCATGGCCGGGCCGGCCAGATGGGTGCGGGCTTTTGGCCCCTGGCGCCCGACAAAGTTTCGGTTGGAGGTGGAGACACAGCGTTCGCCAGGTGCCACCACTTCGCCATTGGTGGCCACGCATTGGGAACAGCCCGGCTCGCGCCATTCAAAGCCGGCGGCCAGGAAAATATCATGCAGCCCCTCGGCCTCCGCCTCCCGCTTCACCTGTACCGATCCGGGCACGACCCAGGCGGTGACGTTGGCGGCGACCTGACGCCCCCGCGCCACCTCAGCGGCACGGCGCAGATCGATCAGGCGGCTGTTTGTGCAAGAGCCAATGAAGACCCGATCCACCTTGGTACCGGCAATGGTTTTGCCCGCCTGCAGGCCCATGTAGTCCAATGCGGTCTCGGCATTGTATTGCATCTCTGCCTCGACAAAGCTGCCGGGGCTGGGAATGATGCCGTTGACCGGCAAGGTCTGGCCCGGCGAGGTGCCCCAGGTAATCTGCGGCGCGATATCCTCGGCCCGGAATGTCTCTTCCCGATCGAACACCGCATCATCGTCCGTTGGCAGCGACCGCCAATAGGTTTCGGCCCTGTCCCACGCTTCATCCTGGGGTGCCAGGGGCAAACCCTTGAGGTAGGCATAGGTGGTGTCGTCGGGCGCCACCATGCCCATGCGGGCGCCGAATTCGATGGAAAGGTTACAGATGGTCAGGCGTTCCTCAATGCTCATGGCCCCAATTGTGGTGCCGGCATATTCAATGGCATTGCCCGTACCGGCGGCAACGCCCAGGGCGCCGATGATATGGAGGATGACATCCTTGGCCTCGACCCCGTCTCCCAGTTCGCCATCGACGGTGATGCGCATGGTCCCCGGCCGGCGCTGACGGATGGTTTGCGTGGCCAGTACATGCACCAGTTCCGATGACCCAATGCCCCAGGCCAAGGCGCCCATGGCGCCGTGGGTGGAGGTATGGCTGTCACCACAGACCAACAGGCTGCCGGGCAAGGTGAAGCCGGTTTCAGGCCCGACGATATGGACGATGCCCTGGTTCGGATGATCGATGCCGTAATGGGGAATGCCCGCGGCCGCCGACATATCCCGCAGGGCCTCGCCCAGGCGTACGCCATTGGGGCTGGAGGCCAAGGTGCGGCCGGGCAGGGAGGAAACACTGTGATCGGGCATGGAGAGACAGAGTTCGGGGTTGCGCACGGACAGACCCCGTTCGTTTAAGTCCGTCAGGGCCCGTGAACCGCTCAGATCATGAATGAGCAGGCGGTCCACATGGAGCAGATCCAGGTTCTCGCCCAGAGAGCGGACAACATGGCTGTCCCAAAGATTTTCGAAGAGTGTTTTTGCTTCAGTTGTGGTCGGAGGCATGATGATGTTCCTTGATCCACGCCGTTACGGCTTGGTTGAAGATGTCCGCCGCTTCGATATTCACCGCATGGCCCGCGTCCGCCTCTACCACCCTGAGGTTCGGTATGTTGGCCACCGCGAATTCATAATTAGGTTGGAACCTTTTCTCGGCGGCGCCACGAACCAATAATGTGGGCACGGAGGTATTCGCCGCCTCCGCCCGGACGGACAGGTAGGGCGAAGAATAGCGGAATGTCTGTGCCAGGCCCCTAGGTTGCAGTAATTCGGCGTCCCTGACCAGGGCATCCCGCGCCTCGATCGGCAGGCGTCGGGCGCGGCCGGGGAAAATTGGCAGTTCCTTGATCCCCTCCATGCCGCCCTGTTCCATCAATTGGGCCCGCTGTTCCGCCGTGCTGCGATAGGTTTTCAAATATTCCTCGCCCGCCAGGGCGGAGGAGGAATTGGTGAAGACCTGCGCGAAAATACGTTCGGGATGGCGCAAGGCATAACGCAGGGTCAGGCCGGCACCGAACGACTGGCCGCACAGAAACCAACGCTCCACACCCAGTTTCTCGCGAATGGCCTCGAACGTGCGGACGTAATATTCCGGATCGTAGGGGTCCTTGTCCTCGGGTGATTGCGAGCGGCCATGGGCCAGCAATTCCACCAGCACCGGGCGGGCGACTTTTTGAATGGCCGCGATATTCAGGTCCCACTGCGCCCGTGACGACAACATGCCGTGCAACATCATGATGTGGGGGCCGTCGCCGTCCAGAACTTCGTAATGGAGATGAATATCCGTCATGTGCGCTTCACCAATAACGCGTCAACCACGCTAATACCATTTTCATGCACCAGCACCGGGTTCAGATCCAGCTCACCTATGACATCACCATGGTCGGCGGCGAATTGGGACAGCTTTACGATCAGGTCCAAAAGAGCATCCACGTCCGCCGCCGGCCCACCGCGCACGCCGTCCAGCAGGGCCCGGCCGTCGAGGCGGTCCAGCAGTTGCGCCGCGCCGTCCACATCCAAAGGCACGGGAGAGAGTGCCACATCAGGGTTCACTTCCACATGAATGCCGCCGAAACCGACCATCAACATGGGCCCGAAGGTATCGTCATGATTGATCCCGAGGATCATTTCATGACCCTTGGGCGCCATGGCCTGAACCAGGACACCATGGGTTTGATCCGTGGCGGCCCCCATGACCCGGTCATAGCCGGCCCGCACGGCGTCCGCGCCTTCCAGGTTCAGGGCCAGGCCGCCGGCCTCGGTTTTGTGCAGGACATCGGGAGATTGGATTTTCAGAACGACCGGGCCGTCCATGCCGTCCGCCAGGGAAACCGCCTCTTGGGCATTTTTTGCCAAGCTTTCCCGGCCGGTTGCCATGCCATAGTCGGCCAGCAGTGGTTTCACTTCATATTCGCACAGCACGGGCCCCGCCGCCGCCAGTTTGACCGCGACATCGCCACCGGCTTGCCGGCTTTGAATAGGGGGTGCCTGGAGAAAACGCTCCCGGTGCTGGCGGTACTTGGCAAGTTCCGCCGTGGCGCGGGCGCAATTACGCATGTTGGCGTACAGGGGGAAACCGGCCTGGCTCAAAATTTCCGCTGCTTCGGGATGCGGTTGGGTGTAGGAGCAGAACAGGATCGGTTTGTCGACCTCGCCTGCCAAAACCATCAGATCCTCCCTCTCGCGCCGCAAGACAGCGGGATTGCGGCACGAGGCGAGGACGATGACGGCATCCAGTTCCGGCGATTGGATGGTCAACCGCGCCAGGCCGCCATAGCCGGTCTTGCGCACCGCCTGTGCCGTGGCGTCCACGGGGTTTTGCGAGGTGCCGTAGGCGGGCAGGAATTCATCGATGGTGGCGCGGGTCGCAGCATCCAGTTCGGGAATTTGTAAACCGGCGGCCACGCATTGATCCGCCAGCCAGCCGCCACCCCCCCCCGATGCGGTGCAGATGCCGACCCGGTTGCCCTTGGGCAGATTACGGCCGTGATAGGAAAAGGCGGCGGCGATATCCACCAGTTCCTCCGTATCCTGGCCCTCGATCATGCCATAGCGTTGAAAAATGCCTTGGTAGGCCTGGTAGGAACCGGCCAGGGAGGCCGTATGCGAGGCGGCGGCCCGGGCACCGGCTTCCGAGGTGCCGATTTTGGTCAGAATAATCGGTTTGCCGGCGCGCAGGGCTTTTTCGCCAGCCTGGGCCAGGCGGGCGCCGTTCTTGACGTCTTCCATGAACAAGACGAAGGCGTCGGTCTTGCCCTCGTCCAACAGATAATCCACCACGTCCAGGGCTTCGACGCAGGCTTCGTTGCCGGTGGTGATGATGTAGTTAAAGGGCAGCTCCTTGGGCCGGCCGTGATCGTAAAAGGCAAACCCCATGCCCCCCGATTGCGCGATGGCGGTGATGTGGCCCT
>JAPYUH010000119.1:0-1517 GCA_029936195.1 Alphaproteobacteria bacterium
CAACAATCGAGCAAATGGGGCGGCCGCGGCCGCCCCTTTTTTTGGCCTTGGGAACGCCTTACGTGATGCCTTTCAAATAGGCGGTGCCGTATCTATAGTCGTGCCGCAACAGCGCCGCCGTCCCACGGCGCGCCAAAAAAACATCAAAGGAGGCATCCGCCATGCGTTTCGGTGTGTTTTACGAGCTGCAATTGCCCCGCCCCTGGAACGAGGGCGACGAGCACCGTTTGTTCAAGGAAGCGCTGGAACAGATCGTTCTTGCCGACCGGCTTGGCTTCGATCATGCCTGGGAGGTGGAGCATCATTTCCTGGATGAATATTCCCACGCCTCGGCGCCGGAAGTGTTTCTGGCCGCCGCCGCCGGGTTGACCAAGGATATCCGCCTGGGCCATGGCATCCGCCAGGTCATACCGAATTACAATCACCCCGCCCGCACGGCCGAGGGCCTGGCGACGCTGGATCTGCTGTCCGACGGCCGGGTCGAATTCGGCATTGGCGAGGGGGCGACGCGGCTTGAACTTGGCGCCTTCGGCATTTCCGCCAAGCGCAAGCGGGCCCTGGCCCTGGAGGCGGCCGAGCAGATTTGCAATATGATGATGCTGACGCCCTATCCGGGCTTCGAGGGCGAGGGCTTTTCCTTTCCCTGCCGCAACGTCCTGCCGAAACCGTTGCAAAAACCGCACCCGCCCCTGTGGATGGCCTGCACCAACCGCGATACCATCAGGATCGCGGCGCAGAACGGTATTGGCGCCCTGGCTTTTTCTTTCCTGGACCCGGACGAGGCCAAGAACTGGTCAAAGATCTATTACGACATCATCAAGTCGGAGGAATGCGTTCCCCTGGGCTGGTCGGTTAACGCTAATCTCGCCATGGTTTCGGCCTTTTCCATGCACGAAGACCGCGCCGAGGCGATCCGCCGGGGCCAGGACAATTTCGAATTCTTCCGCTATTCCCAACAAAAACTGGTGGCCGAGGATTTCGTGCCGGGCCATTCCAACATGTGGGAGGAGTTCATGGAGAAACGCGGCGATACCTCGGACCGTCTGATCCAGGCGGCCCTCAGCCGGGCTGAATATGACGGCGCCGGCATCGGCACGCCCGACGACATGAGCCGGCATTTGCGGGATTTCCAGGAGGTCGGCATCGACCAAGTCATCTTCCTGCAGCAGGCCGGCCGCAACACCCACCAGAACATCTGCGAGTCCCTGGAACTGTTCGCCGACAAGGTGATGCCGGAGTTCCACAAGGATGCGGCGGAACGGGAAGCCGCGAAGGCGGCCGAACTGGCCCCCTATATCGAGGCGGCCCTGGCCCGCAAAACCTACATGCAGCCTCTCTCCAAGGAGGAAACTCCGGTGGTCAAGGCGGCGGTAAGGGCCTCCAAATTCGATGCCCAAAAGTTGCGCGAGGCCGCCGCCAGCGATTAAGGAATTTCAAGCCTGATTGAAATCGCCGAGCGGGCTAGCTCGGATCAAATTTGAAAAGCTCTAACCTACAAAACCGCCTCGGCGATCCGC
>JAPYUH010000119.1:1527-11982 GCA_029936195.1 Alphaproteobacteria bacterium
GCGAGGCCGCCGCCAGCGATTAAGGAATTTCAAGCCTGATTGAAATCGCCGAGCCAGCCCGCTCCTCCCCCCGGCCACCCACCGGGCGCACCTGCGTATTATACTCTTTGGGTGGCCGGGTGGAGGAGCGGGCTGGCTCGGATCAAACTTGAAAAGCTCTAACCTACAAAACCGCCTCGGCGATCCGCTCCAGCTGTGCGGCCATTTCCGCCTCTGTCTCGACAAATTCGGGGCGGACCACGACGCGGTCGGCGCCGGCGTCGAACAGGGAGCGGAACAATTCGCCATCCGGTTCCTGGCCATAGACCGTGATGGTGATGGATTTAGGGTCGCGACCCGCCGCGGCCGCCATTTTGTCCAATTGTTTACGGCTGTCCTCCAGCACTGCCGGAGTGACCCGGTTGGGCAGCCAGCCGTCGCCGTGGTCGATGACCCGGGACAAGACATTCTTGGCCGCGCCGCCGATCAGGATCGGGGGATAGGGTTTTTGCGCCGGTTTGGGGTAGGAACGCACAGCTGGAAAATTGAAATATTTGCCGTGATGCTCGGCCTCTTCCTGGGTCCATAGCTTTTTCATGACGTCCAGGGCCTCCCGCGTCTGGCTCCAGCGGTGGGCAAAATCGCCGCCCATCAGCTCCGTCTCCTCGCGCAGCCAGCCGGTGCCGATGCCGAACAAAAAGCGTCCGCCGCTATAGAGGTCCAGGGCCGCGATTTCCTTGGCCAATAGCAATGGGTTGCGTTCCGGCACCAGGGTGATGCCGGTGGCGAGCTTGATCCGGCTGGTCACGGCGGAGGCGCGGGCCAGGGCGATGTAGGGATCGGTGAAATGGGAATAGGTCCAGGGGATGGCGCCGCCGGTGGCGGGAAACGGGCTGTCGGAATGCACCGGAACCGCCGGATGTTCGGCATACCAAATGGAATCAAAGCCCAGGTCCTCGGCCTTTTTGGCCATGAAGGCGGGATCGATGTTGTAGGCGGGCAAGGGAACGGCGGTGCCGATGTTCATGTCAAATCCATCCGTGTCGGTTGCGGGAAATACTTATACCAAGGTACGGCGATAGAGGCCCCTATAGACGCTTTACGAAGGCTTTCGACGGCGTCGTGAAACCTTGACGGTACTGGTACCGTCGGCGGCTCCACTCCTACCCGAGGGGCCTCTGAAACAATCTATATGGGTCTCTATCGCCGTACCTTGGTATTACATTGAAAGTATGGCACGGCTTGCCCCATAGTGCTTGCGATCAACGAAAAACCAAACGGTGAAAAGAATGATCAACATCGGACAGTTTGAAATCAACCGGGTGATTGAGAGCGAGGGACCGTTCCTCGAGGTTCAGTCATTCATCCCCGACGCCGACCAGGCGGTCGTGGAGGCCAACCGCGATTGGCTGATGCCCCGCTTTATCGAGCCGGCGAGCAACAAGATCATCCTGAACATTCAGTCCTACATCCTGCGCACGCCGCGCCATACAATCCTGGTCGATACCTGCGTCGGCAATGACAAGCCACGGCCAGGCCGGCCCATGTTCGATCGCCTCAGCTTGCCCTACCTGGCCGATTTGGCCGCCGCCGGTGTCCGGCCGGAGGAAGTCGATTTCGTCCTGTGCACCCACTTGCACGTGGATCATGCGGGTTGGAACACGCAGCTTATCAATGGCCGCTGGGTGCCAACATTTCCCAATGCCAAATACATCTTTGCCCGCACGGAATATGAATTTTGGGAGCGGCGGCATCTGGACGGCAGCGAAGGCCCGGTGCCGAATGTGTATGACGACAGTATTTTGCCGGTGATGCAGGCGGGCCAGGCGGTGCTGGTCGATGCAGACCACCAGATCGACGACGGTCTGTGGTTCGAACCGGCACCGGGCCATACCCCCGGCAACGTGGTGGTGAACCTGCAATCACAGGGCGCCACGGGGGTTCTGACCGGCGATGTCATGCATCACCCCCTGCAATTGATCCGACCGGAATGGTCCAGCCGGGCCTGCGAGGACCCGGTGCAATCGGCCGCCACCCGGCGGGCCCTGATCGAACGTTACGCGGACACCGATACCCTGATCGCGCCGGCGCACTTCGCCTCTCCCACCATGGGGCATATTATCTCCAAGGGTGATGGCTTCGGCTATCGCCTGGTCAACGAAGACTGAGTTTCGAGGAGCCGTCATGAAAACCAAGCAGCTGAGCGCCAGCGGACCTGAGGCGGCGCTGAACAGATGATTAAACTGGGATTATACGCCTCCGTCGCCAATCCGCCGGCCGGTGAAAATCTCGACCGTTGCGTACAAGAGGCCATTGCCGAGGCGGAGCTGGCGGAAGCGTGCGGCTTTCACGGCTTTTTCTTTGGCGAGCATCACCAGGACCGGGACGGCTTTCTGCCCTCGCCCCTGATCGTTTGCAGCGCGGTGGCGGCGCGGACCAAAACCATTCAAATCGGCACCTCGGTGGTGCTGTTGCCCCTGCATCATCCTCTGCGCGTGGCCGAGGACGTCGCCACCCTGGACATCGTTTCGGGCGGCCGGGTCGCCTTCGGGGTTGGCCTGGCTTATCAGGACGCGGATTTCCGCGCCTTCGGTATCGAGAAGAAGGACCGCGTCGGCCGTTTCGAGGAAGCGATCGAGATCCTGGAAAAATCCTGGAGCGGGGAATATTTCTCCCACAGCGGCAAGCATTTCCAAATCGATGACGTGCGCGTGCTGCCCCGGCCCATTCAACGGCCCCGGCCGCCTCTGTGGATCGGCGCCTGGGTTCCCGCCGCCATCGAACGGGCCGCGCGCCTGGGCGATGCGCTGGTATTCAGCCCCAGCATGCCCCTTGCCCCGACCATCGAGGCGGTGGCCCTGTACCGCGCAGCGGCGGAAAAGGCCGGACGGGCGGGCGAGGTTGTCATGATGCGGGATGCCTGGGTCGCCGACAGTCTGGAGGATGCGGCGCGGGTTTATGGCCCGGAAGTCGTGGCCGCCTATAAATACTACTGGCGCAATGGGGCGGAGGCGTTTCGGGATATAACATCGGAGGATGAGCTGGAATTCGAAACTATGTGGAAGGACCGCATCATCACCGGCGCGCCAGAAACCTGCGTCGCCGAATTTAAACGCTGGAGCGCGGCGACGGGCAGCACATATTTCCTCCTTCGCCTGCGCCACGCGCATTCGGGCGGGCCGTCCCATGGGGAAATCATGAAGGCCATCGAGCGTTTCGGCCGCGACGTCATCCCCCATTTGGGCGGTAGGTGAAGGTTTGGCCATGGCGCGTCTGGTTCTGGGCATCGGCATATCCCACACACCCATGCTGAACGGGTCCCTGGAGGACTGGTCCCGGTTTATCGAGCTTGACCGCCGGCGGGCCCATCTGGACAAGGAAGGCAATGGCGTCACCTATGATGACCTGCTGGCCATGGCCGATGGCCCGACGGCGGCGCAGGCCGCGCCCGAAAAACTTGCCGCCCGCCACGCCGCCGCCATGTCCAACCTGGACCGGGTCCGTGACGCCATTCGGGATGCCGGCCTGGATAGCCTGATCATCGTGGGTGATGATCAGAACGAATTGCATGGGCCCGGCAACATGCCCTGTTTTCTGATCTATCATGGCGAGACCATTCGCAACGTGCCGGCTGTCTTCAATGCCGATCGGCCGGAATGGTCACAACGGCTGAGCGCCAGATATTTTGAGTCGGCAACGCCGCGGGACTATCCCGTCGACGCGGGCCTGGCCCACCATCTGATTGAATCCTTGGTAGAGCGCGAGTTCGATATCGCCACCGCCGACAGCCTGGAACCTGGGCGGGGCGAGGGGCATGCCTTTGGCTTCGTGCATAACAGGTTGTTGCAGGGCGATGCCCTGCCCGTGGTGCCCGTGTTCATGAACACCTACTATCCACCCAATCAGGCAACGCCGCGCCGCTGCTATCGATTGGGGCAGGCGATATCCGAAGCCGTGGAAGACTACGGCCACGACCTGCGCGTCGGCATCCTGGCATCCGGCGGCCTGAGCCATTTCACGGTCGACGAGGAGCTGGACGGCGCGGTCATGCGGGCGCTGCGGGAGAAGGACGCCGAGGCGCTTTGCACCCTGCCCCGCAACAAATTGAACAGCGGCAGTTCGGAAATTCGCAACTGGATCTGCGCCACCGGTGCGCTGCAGTCCCTGCCGCTGCGCTGGTCGGACTACCAACCGGGCTATAGGACCCCGGCGGGCACCGGCACGGGGCTGGGATTCGCCATCTGGTCAAAATAGGATAAATATGTACGATCGCTTCTAAAGAACGGGGAGGAACAGGATGCTTTCGGGGGAAGACAACGAACTGCTCTGTCGCGTTGGCAAGGGCACGCCCATGGGCAACCTGATGCGGCAATACTGGATCCCCTGCCTGCCGTCCTCGGAATTTCCGGAACCGGATTCACCGGTTAGGCGCATGACCCTGCTGGGCGAAAATTTCGTCATGTGGCGCGACACCGAAGGGCGCATGGGTGCCATGTCCGAGGCCTGCCCCCATCGCGGCGCCTCGATGTATTTCGCCCGCAACGAAGACTGCGGCCTGCGTTGCGTCTATCACGGCTGGAAATTCGATATCCACGGCAACTGCATCGACATGCCGTCGGAACCGCCTGAAAGCACCTTCAAGGACAAGATCAAGGCCACGGCCTATCCCTGCCGCGAGGTCAACCACATGATCTGGGTCTACCTGGGCCCACGCAGGGAGCCACCCCCGTTCCCAGCGTTCGAAATCAACACTCTGCCCGAGAACCGCGTCGGCCCGCCCACCATCATGATGGAGGAAGCCAACTGGATGCAGAACATGGAGGGCGACCTGGATACCGTGCACCTGGATTTCGTGCACGCCAAGCTATCCAAGGATGCGCCCTATGTGGGCGTCGGGGTGCCGGGCTTTTGGAACGATGACAAACGGCCGCCGCGACTGGATGTGATACCCACGGAATACGGCGCCTTTTATTCCGCCATGCGGACCCTGGATGACGGCCGAGACTGGCACCGTATCAACCAGTTCATCTTTCCCTTCCACACCATGATTTCCTCCGGCACCCATGTGGGCCTGCGCTCCTTCGTGCCCATCGACGATGAATGGGCCATGTTGATCGGCCAGCAGGGCCAAGCCGGATCGGACCCCGTCGCCGACGCCACCCGCGCCCGCTGGGCGGCCGCCATCGACCCCTTCAAGGATTGGCACGGCTATGCCCCGCGCACCAACGACCCACGGTCCTATTTTTACACCGTGGCCAACCGCCACAACGACTATTTGATTGATCCGAAGATCGCCAAGGAGTCCCTGAACATCGGCATGCCGTTTATCATGAACCTGCAGGACCGGGCCATGACCGAACTGATGATGGGCCCCGATGGCGAGCATATTTACGACCGGCCGCAAGAGCACCTGGGCACCTCGGACGCCATGATCATCACTGTGCGCAAGCAATTGATCGAAGCGGCAAAACGGTTCGACAAAACCGGCGAATTGCCGCCCAATGTGGACGACGGGACCTTCAACCGGGTGCGTTGCGCGACCCTGTTGCTGGACAAGGACGTGGATTGGGTCCAGCAGTCGGCGGCGGCGCGGGCCTCGGATGAAAGCAAGGACGTCGCCTTTGAGCACCACCTGGTGCCCGACAGTTAGAACATGACGGAACGCTCCCTATTGCTCCTTGCGGGCCGGCTAAGTGCGCCGCGCGCCGGTTGGATGGCCGAGGCGCTGACCACGGATTGGGATGTCAGGTCCTGGAACGAGGAAGAGCCGTTCGCGGACTTCGCCCGCCAGGTCGTCCAGGCAAAGGCATTGGTCGCCGGCCGCCTGGAGCAGCCGTGGCCGCCCGTTCCCAACCTGAAACTCTATCAGCTGCCCTTCACCGGATATCATTGGATCGGGCCGGGCGACGTGCCGCGAGGGTGCCGGGTTTGCAATACCTATGAGCACGAAGTCCCCATCGCCGAGTACGTCCTGGGCGCCATGCTGGAGCGCGAAATTGGCATCCACGCAGCCGACCGGAGGTTCCGCGACCTTGGCTGGGACGGCAAGACGGTCGGCGGCGGCAGCGGCCATGGGGAATTGTACGGCAAGACCCTTGGCATCGTCGGCCATGGCCATATCGGCGGGGAGGTGGCGCACCGGGCCGCCGCCTTCGGCATGCGGACCATCGCGGTCTCCCGCACCCCGCGCCCCGCGCCTCCACCCTTGCATTGGCTGGGCGTCATGGCTGACTTGGATCGATTGTTGGGGGAAAGCGATTATGTCCTGATCGCCGTGCCCCTGGCGGATGAAACCCGCGGCCTGATTGATGCCGCTCGCCTGGCGGCCATGAAGCCCGGCGGCGTTATCATCAATGTCGGCCGCGGCCAGGTCGTTGACGAGGGCGCGCTGTATACCGCGCTGGCGGACAGCCGCATCGGCGGCGCCGTCATCGATGTCTGGTATGACTATCCCGACGCCGACGACCCGAACCCCCCGCCCTCGAAGTATCCGTTTCATGAACTGGACAACAACATCATGACGCCGCACTTCAGCGCCTATACGGATGCCATGCGCGAGCGGCGCTGGACCGCCATTGCCGCCAATATCGACCGCCTGGCCCGTGGCGAGACATTGGAAAACGTCTGTTTCGAGGGCACGGGTGAGGTGCTCTAAATAACATTCTCCCGGCGCAGCCGGGCAACTTCGCCGGCGTCGATCTGCAAAATATCACGTAAAACATCATCGGTATGTTCGCCCAGTTCCGGTGGCCGGGTTATCTCGGCGGGCGAGGCGGAAAGCTTGATGGGGCAACCAACCGTTTGATAGGTGCCGCGTTGGCCGTAGTCCAGATCGACGATCATCTCCCGCGCCTTTAAGTGCGGGTCGTCCAGAACTTCGCCGGTATCCTGAACCGCGCCGCAGGGCACCCCCGCCGCGCCCATCGCCGCCATAACCCCTTGCTTGTCGCGCAGGGCGGTCCATTCCGAGATAATGGCGTCCAGCGCCACGCGGTTCTCCCACCGGGCCTCCAGGGTGGCAAATCGTCCGTCTTCGGCCAGGGCGGGCAGCCCGAGGACCTCCAGAAACGCCAGCCACATCTGCGGTTGGGCGAATATAAAGACATAGTCGTTCGGCCCGCCCGGATGGCAGGGATAGATGGTGCCGGGCACGTTCCGGCCAAGCTGATTGCCGGTGCGGGGCATGGCATGGCCCAGGCGCTGATGATCCCGCAGACTGACCCGGCACAGGTTGACCACGGCATCCTGCATGGAGACTTCCACATGCTGGCCCCGGCCCGTGCCATGGCGCTGTTGCAGCGCCGCCAGAATGCCGATCACCAGATGCATGCCGGTACCGGAATCGCCGATGGAGGGCCACAGATATGTGGGCGGGCCGTCCGGTTCCCCGGTCACGCTCATTGCCCCGCCCATGGCTTGGGCGATGGGCTCGAAACTCTTGTAGTCGGCATGGGGACCATAGGTGCCGAAGCCCTTGATGGTGGCGTAAATCAAACCGGGATTGACGTCCCGCAAAACCTCGTAGCCAAGGCCGAGGCGATCCAGGGCGCCCGGCGCGAAGTTTTCGATCAGAACATCCGCTTCCTCCATCAGCCTTTTGAACAAGGTCTTGCCCTCGTCGGCCTTCAGGTTCAGGGTCAGGCTGCGTTTGTTGGCGTTCAGGAGCAGGAAGAACAAGCTGTCGCCCTTGTCGTCCGCCATGTTGCGCCGGGCCACGTCGCCCCCCGTCGGCTCCTCCAACTTGATCACATCGGCGCCCAGAAAGCCCAGGATCTGCCCACAGGCCGGGCCGGCCTGGTTGTGGGTCATGTCAATCACGCGAATACCGTTCAGGGCAGTGGACATTGCGGCGTTCCTCCAGATTTTTTGTTCCCCATGAACCTAACACCGTTTGCCCGACCTTGCGAAGGCGGGCAATGGCTTCTAAGCTTTCGGCCTCGCCATCATAGGGGAAGCCAGGGACGTGGCCCTTAGCATCAAACAAATCGGCCGCTGCTTTGCGAGCGAAGTCACGGGCATTGATCTTAGCCGGGCGTTGAGCCCGGACGACGCGGCGGCCATTCACGCCGGCATGGATCAACATGCGGTGCTGATATTTCGTGGACCAGAACTGACCAACGAACAGCATATGGCATTCACCAAAAGCCTGGGCGCCATCGAACATGCCATCGGCACCTCCCTGAGGGAAGCCAAGGACAACCGCCTATCGACGGACTTCGCCGACGTCTCCAACCTGGACCGCGCGGAGCAACCGTTCGCACGGGATGACCGCCGCCGCCTGTTCGCCATTGGCAACCGTCTGTGGCATTCCGACAGCTCCTTCAAGCCGACGCCGGCAAAATATTCCATCCTGCACGCCCACGCCATCCCCACAAAGGGCGGCAATACGGAGTTCGCCGATATGCGGGCCGCCTACGATGCCCTTGATGACGAGACGAAATTTGTGGTCGAGGACCTGGTCTGTGAACATTCGCAGCTGTTCTCGCGCGGCAAGATCGGCTTCACGGATTTCACCGAGGAAGAGCGGGATCGCTTCAGCCCGGTGCGCCAGGTGCTGGTCCGGCGCCATCCGGTAACCGGGCGGAAATCGTTGTATCTGTCGTCCCATGCGGGCGGGATTATTGGCTGGCCGGTGCCCGAGGCACGCATCTTTCTTCAGGATTTGACCGAACATGCGACCCAACGGCAGTTTGTTCACAGTCATGTTTGGCGGGTGGGCGATCTTGTTATCTGGGACAACCGGCAAGTCATGCATCGGGCGCGTCCCTTCCCGCACGCCGAACCACGCGATATGCGGCGCACCACGTTGGCCGGCGACGGCCTCACCACCGCGCAACAATAGGAGTTGAATATGAAAGTAGGCGTTGTTTTCCCGCAAACGGAGATCGGATCGGACCCAATTGCCGTGCGCGACTATGCCCAGGCGGCAGAGGGGCTGAACTGCAGCCATATCCTGGCATTCGACCATGTCCTGGGCGCCAACCGGGCCAGCCGGCCCGATTTTCGCGGGCCCTATGACCACAATTCGCTGTTTCATGAGCCGTTTGTTTTATACGGCTATCTGGCCGGCTTGACGGAGCGGATCGGGCTGACCACGGGTATCATCATTGTCGCGCAAAGACAGACCGTGCTGGTGGCGAAACAGGCCGCGGCGGTGGATGTGTTGAGCGGCGGCCGCCTGCGCCTTGGCATCGGCATCGGCTGGAACGACGTGGAGTTCGAGGGCCTGGGCGAGAATTTTCACGATCGCGGCAAACGTTCGGAAGAACAGGTGGAGGTAATGCGCGCCCTGTGGACCAACGAGACCATCAGGTATCAGGGCCAATGGCACACTATCACCGACGCGGGCATCAACCCCCTGCCCGTCCAGCGGCCCATTCCCATCCTCTTCGGCGGCATGTCCGACAACGTCATGCGCCGCATTGCCAAGATGGGCGATGGCTGGCTGCCGCAATTCGAAGGCTTCGGGCCCGATGGTAGCACCCCAAACGAGGAAGGCCGCCGCCTGATCGCCAAACTGCACGGCTACATAGCGGAGGCCGGGCGGCAGCCGGGCGACGTGGCGATCGAAGGCCGGGTGAAACTGGGCACCCGCACGCCGGAGGCCTGCGCGGGGGAGGTCGCGGCCTGGGCCGAGCTGGGCGCCACGGAGGTCACGCTCAATACCATGGGTGCCGGGCTGGACTCTCCCGCGGCCCATATGGACGCCATCGGCAAATTCATGAACGCTTTAAGCAACTAAAAAACATGCCAAGGGGAAACCATCATGGAATGTAGAATGGACGGGCGCACGGCCCTGATCACCGGCGGCAGCCTGGGCCTGGGCAAGGCCATGGCCCAGGAGTTCGCCAATTCCGGCGCCCAGGTGGCCATCGTGGCCCGGCGGGGGGAGGTGCTGGAGGAGGCCAAGGCGGAGATCGAGGCGGCGGTGCCCGGCGCGCGGATTTCCGCCCATGCCTGCGATATGCGTGATGGGGATGCCATCAAGGCCATGCACGGGGCGGTTGAGACGGCCTTGGGCCCGGTCGATATCGTTGTCAACAACGCGGGCACCTCGCGGGCCATGCCGTTCATGGACATCACCGACGAATTGTGGAACGAGGACCTGGAACTGAAATTGCTGGGCGCGGTGCGCCTTCTCCGCCTGACATTTCCCGGCATGAAGGCGCGTCGCTGGGGCCGCATCATCAATGTCCTGAACGTCGGCGCCAAGGCGCCACGGGCGGGCGGCGCGCCCACCGCCGTTTCACGCGCCGCCGGCATGGCCCTCACCAAGGTCCTGGCCGGCGAGGGCGCGGCCCACAACGTGCTGGTCAACGCCCTGTTGGTTGGCCTGATTGAAAGCGATCAGCATCTGCAACGGCACTTGAAGTCCGGCGCCAACGAAAGCCTGGAAGAATTCTACGACAAACTGGGCGAAGCCGTCCCCATGGGCCGCGTGGGCACGGCGGCGGAATTCGCCAACATGGCCTGCTT
>JAPYUH010000120.1 GCA_029936195.1 Alphaproteobacteria bacterium
TGGTGCGTGTAACTTAACTACTGTTTGAGGAACCGAAATGGGTTCAAGCCCCGTCGTTTGGGTACCATATGGGCACCACACAGCGATAGTGTTTTAGTTTCTTACATCTAAGTCATTGATTTTATTGGTGCCGGCGAGAGGAATTGAACCTCTGACCTACTGATTACGAATCAGTTGCTCTACCCCTGAGCTACGCCGGCACATGGATTGGATGGGCGGCGGACAATAGGCTGGGCGGCGGGGATTTGCAATATGCTTTGGGGGGCCGGGGATTTGTGCGAGAACTGTGGCAAGGAAAACCGATGGTGGCGGATCGAGCGTCGCCGCCGCATTGGATAGGTGTTGCGAATATGTCCATGGTTCAACGGCTGACCGGCCTGCATTGGCGCCAACAGCGGCCCGTGGTGATGGTGGGCATGGGGCATGGCGCTACCCATTGGCTGATGGGGACGTTCTATATCCTGCTGCCCTTTATCGCCCGGCAGTTGAACCTGTCCTATACCGAGGCCGGCTTGCTGGTGGCGACGGTCCATGTCAGCTCGTTCGCGACCAATCTGTTCAGCGGCGCGGTGGTGGACGTGACGGGACGGCGGGTGCCGATCCTGGTGGCCTCGCTGGGTATCGGCGCCCTGGCCCTGGCGTCGTTCGGGACGGCGGTCGGGGTGTTGGGGCTGTTGCCCCTGGTGATGATCATGGGCTGCACCAACAACATGTGGCACCCGGCCGCCATATCCTATATCTCCCGGCGCTTTCCCGAACAGCGGGGCTATGCCCTGTCGATCCACGCCCTCGGCGCCAACGGCGGCGATGCCCTGGCCCCCCTGGCCGTGGGCGCCATGCTGGTTTGGCTAAGTTGGCCCCAAGCCGCCATGGCGGCCGCCGTCCCGACCCTGGCGGTGGCGGCCTTGTTGTTCCTCTTTCTGCCTCGGCAAAGCCAAGCCGAACGCCGCAGCAGCAAGCTAGGCGGCGACAAGACCGAGGGCATGAGCCTGGCCGCCTATTGGCGGGGCTTGAAAACCCTGGTCAAGAACCGGGCCGTGTTGAGCCTGTGTCTGGTCGCCGCCCTGCGCACCATGACCCAGGCCGGGCTGCTGGCCTTTCTGCCCCTGTATCTGGCCAATGACATGGGGGCCGGGCCGGTCATGCTGGGCCTAGCCCTGGCCGCCATGCAGTCGGCCGGCGTGATCGCCGCGCCCATCGCGGGAACCTGGTCGGACCGTATCGGGCGCCGGCCCATCGTCCTGGCCGGGCTGTCGGCCTCCACCGTTGTCATTGCTGCCCTGGTGGTGCTGGGCCACATGGCGACTTTTATCGCCGGCATCGCCGTATTGGGATTTGTCCTGTTCGCGGTGCGGCCGGTCATCCATTCCTGGATGATGGACCTGACACCGCCAAACCTGGCCGGCTCCGCCACGTCATTGATGTTCGGCAGCCAGGCCATGCTGGCCACCGCCGCGCCCATCATCGGCGGCCTGATCGCCGACCGCTGGGGCCTGGGCGCGGTGTTCTATTTCCTGGCCGGAGGTCTGTTGGCGGCAAACCTGGCGCTGGTGTTCCTGCCGCTGTCGTCGAAGCCGAAGCCGGCTTGATTTTTTTTCGCCCTGCGGCGACGTCCCAAGCCAGCCTAGGTACGGGCGGGCGCCGGTTCCACGTCCGGGGGCAGGATTTCAACTTCGACGGCGTCTTCCTCAACAGCTTCCGACACCTCCCCTCCGGCCGCATAAGGCAAGACTGCGCCGGCGCCCGAGGGGGCCCGCCATGTGAACCTGTCAAAGTTGCCGCAGTCCGGACAATGGGCGGCCCAATCGCCGTTCTGGCGGCCGCAATCGGTGCAGACCCAAATGGCATCCGCCGGCAGGGCGGCGGCCTGGCGCAGCCATTGCCGGGCCTGGGCGCCGTCACCACGCTCCGCCTCCTCCAGATCGGCGATCAGGCGGGCCACCTTGGCCGTGGGGGCCTGTTCCATCAAGGCCTTCAGGCGGACGCGGGCCTGATCGTATTCGCCCGCTTGCAACGCGGCGGCGGCCACGGCCATGCGGCTTTCGGGGTGCTCTTGCGTCTCCGCCACCAGCTTTTGCACCGCCTCCAGGCGCGCCTCCGGCTCGTCGGTGGGATGGATATCCAGCCAGGCGGCAAGGATGTCCGGGTGGGGGGCCGTGCGCCAGGCGGTTTGCAAAAGGCGCCTGGCCTTGCGGTCATCGCCGCCCGAGCCCATCAAGCGCCCGGCCAGGGCGGACGCCGGCGGAAACCCGGGCAGTTGGGCATGGGCCTTGCGGGCCAGTTCCAGGGCCTGCTTGCTCTCGCCCCGGTCATTGGCGTCGCGGGCCTGTTCGAAAAGTACAATGGCCTGGCGCCGGGCGGCCTGATCGCCGGACAGCAGTTTGCGTTTGACCGATTGGGTCAGGGTTTTTTCCGCCGCCGCCCAATCACCCGAGGCGGCTTCCAAGGCAAACAATTCCTGCCCCACCCAGGGCGTATCCGGGCGTAGGGCATGGGCCCGGCGGGCCAGGGCCAGGGCACCGGCGCGGTCACCGTCCCGGCGGGCCTGAACCAGCAACCCGCGCAGGCCCAGGAATTCCGTATCGGGCCGGTCCGCCATGGCCTGAAAATGCATCTTGGCGGCGGCCTCGTCCCCGTCCAGTTGGGCCGCCTGGGCAGACAGCAGCAGGGTCAGGGACGGCTCATCCAGTAATTGCGCCGTGCGCCGCGCCAGTTTCTTTGCCTGGCCCACATCACCGGCGGCCACTGCCACCAGGCCCGAGGACAGCGCCTGATAGCCCTTGCGCCGCCGCCCCTCGGCCCGCAGATTGCTGAGCGCCAGGGGGGAGGAGACCAGCCAGCGCCAAAACCGGTACAGCGCGGCGGCGAGGGTCAACAACAACAGCAACGCGGTGGCGGCAAAGGCGGTGGAGGTTTCGATTTGCCGGCCGCCCCATTGCATGCTGACCACGCCCGGATGGTCGGTCAGCCAGGCACCGGCCACGCCCAGGGCCGCCAAGCCTAGAAATATTAATACCGCGCGCGGCATCAGCCGTCTCCCAACCCGGCGATGGCCCGGCTTTGCAGGGCGGCCAGGGCGTCCTCCGCCGCAAGACGGCCCTGGGCCCGTTCCAGCCAGGCCCGTGCCGCATCACCGGCCGGTCCGGCCAGGTTTGCCATCATTTCCACCGCCGCCGCCAGATTGCCCGAGGCCAGGCGCCTCTCTGTCCGGGCCAGGACCGCATCGATTTCCTCGCCTTCAACCTCGCCAATCCGGCGCACGGTAACCAGAGCGCTCAGGCGTTGCCAGGTACGTTGGAGGAAGCCATCGCCCGCGGACCCCTCGGCGCGGAGGACGGCGCGGGCCACGGATGGAAATTGGTCGGACAGGGCCCGTTCGGTGGCAATGCCCATTTTTGCGCCGGTGCTCAGGGTGCCAATGGCGGCGCTCAGGCCTTGGTCGCCCTTGGCCAGGGCGGCGACGGCGGCCAATGGGGGACCATAGGGCCGGCCGGCCAGAACCGTCTGGCGCAATTGCCCGACCGCCAGCACCAAACCATGACCCTGGCCCGTCCGGCGCTGCTCTTGCGCGCCTTGGCGGACCGCATCCTCCACCTGTTCTAGGCGCGCCTGCAGGGCCGTCACCACTTCCCGCAGGCGCGAATTCTCCGCCCGTAATTCGATCGTATCGGCTGCTGCCGCGCCCATGGCAGCAGCTGTTGCCGCAGTTGATGCCGCGCTTGATGCCGGCTGGCGGCGCGCCAGTTCCGCCAATCTGGACTTCAGGATTTCAAATTCACGGTTCAGCAGATCCAGGGCCGCGCCGCCGCCCGCACTGGCGGTCTGTTCCACGACCCGGCCCAATTGCGACAGGTTGGTTTCCAATGCGGCCAGCTTCTCGCCAAGCTTGGCAATGACGTCGCCGCCCGGCATGGCATCGGCTAGGCCATTCAGTTGCCCGGACAATTCGTCCAGGGAGGCCTTGATGGTGGCGATGGCGCCGTCGTATTTGCTGTTGGCGGCTTCCAATTGCGCCATGCGGTGGTCCAGCTGCTCGATGGCGGCCATGGCTCCCGGCGCTTCGGAATGCATTTGCGCGACCAACAAGGGCCGCACCGTCGGCCAGAGCAAATACCCGCCAATGACAATGAGGCCCAGGATGACCAGGGCGAGCAAGGGGCCGCGCCCGCCCTGGCGTTTGGGCGCCGAGGATTCAACCGGGGAATCCACCGGGGTTTCAGGGTCGGCATCGGCGGGCGCCTCGACGAATTCGACGTCTTGAGTTTCGCCATCTTCAGGTGCTGTTGTTTTTTCGTCTGCCATGCGGTTCCCGTCATTTCATAACAATGCCAACAGTGCATCCTGGCGCGGCATTGCGGCGATACATTGGCCTTTCCAGGGCAGCGGCGCGGCGGCATCCGCCACGGCCTGGCTCAAGCCAAACAGTTCAACACTACGACATATGTCCACCAAATCGTCGCGCTGCAAGAGCTTAACAAATGTGGCCGCGCCGCGGGGCGAGAAAAACAGGATGCCGTCGATCTTTCCGGCTTTCAGGGCGGCCCGGCACTGCGCGCTCAATCGTTTCGCGGCTTCGGCTTGATAAAGCACGGCACGGCGCAGCTGATAACCATCGGCGCCCAAATCGCCGGCCAGGTCGCCGGCCACGGCACTGCCCGCCACATGCACCAGAACGCCATCCTCGGGGCGCAAGCGTTGGCGCACCAGGGCAGCCAGGGCGACAACGTCGCCGCCCGCTATGGCAATATCCCGGAAGCCGGCCGCGCGCGCCGTCGTGGCCGTGGCATCGCCCACCGCCAGCACGGGCAAATCCCTGGCGCCGGTGCGCTGGGCCAGAGCGCGGGCGCCATTGGCGGAGGTCAACAACACCGCCGCCGCATCCTCCAGGTCCAGCGGCGCGCCGGTCAGGGTTTGGATTGTCAGCATGGGTTCGACCATAACGTCGTGGCCCATGGCGCCCAGCCGCTCGCGCAATGCTTCCGAGTCCGGGCGGGGGCGGGTAATGATCAGGCGCATCAGCTTAATCAGACCGGTCAGATCAATCGGCCGCGAAGAATCCAGGCCCGGCACGGCCCAGCAACTCCGCGCCCGCATCCCGGCCCATGGCCACGGCTTCCCCCGCCGGACCTTCGCGCCGGGCTTCAAGGCATTCGCTGCCGTCTTCCCGCAATATCTGCGCCCGCAAACTAATGGTGCCGTCCCGCCATTCGGCCAGGGCCGCGATGGGCGTGCGGCAGGAGCCGTCCAGAGCCCCCAGCAAAGCCCGTTCCGCCGCCACGCAATTGGCCGTTTCCAGGTGATGCAGGGGGGCCAGGCATTCCGCCGTCACCTCATCCTCCAGCCTGATTTCGCAACCGATGACCGCCTGGGCCACCGCCGGCAGCATGACTTCCACCGGAACGGGGGCGGTAATGCGGTCCGCCATGTCCAGGCGGTTCAGGCCGGCACAGGCCAGGAACGTGGCATCCGCCACGCCTTCCGACAGTTTGCGCATGCGGGTATTGACGTTGCCGCGAAAGTCCACGATTTGCAGATCCGGCCGTGCACGGCGGATTTGTGCCACCCGGCGCAGGGAGGACGAGCCCACCGTGGCGCCGTGGGGCAATTCCGCCAGGCTGCGGGCGATGGGCGAGAGGAAGCCGTCGCGGGGGTCTTCGCGAGGCAACAAAGTGGAAATTCCTAGGCCGGGCGGCAATTCCGTTGGCACGTCCTTCATGGAATGCACCGCCATTTGGATGTCGCCGGCCAGCAGGGCCTCCTCGATCTCCTTGGTAAACAGGCCCTTGCCGCCGAACTCGCGCAGGGGTTTGCCTTGGATCCGGTCGCCGGTGGTGGCGATCACCACAATCGCCACGTCGTCGGGCCCAAGATCGGGATGGGCTGCCAGCAGACGGGATTTGACTTCCTCCGCCTGGGCCAATGCCAAGGGAGAGCCGCGGGTGCCGATGTTCAGTTTGGCCGGCCGTTTATCTTGCGCGCTCATAGGGGCGGTGCTAAGGCCTCCAAGTGTTTGGTGCAAGCAATTAGTGACATGCATATGATCGTACGGATATGAATATTCTGGGCATCGAAACATCTTGCGACGAGACGGCGGCGGCGGTGGTCAACAGCGACCGGCGTATTCTGTCGAACATCGTGCTGAGCCAGATAGACCAACACCGCCCCTATGGCGGCGTGGTGCCGGAGATCGCGGCCAGGGCCCATGTGGAGCAGATCGACGGACTGATCCGCCAAGCCATGTCGGGGGCGGCGCTGGACTTCAACGATCTTGACGGTGTCGCGGCCACCGCCGGGCCTGGCCTGATCGGCGGCGTCATGGTGGGCTTGGTCACCGGCAAGGCCATCGCCGCCGCTATTGGCAAGCCGTTGTTGGCCGTCAATCACCTGGAAGGGCACGCCCTGACCCCGCGCTTGACCCATGACCTGGCCTTTCCTTACCTGTTGCTGTTGGTTTCGGGCGGCCATTGCCAACTGGTGCTGATCGAGGGGTTGGGCCGGTACCGCCGCCTGGGCACGACCATTGACGATGCGGTGGGGGAGGCCTTTGACAAAGCGGGCAAGATGCTGGGCCTGGATTATCCCGGCGGCCCGGCGATACAGGCGGCGGCCGAACGGGGCGATGCCGGTTTGGTCAATTTGCCCCGGCCCATGCTGGGGCGGGCGGGCTGTGATTTCTCCTTCTCCGGCTTGAAAACCGCCGTGCGGCGGTTGCTTGAAAAACAACCGGATTTGCGGCCGGAGGACGTCGCCGCCGGGTTTCAAACGGCGGTTGGGGATGTCATGGTGGACCGTGCTGGCAACGCAATCCATATGGCACGGCAATTTTGCCCGGATCTGAGCCACCTGGTGATCGCCGGCGGCGTCGCCGCCAACAGCCATCTGCGCCAGCGCCTGGATGAATTATGCCGCGCCCGCGGCCTGGAACTTGTCGCGCCACCCATTGATCTTTGCACCGACAATGGTGCGATGATCGCCTGGGCCGGGGTGGAGCGCCTGGCCGCCGGCCTGCACGATACCCTGCCCGATGCCCTGTATGCACCAGCCCGGGCGCGTTGGCCCCTGGACCCGGATGCCACGCCCATGCCCTTTGCCGGCAAGAAAGCCTAGGAACGCCATGAAACGACCCAGCGAACTGAAAATCCAGGGCCACGGCCTGTTTCCAACCCCGGTGATCCATGCGGAGCTGCCCGGCAGCGCCCGCGTCAACGATACCCTGCGGGCCGTGATCGAGGGCCGCATGACCAGCCATCCCTCCACCGCGCATTCCAATCTGGGCGGCTGGCAATCCAGTTGGGACTTGGCCGATTGGGGCGGGCCGTGCGTGGGCGAAGTGCTGGGCCATGCAAAAACGTTGGCCAGCCGCATGACCTCCGACCGCCAGGGACGGGCGGTCAAGGTGGACTGGAAACTGAATGCCTGGGCCAATGTGAACAGCACGGGCCATGGCAACGAATTCCACACCCATCCCGGCAGTTTCTGGTCGGGTACTTATTATGTGGACGACGGCGGCATCGCCGATGACCCGTCCCTGGGCGGGGAATTCGAAATCCAGGATCCGCGCGGCGTCGCGCCCGCCATGTACGCACCGCTATTGGCCTTCAACGTGCCCGGCGGCCTGACGGCGGGGGCCAGCGAAATGGTCTCGCCCCGCGCCGGCACCATAATTCTGTTCCCCGCCTGGCTGTCCCACGCCGTGCGCCCCTATCTGGGCGACAAACAGCGTATATCGATTGCGTTTAACCTAAGCGTTTAGAGTTTTTCAAGCTTGCCAAGGCCAGCCCGCTCCCCCTCCCGGCCAGGCATGGCGATTTCAATCAAACTTGAAATGCTATAGGCCCTTAAATGCTATAGGCCCGCCTCGGCCTCGGCCAGCCAGGCTTGGGTCAGGGGGCTGTTGGCCTTGGCTGCCGCCCGTTGAGTCAGCAGGGCATGGGCGTCGGCGAAGCGTTCCCCATCCAGCAGGGCGCGGCAGAGCATCTGGGCCCAGACATCGCGCTGGGCATGGCTGCCGCCCAGGCGCCAGACGTGGTCGCGCAGGGGCAACAAAATGTCGGCCGCTTCCCCCGCCCGGCCCTGGCATAAGGCGATGGTGGCACGGCAAAGGGGCAGGGCGACCCGGGCCGTCACCCGCGCTTGATCACCATCGCTAAGGGCCGCCCGTGCCAGGCTTTCCAGCATGGTATTTTGCGCCTCCACCCGGCCGTCCTTGGCCAAGGCCATGATGAAATGGGCATCGGCGAAGGCCAGGACGGCATCCTGGGCATGCCGTTCGGCCACGTCCGCCAGGCCGCTCCACCGGTCGCCGATATCGACGCCCTGATATTCCAGGCGCCACAACATGGCGGCGGCGTTGGAGAAATCCAGATAATCGTCGCTGGGCGCGACCCAAAACTGTTGGTCGTAATGCGCCAGCACCACGTCGAATTCGCCGTTTTCCAGATGGAACAGGGCCTTGTGCCACCAAGTGTGGAAGCGGAAGTTATTCAGACCCTCCCATTTTGGGCTTAAACGGTCCAGCCAGGCCACGCCCTCGTCGTGGCGGCCCTGCATCTCGAAAACATGGGTCACGGCGTGGGTGGCCCAGATATCCTTGTCATTGATCTCCACCGCCCGCTTGCCCACCGCCTCGGCCGCTTCATAGTCGCCGGCTTCTTCAAGGGAAAAGGCATGCACCCCCAGCATATAGCCGAAATCGGGCCGATCCTCGTCCCAGGCGCCGATGACGCGGCTGGAGGATTGGCGCATGGCGGCCCCGCCGTTGGTGTAGAAATGCATGAAGTTGGTCAGGCGCACCACCAAGGCATCGTGGGGATAGCGCAACAGGATTTGCTCCCAATGATCAACGGTTTGCTGCATGGCGCCCCGGTTCCAGGCCTGCAGGGCGGCCAGGTGCCAGGTTTCCCGCTGGTTGGCGCCACGGCTGGCGATGGCCTGTTCCGCCGCCGCCGCGGCCTCAACCGCCTTGCGGGCCAGCGCGGGAATGGCGAACAGGTGGAAAAAAATAGCCCCGGGTGATCAGCGTCATGGCCATTTCGCCATCGGCCGCCAACGCCGCCTTCATATGCACGCCGCGTCCATGCCAAAGGCCAGATAACTGCGCACCGTGCGGCTGTAGGCCGCCGCCTCGGCGCTGTCCGTCGTTAGTTCCAGGCCTTGATAGTCCGCCGCCATGACAATGTCCTCTCCATATTGCGACCATGAAGTTAGTGTCTTTCGGGGGAACGTGCTACGGTTTTGAGAGCTTGAAAATGGTGAGGAAAATGCGGTGGTGGGCCCTCAGCGGCGATTATCGGCGATATTATCCGCTGACGTGGTCGGCTATGGCAAACTGGTGCGCGATGACGAAACCGGCACCATCGAGGCCGTCAAACGCCTCCTATCCGTGGTCATCGCGCCCAAACTGGAGGAGCACGCGGGCCGCATCGTCAAATTGATGGGTGATGGCGTCCTGGCGGAATTTCCCAGCGTGGTTGAAGCCGTCAATTTCGCGGTCGAGGCCCAGGCCGCATTGGCGGCGGAAGACCAGGCCATTCGATACCGCATGGGCGTCAATCTTGGTGATGTGATCATCGACGGCGACGATATTCAGGGCGACGGGGTCAACGTCGCCGCCCGCCTGGAAGCAATTTGCGCGCCTGGCGGCTTGTGCATATCCGATCTGGTGCACCAGGCAATCGCCGGCAAAACCGAGCTGGATTTCGAAGATCTGGGCGCTCAAAACCTGAAGAACATCGACACTCCGGTCCGGGTCTGGCAATGGCGCCAAAAGGACCTAATTGCCGGATCTGTCCAAGTGCCGGAGGAGCAGCAGATTAAGTTCTGCACGACCCCGGATGCGGTCAGCCTTGCCTATGCCGTGGTCGGACAGGGTCCGCCGCTGGTCAAGGCGCCGAATTGGATGAACCATCTCGAATATGATTGGCAGTCCGAAGTTTGGCGCCATGTCCTGCGCGACATGAGCCGCCACAACACGCTGGTGCGCTTCGATCAACGCGGCAACGGCCTGTCCGACCGCAAGGTATCCGAACTGACCTTCGACAACATGGTCGACGATATGGCGACCGTCGCCGATGCAGCCGGATTGGAGCGGTTTGCCCTATTGGGAATATCACAGGGTTGCGCTTATTCCATTGCCTATGCCCACCGGTACCCGGAACGGGTCAGCCACCTGGTGCTGTACGGCGGTTTTGCCCTGGGGCTGGCGAAGATCAAGGATGGTCAATACCGCCCCCAGTACGAAATGCTCCATCGCATGATTCTGGATGGCTGGGGCCGGGACAATCCGGCTTTCCGTCAGTTCTTCACCTCATTGTTCATGCCCGGCGCTAACAAGGATCAGATGAGCTGGTTCAACGAGTTGCAACGCAAAACAATTTCGCCCGAAACCGCCGCCGAACTGCTGGGCGTGGCCTGCCATGTGGATGTTACGCATTTGCTGGCAGCGATAGATATTCCGACCCTGGTATTGCATTGCCGCGACGACGCCGTGGCGCCGTTCGAAGGGGGGCGGCGCGTGGCCGCAGGCATTCCCAATGCAAGATTTGTCGCCCTGGAAGGTCAGAACCATATGATACTGGAGGACGAACCGGCCTGGCCCCGGTTCCTGACCGAAGTGCGGCAATTCCTGGCCGAAGGCGTATAGAATTCATGACCAAGTTCTCTGTTCTTGACCTCGCCCCCGTGCGCGAAGGCAGCGATCCGGGCGATGCCCTGCGTCACTCCCGCGCCCTCGCCCAACGGGCCGAGGCCTTCGGTTACGAACGATACTGGCTGGCCGAACACCATAACATGATCGGCATCGCCTCGGCCGCGACCTCCGTCGCCATCGGCTATGTGGCCGAGGGCACCGAGACAATCCGCGTGGGCGCCGGCGGCGTCATGCTGCCGAACCATTCCCCCCTGATCATCGCCGAACAGTTCGGCACGCTGGCGTCATTGTATCCCGGCCGCATCGATCTGGGTCTGGGCCGGGCGCCGGGCACGGATCAGCACACCATGCGGGCCCTGCGCCGCAACCCCATGGTGGCGGAAAACTTCCCCCAGGATGTGTTGGAGCTGCAGGCCTTGCTGGGACCCCTGCAAGAGGGGCAGTACATTCAGGCCGTGCCGGGCACCGATACCAATGTGCCGCTGTGGATTCTCGGTTCTTCCCTGTTCGGGGCGCAGTTGGCGGCTGCCCTGGGGCTGCCCTATGCATTTGCCTCCCATTTCGCGCCCGAGGCATTGTTTCAAGCCTTGGATACCTATCGGGATAATTTCCAGCCCTCGGCCCAACTGGATCGACCCCATGCCATGGTCGGCATTATCGGCGTGGCGGCGGACACGGAGGAAGAGGCGAAGTATCTCTTCACCACGCCGCAACAGCAATCCGTCAATCTGTTCCGCGGCACGCGGGGCCGCCTGCGCCCGCCCATTGATGATATTGAAGATTACTGGACACCGGCGGAGAAAATGCGCGTCAGCGCCATGCAGTCCTGCGCCTTTGTCGGCACCGCCGACAGCATTCCGGAGCGGTTGGCGGCGTTTATCGAACGTACCGGGGCGAACGAATTGATGATCGCCTCGTCGATCTTCGATCCTGAGGCGCGGGTGCATTCCTACGAAATATTCAGTCAGGTGCGGCGGACATTGCAGGGAGACGGCGATGCTTAACAAGGATCAAGTGGCATTGCGCGATAGTGCGCGGGAACTGGCCCAGGGGCAGTTCGCCGGGCGCGCAGCGGAAGTTGACCGCACGGAACAATATCCCTGGGATAACGTCAACGATCTGAAGGACGGCGGATTTTTCGGTATGACCATTCCGGTCGAATATGGCGGCCGGGGCCTGGGCTATCTGGAAACCACCCTGGTGGTGGAGGAAATGGCCAAGGTCTGCGGCGTTTCAGGCCGCATTGCGGTGGAGGCCAACATGGGCGCCATTGGCGCCATCATGTCCTATGGCACGGAGG
>JAPYUH010000394.1 GCA_029936195.1 Alphaproteobacteria bacterium
CCGGCCAAACCGCGGGAATATTCAAAATCATACGCCACAACCAGATCCTCGACCCGCGCCTGTTCGGCCGCGTTGAGCCCGGCGTGCGCCGCCCGGGTGGAGGCGAATTCCGTGGCCCCGCCTTGCGGTGGCACGATCTGCGCGGTCAGGACCGAGCACAGGGACGGTATAGCCTTGAACGCGCTGTCGCAGTGCCAGAACATATTGGCCTTCTGATAGAACATGCGCCGATCTTCGGCCGAAATAGTCGCGCCCGAATGGATATCCAAATTGGACTGGCGGGCAAACGGCGTC
The DNA here is from genome assembly GCA_029936195.1 of Alphaproteobacteria bacterium. Taxonomy (GTDB): domain Bacteria; phylum Pseudomonadota; class Alphaproteobacteria. Next base: position 295 of record JAPYUH010000394.1, read on the forward strand.
CCGGCACCTGGATTAACCCCCGCCGCCGCCGTGCCCTCCAGCGGCCCGAACCGCTCGCTGAAGGCGATCTGCTGGTGATCGGTCATGGGCTGGCCGGAAAAGACCGGGACCAGATGTTCGTCAAAAGCGGCGCGGATGGCCGCGAAAGCCCCGTCCTCCAGCGGCCGGTTTGTATCAACCCTGCTGACGCGGGCGCCAAATACGGGGGTTAGGGGCGTGACGGCAATCGCCATCTGAAATCCTTCCGGTTTTGAAAACAATACTGGCGAACAAAGCTGGTAAACAATGCAGATTGACGAAGCCGCCCGATCGACCGGCCGACGAACGCCCTACCGCATGAAAGTTAGGCGTTTATACCAAGGTGCGGTGATAGAGACGCAATTGCCGGTATTATTTTAATCCAAGGGCTCGGATAATTTTAAACTTATTACGGACCCTAGAAAAAATGCGCCCTTTGTGCCACGATGGGTTTTTTAATAAGAGGCATGTTATGGATCAGATTAAGGATACCGAGAACCACGTTGAAGCGGTTGTGGAGACAGATTTGCCGGTCGCGGATTCCGCCGCCGCAACTCCCTCGGCATATGTGCCTCCCCTCCAACTGACGGAAGGGCAGTCTCCGCCCATCGCGGCAAACGGCGGTTTATCCTACATGTCGTTCGATCGGAATGGGGATGCGGGCGTGGCCGCGGCGCTGGAAGCAGCGTTTATCCAGATTGCCGAGGGCAAGGGGCAGGCAGTGATCGACATGCTCGACAACGCCCCTCCCGGCCCCATCGAAACCCAGTGGGGCGTTGGTTTCCGTGGTTACGACGAATGCATGGATCATATTCGGGCCAATAATATAGAAGCTCCCGAGGGCGGCCTTGCCCTTCCACTGCCCTATAGCATTAACGAGCAGCCGTCCTACAACGTCGTCGCGTCCAACGCGCTCTGGCGGGACCCGGGCCGCGAGGCCAATGCGAAAGCGTTGCGCAAGGACGAGCAGGATAACGGGCGGCGGCGCCTCTATTTCCCGCAGGTGATGCGTGATGCGCGCCGCATAGGGGAATACTATCCGGGCCTTTCGCCCAACAGTGCCGAATGCATGGACAAGCTTGGCGTCTCGTTGGCGCATTGCGAGTCCGATTGCGAGAACTTTTATGACTCGGCGGAGGTAGAGCGCGTGTTCTACCCGGAGATTGAAAAGTTGCTCTTGGAATTTTTTCCCGGAGCGACGGATGCGCTGGTCTACAACCACGATGTGTTCGACAAGGACTATCAGGGCGACCGCACGGAGGACCAGGACAACAAGAACCCGGGCGTGAACGCCAACTACGCCAACCTGGTGCACAACGACCTGAACGACAACAGCGGCCGCGTGCGCTGCCGCGAACTGCTGACAAAGAACCTGCGGAATTTCGGGCGCGAGCAGAACTATACCGAGGCTCAGGCGGATGCGAAGATGTCGCGGCGGTTCATGTCGATCAACCTCGCCAAGCCCATGGAGACCGTGCGCCAAAACCCCTTCGTGCTCTGCGCCTGGCCCTCTTTCGCCGACCAGCCGTACATCAACAACTATCGGATCTATGACGACCGCGTGGGCGAGACCACCCGCTTCACCTACCGCGCCGGGCACGAGTGGTACTGGTTGCCCGAGCAGACGCCGACCGAGGTTTCGATGCTCAAGTGCTACGATTCCGTAACCGACGGCTCCGTCTCGCGCTGGTCTTTCCACACCGCCAGCGTTGACCCAACCGCCCCCGACGACGCGCCCTGCCGCAAGAACGTCGTGGTCCGATCCTATGTCTTTTTCTAGGCTATTCTAGACTTTGAATTAAGCATATCCCGCAACCGCGCGGCAATATTCACGCCATCGCCCATGCTTTTGACCACTTCGCCGCGACGCTCCGTGACCACGTGCGATTGTTACCAACGAAGTTTCCGCAAGGCTCCTTGCATGCCGGTTTCGTCCTCGCCCATG
>JAPYUH010000395.1 GCA_029936195.1 Alphaproteobacteria bacterium
CCGTGCCTTTCCCGCGAAAGTTGCCGCGCGTTGGATGCCTGGATTGTTTCCTGAAAAGGTGGAATAGCGCAGGTCAAAATTGGCCGGCCAACAAAAAAGGGGCCGCGCCAATCTGGCGCGGCCCCTCGTTGTGTCTGGAAGTATGTGCGGCTGGCCTAAAAGCCCATGTCGCCCATGCCGCCCATGCCGCCGCCCATGCCGCCCATGCCGCCGCCCATGCCACCCATGTCGGGCATGCCGCCGCCACCGCCGGCGCCCTTTTTCTCGGGCTTGTCGGCGATCATGGCTTCGGTGGTGATCAGCAGTCCGGCGACCGAGGCCGCGTCCTGCAAGGCAGTGCGCACCACCTTGGTGGGATCGACGATGCCGTCCTTGACCAAATCAACATACTTTTCGGTCTGGGCGTTGAAGCCCCAGGTCGTGCTTTTGCTCTCGCTGACCTTGGAAGCGACAACGGCGCCGTCGACGCCCGCGTTCTCGGCGATTTGCCGGATCGGGGCCTGCAGGGCGCGGCGGACGATCTCGATGCCCGCCTGTTGGTCGGGGTTCTTCACTTTCAGCTTGTCCAGGGAACGGCCCGCATAAAGCAGTGCGGCGCCGCCGCCCGGCACGATGCCTTCCTCGACCGCCGCACGGGTCGAAGACAACGCATCGTCAACACGATCCTTGCGCTCCTTCACCTCGACTTCCGTGGCGCCGCCAACCTTGATGACGGCCACGCCGCCGGCCAGCTTGGCCAGACGCTCGTGCAGCTTTTCCTTGTCGTACTCGGACGTGGTGTCGTCCGCTTGCGCACGGATCTGGTTGCAGCGCGCGGTGATGTCGGCCTTTTTGCCGGCACCGTTGACGATTACCGTTTCTTCCTTGGTCATGGAGACGCGCTTGGCGGTGCCCAGCATGTCCAGGGTGACGCTTTCCAGCTTGATGCCCAGATCTTCGGAAATGACCTGGCCGCCGGTCAGAATGGCGATGTCTTCCAACATGGCCTTGCGCCGGTCACCGAAGCCCGGGGCCTTGACGGCGGAGACCTTCAGGCCGCCACGCAGCTTGTTCACCACCAGGGTCGCCAGGGCTTCGCCCTCGATGTCCTCGGCAATGATCAGCAGGGGCCGGCTGGATTGTACAACGGCTTCCAGGATCGGCAGCATGGCCTGGAGCGACGTCAACTTGGTCTCGTGCAACAGGATGTAGGGGTTTTCCTGCTCGGAGATCATCTTCTCGGCATTGGTGATGAAGTAGGGGGAGAGATAGCCCCGGTCGAACTGCATGCCCTCGACCACGTCCAGCTCGGTATCCAGGCTTTGCGCCTCTTCCACCGTGATGACGCCTTCATTGCCGACCTTTTCCATGGCCGTGGCGATCATCTCGCCAATCTCGGCCTCGCCGTTGGCGGAAATGGCGCCAACCTGGGCAACTTCCTTGCGGCCGGAGATCTTCTTGGAGCTTTTCTCCAGGGCCGCGACCACGGTGGATACCGCCAGGTCAACGCCCCGGCGCAGGTCCATGGGGTTCATGCCGGCGGCCACGGACTTGGCGCCCTCGCGCACGATGGCGTGGGCCAGAACAGTGGCCGTGGTCGTGCCGTCGCCCGCGACATCGTTGGTCTTGGACGCAACTTCGCGCAGCATCTGGGCGCCCATGTTCTCGAACTTGTCCTTTAGTTCGATCTCCTTGGCGACCGTGACGCCGTCCTTGCTCACCCTTGGCGCGCCGAAGGATTTGTCCAGCAGCACGTTGCGGCCCTTGGGACCCAAGGTCACCTTGACCGCGTTGGCCAGTACCTCGACGCCGCGCAACATGCCGTCGCGTGCTTCGGTACTAAATTTAATTTCCTTGCCAGCCATAATTCATGGCCTCCTATCTGTGTTTGGTAATGCGAAAAAGGAAAGGCGCGCCGGTTAAGCGGCTTTTTTGCCCTTCTTGGCCTTTTTGGCGGGCTTGTCCACAAGCACGGCCATGATGTCGGATTCATTCATGATCAGCAGTTCCTGGCCATCTAAGGTGACCTCGGTGCCGGACCATTTGCCGAACAGAACCTTGTCGCCGGTCTGCACCGCGCAGGCGACGCGGTCGCCTTTTTCATCGCGGGCGCCGGGGCCAACGCCCATGACAATTCCCTGCATTGGTTTCTCGGTCGCCGTATCGGGAATGATAATTCCACCGGCGGTTTTTACATCTTCATCAGCGCGCTTGATCAGCACGCGGTCGTTCAGCGGACGAAGCTTCATGGGTCCTCACAATCGCTGTTGGTT
>JAPYUH010000121.1 GCA_029936195.1 Alphaproteobacteria bacterium
CGGCGGCGGCTTCCGAGAGAATCTGACACCAGATCTCCTCCCCCTTGGCCATGGGCTGTAAGTAGCGGACTTTCTGATCTTCGGTGGCGTATTTCATTAATATTGGCCCGGCCATGCCCTGGCCGATTTCGACCACGCCACGGGGAACAATGTAGCGGCCTTCTTCCTGACTGTAGATCACCCGCTCCATGGCGCTGCAATCCCGGCCGCCATATTCCCGTGGCCAATGCAGGCAGGCCCAACCATCCTCGTACCGTTTTTTCTGAAATTCCTTATTCAGGCGGACGATATTGGCCCGTGTTTTATCTTTCAGCACCGAAGCCCAGGTCTGGTTGGGATGTTCCTTCAGCACCGCATTGCCGTCCAGCCAGGCCCGTGCTTCCGCCCGGAAGGCCGCTTCCGCCTCGGTATCGGAAAAGTCCATCAGCCGGCCTGCCCTTGGGCAATATCGCGGGCCCATTCGTAGTCCGCCTTGCCGTTGGGCGCGCGGTAAAGTTCAGCGACGAAGACGACGGACTTGGGCGCCTTATAATCGGCGATCAGGGCCTTGCAATGATCACGGACCTGGGCTTCCCCGAGCTCAATTTCGGTGGAGACAATGGCAACCACCTTTTGGCCCCAGGTTTTATCGGGAATTCCCACCACCTGTGCATCGAGAATGCCGGGCATTACCTTCAAGGCTGCCTCGATTTCCTCGGCAAAGATTTTCTCCCCGCCCGAGTTGATGGTGATCGAATCCCGGCCCATGAAGTGATAGCTGCCGTCATCATTCATGCGGGCCCGGTCGCCGGGTACCGCATAACGCCGGCCCGCAATGGTGGGGAAGGAATGTGCGGTCTTTTCCGGGTCGTTCAGATACCCCAGGGCGACGGGTTCATTCTGTGCCACCCAGCCGATGTCGTCATCGCCGGGCCGCAGGATTCGGGTTCGGTCGGGGCTGATGACGCAGGCGTTCACATCCATCTTGAAATCAACCGAAGACTCTGTCTCGCCTCCCTTGGAGAGGTTCATGGCCATGCGCCCGGCCTCGGACGATCCCACCGCATCGACCAGCAGCATCTCGGGCATATGGGCTTGCAGGCGTTCCTTATTGCGCGGCGACAGTATGGCGCCGCCCGAATTGATCATGGACATGGCGGAGAGGTCATGGCCGCCTTTGTCCATTTCCGCCAGCAACGGCAGGGCAAAGGCATCGCCGATCAGTGTGGCCTGGGTAATCCGCTCGCGCTCGAACATCGCGACGATTTCCGCCGCGTCGAAACGGTCCACGGTTTCCTGAATGACAATGGCGCTGCCCCGGAACATGGCGCCCAGGCTCATACAGGTGCCCGAGGCATGCATCATCGGGGCCAACGGCATAGCCTTGCCCAAATTTCCCTTGGTGCGACCTTTATTTACCCGGCGGCGCACATCCGCCACGGTCTGTTCCTGGCTGGTGCCCACTGGCGTCTGTGCGATCAGGCCAAAGAAGATATCCGTCTGCCGCCACAACACGCCCTTTGGCAGGCCCGTCGTGCCCCCCGTGTAGATGATGAACAGATCATCGTCGCTGCAATCGGAATCCATGGGCGCGGGCGGGCAGGCGGCCAGGGCGGCTTCAAACTCCACGGCGCCATCTAGCAGCGCCGCGCCAGTGCCATCCTCGACCTGGACCCAAATTTTTATATCAGGCAACTGTGGACGCAGGGTTTCTAGCATGGCGGCGAAGCGGCCATGATAAATGATTGCCTTGGCCCCGGAATCCCGCAGCAGATAGACCAGCTCGTCGCCCTTGTAGCGGTAGTTGACGTTGATGGCCGTGGCACGGCATTTGAAGGCGGCCATCAGCGCCTCGAGGTATTCATTGCCGTTGTGCATGTACAGGGCCACATGGTCCTGGCCGGACTGCCAGTTCTCCAGTTCCCCACGTTCCTGGTGCAGGCTCAGACCCTGCCGCCGCATGAATTCGGCCAGGCGCCGGGTGCGGTCGTTATAGTCCGCCCAGGTATAGCGACGGGCGCCAAAGATCAGGCATTCCGTGGCGGGAATGGCGGCGGAGATGGCTTCCTGTAGACGGGCGAGATTCATGGCGGACCGCGCCCTAGTGTTCCGGTATCAGGCAGGAATGGATGGATTCATCACTGGGGATTTCCCGGCCCAGGGTCCGGATCGCCAATTCCGCCTCTCCCACGGCAAAATCATGGGTGTGCATTTTTTCCAGCGGCACGGTGCCGCTGTGAATAAGGTCGATGGCCTTGCGGTAGCCCGACGAGGTGACGCCGAAGGCGCCCAGGATACGCAGTTCCTTGAAGACTACCTTGTCGGAGACGAATTTCGCCACCGGCCGGAAGGCCTTGACGCCGGCCAGCACGATGGTGCCGCCGACGCGGGTGACGTTGATGGCGTCCTCGATCGGGCCGGTGGCGCCCGGCGTCACGTCCAGAACCGTGTCCACCCCTTCGCCGCCCGTGATGTCCTTGATGCGGTCGCGGATATTCTCATTCTCGATATCGATAACATGGGTGGCGCCATACAGTTTGGCCAACTCCAGCTTGGCATGATCCGCCGTCAGGCCGGTGACGATTATGGTCTTGGCGCCCACGGATTTGGCCGCGATGACGGCGGCCAGACCGCGCTGTCCGGGCCCCATGATCAGGATGCTATCGCCAAATTTAGTCTCAGGAATTTCCACCGCCCAGCGGAAACCGGCGCCCAGGGGATTGTACATCACTGCTATTTGGGCCGGTATGGCGGGGTCCATCTTGTGCAAAATTGTGCGCGGGTCCAAAACCATATGGTTGGCATAGGCGCCCCACAGGCCGTGTTCGTCGGCCAGGGGAATGGTGGAATAGACCTGCCGGTTGGCGCACAGGTGGTATTCGCCGGCCAGGCAGCGTTTGCAAATGTGGCATGACAGCAAGGTCTCCACGGCCACGCGTTCGCCCACATTAATGCCCCATCGCTTGGCGGCGCCGTCGCCGATTTCTTCAATCACGCCCAGGGGTTCGTGGCCGGGGATATGGGGCATGGGCACACGCATGCCGGTTTCGAACTGTTCACAATCGGTGCCGCAAATGCCGCAAGCCTCGATCCGCAGCAGGGCGCGGTCGTCGGCGATGTCGGGCAGGGGGATATCCCGTGGCTCCAGCACGCGGGGGGCGGTCAGGGTCATCGCGAAGGTGGTCTTTTTTACCATTTCCTTAAGTGCCTTTCAAACAAGTGGTCGTGGAAATGCCGACCGCCAGCAATTCATCGCCAGCTCGAACTTCCAGGGAAGTCGTGGCCAGGCCGTTCGCCAGGCTTTCCAGACGGCAGAGGGAGACCACATGATCCGCCGTCGCTTCGTTGCCGGTGAAGCGCAGGGACAGGTCCGGATTGGGGATCGCTAGTTGCTGGCCACTAAGTTGACTCGCCACTGGTGGTCCGACGGAAATATCGGCGGCGACACAGGCCGCCTCGACACTGGCCGAAGGGTCTTCCCAGATCACCTTGACGCCGGTGGCGATGGCGCTGTCCCGTTTGCCCAGGTACTCCGGCGCGAAGGTATCGATCAATGGTATGCGATAGTTTTTCCCCGGATGGCGCCATGGTTTGCCCGTCCCATAAGCCATCAGGCCGTTGCCGGCCGGGGCATCGGTGGTTACCGAGAATTCGGCCAAGGCCTCCCGCACCACCAACGAGACGGTGCCCCGCGTGGCCAGTTTGCCTTCGGCGGTGAAGATATCGACGCTGATGGTGGTCAAGGTGCGCCCGGCATTCAGGACCGTGGGGACAACCCGTGCCAGGCCGGGCCGGAAGCTGCGAATGAAGCGGGCGTCCAGGCTAACGGGCTTGCGGCCGGGCGCCAGGGCACGGGCGGCGAAGACGCAGATGGCGGCCAGATTGCCGCCGTTGGTGCCGCCGAAACCGCCGTTCAGCTCCTCCGCTAGATCGAAGCGCCATTCGCCGTCTTCACTGGCGGTGCCTTGCAAACGCTGCGCAAAATCCATTGCTCTAAGGCCCATGGACAATTACCGCGCCGCCGTGGCGGGAGCGATTTTTCGCCCACGGTAGGAGCGGGCGGCGCATTGTGGCAGGCCCCACATAAGCCGGTCGCGACGCCGCGTGGGCGAAAAAGCGTCCCGTCCCGAAGGGATCCGGCCAAAATGACCCCTGGCTACGTCGCTCGTCGTTGAATATGCCTGACATGTCCTTCCTCCTCGCTCCTCCCCAGGGGTCATTTTGACTCGGACCACGGCGGTGCGCTAATTGTCCACGGGCCCTAGTCCGTCTCTAATCCGCGTAGGTGGCGCGGGCCTGGCTCAACACCACGTTGCCGGCCTGGGTTTCCACCTGCAGAATGGCGGCGCCGGGGCCGTCGTGCCAGAATTTGGTGATGATATGATCTTCAAACTGTACCGTATCGGCAAACCGCCCGGTCATGGATTTAAACCGCGCCGGATCGCCGCCGCACAGGCCGTGCAGGATAGCCCGGCCGACGAAACCATAGGTGCACAAGCCATGCATGAACGGTTTGTCGTAGCCGGCCTTTTGTGCGAAATCCGGATCAATATGCAACGCCACCCGGTCCCCGGACAGGCGGTAAAGGGCGCCTTGCTCGGGCTGCGTGGCATGGTCCACCACCAGGTCAGGCTCCCGGTCGGGGGGGAGGTTCTTGCCCTTGGTCGAGGGCCCCGGTTCGCCGCCAAAGCCGCCGCCGCCGATGTAGAACAGGGTTGAATGGCTCCTGAACAACGGCCCCTCCGCATCCCTGGCCAAGGCCGCGACGCCGATGACGCCGGACTTGCCCTTGTCCCAAACTTCCGAGACGCGGCTTTCCAAGGTGATCTCTGTTTTCGCGGGCAGGGCGCGCAATAGTTCGATGCCCTGTTCCCCGTGTAGAAGGCGCTGGATCTTCAGGTTCACCACCTGGCGCAGGTTGCCCATGGCCCGCATGGCCGGGATCACGGCGTAGGTCGGCAGCACCAGGGGACCGCGCCCTTCATAAACAAAATCCAGCTCTTCGGCCGGCTTGGCGCCGACGCCCAGGGCGTACAGCATGGCGTCCTTGGAATTCCACGAAATCGTCAATGGGTTGAATTCGTGGCCGACGAGATTGGGGGATAGGACATCGCTAGCCATGCTGTTTTGCCTCTTGTTTCCGGAACATGTCCTGTGCGTTGCTTTTGACCCGCAATAATAGATCCACCAATTGTTCCATGTCTCCATCGCTGAGGCCCGCCAGCAGGCCGTTCATGACGGAAGTCCCGGCATCATATATGGGTTCCAGCAGGTCCCGGGCCCGGTCCGTCAGATAGATCAGATTGGTGCGCCTGTCGCCGGGGTCGGACCGCCGTTCGATCAGCCCCTTTTCCGCCATTCGTTCCAGCAATACACCTACCGATGCCTTCTTTATTCCGACCTCTTCACCCAATGCCACCTGGCTGACCCCTTCGCGATGATTGAGGTGCAGTACCAGACGCAGTTGCGCGTTGGTCAACCCAACTTGGCGCATCTCCGCATCTACCACTTGCCCGATCAGGCGCTGTACATCATGAATAACAAAGCCCGGGTTTCGCCCCCAATTGGTGCGCGCCAAAATTCCCGGGGCGCCGGGGCGTTGTTTTTCGATTGCGGCTGTCATGACGCCATTTAGTATGATAGCATACCGTATGTCAACGTACCTGTTGACGGAATTTTCAGAGTCTCCAGGGCTGCAAACAGTTATGATACAGTGATGCAAATTTGACAGTTCGTAATTTATTCCTCGCCCCAGAGCCGCGAAGCGGGCCAAATTTCGCTGTTGGCGTTAGTGGAGAGCATCGTATCGGTGGCTCTGGTTTGGTGGCTGGCGATTCTGTTCGACACCTATCTGCATATCTGGATCACAATATTGGCCGCGCCCATGGTACTGCTCCGCTCTTCCGCGTCCAAGGCGCTCGGGGCGGAGCTTTTCAGGCGCTATTGGGTGCGGGAACGCAGCCACCGAAATGGTATCCCGATGGTGATGGTGGCGTTTGTGGCCGCGTTTGCGTTCGGTCTGGTCGGCTGGTTGATCCCGGATTACTGGCTGGCGATGAATTCGGGCCCGGCGTTATTTTGGGGCGCCATGGCCTTGGGTGTGGTGGCGGCCAACGCCGGCATGGTAATAACCGTTGCGGCCTGGGGTTTGCCGGCCCTGAGGGATGACAAGGCGGCTGGGGCGGCGGTCGCGGCGGGGGTGACGGTTGGGGCATTGGCGGCGGCCGTGCCGACGGACCTGACATTGGTAGCCATGGCGGCCATGGGCGCGGCGCTGGTGATTATATTGCTGGCCTTGGCCATTGCCGGATTGTCCGTGGAGAAGGCCTTGGTTGGTAGTGTAATTCAGGGCATCGGCGTGATGGCCGTTTTTTGATTTTCGGCTTGTCGATTATCAGTGGAACCGTTGCCGGCAAGACCGGCGACGAAATACTCAGTATCATATGGCTGGTGGGATGGGCCTTGGGCGGCATGGCGGCGGTCGGCGGCCTGTTGGGCACCCGTGGTCTGGCCCTGGTTGCCACGGGCGCGGGCGTGGACATTTTCACCAGTGCCTGCGCCATTCGCTTGATCGCCACCTTCCAACATGCCGCTGCCGGCCTGCGGGCATTGCCCGGCAACTGGCAGTCATTCGTTTTGCAGACGGACCTGCGGCAACGGCCGGAAGTCATTCCCGGTCTGCCGGAGGGTCATATGTTGCAGCCGGAAAATCGCTACGCCTTCTGGGACGGCGTGTCGCATCTCGATGATTGGATAAACTGGTTCGTCGTCGGGTTTTTTCTGGAAATCCCGTTTCTGCTGTTTCGCATCAGCCTGAAATCCACGGCCTGGTTTTACCTGCCATTGATCTATTTCGCCTATGCGCCTGCCGGTCGGCGCGGAGAATAATACCAAGCAACGTTGCTATAGACCTATCGAGATCAATTTTCCGCCCAAATAGGGCAACAAATCATGGCGACACAGGGCGCAATTTTATCACCAACCGCCCGTCCGCCGCCACGTATCGATGATCCGGCCGTGCTGATCAATCACATGATATTGCTGATATTGCGCGGCGGTGGAGCAGGCGTGGTTGGGAAAGACGCGCAGGCGTTGGCCGATGCCGGGAGACGCTGCAAGGCCGGGCAAAAACCCATGTTCCTGGTTGACCTGGCGGACGCGCGGCCGGCCGGGCAGGGGCTGTCCTTCCAGGTCCGCCGCCAGACCGAAGGCATAGTCGCCGTTCTCGTCCGGGGAACCGCGATCGAGGGACAGGGCCAAGGCGCCGGCGTCGATCATGGCGCGGCCCTCGTCATCGCGCCAGGCGTTGACGGAAACCAACACGGAAAGGGCCAAATCATCCAAGGCGCAACTGCCAATGCTGTGTTGAAACAGATCACCGAACATAAACACGCCCGGACGCATCTCCGTCACCCCGTCCAGATGTTCCGCATACAACGCCGTGGGCGTGGAACCGACGCTGACAATGGGGCAGGGAAGGCCCGCGGCGCGCAGGCATTCGGCCGCAGCAACCACCGCCCCGCGCTCGGCCTCGGCCACCTCCCGGATTGCCTCGATGCTGGCGCAATCGTAGGAATGGCCCGCATGGGTCATCACGCCCAACAACGTACAGGCCGGGCTGGCGGACAAAATCTTGCCGCATTGCAGGGCTCGTGCGTCGTCGGGCCCCAACCCCGTGCGATGCTGGCCGCTGTCGATTTCCAGGAGGAAACGGAACGGCCCGGGCAGGCTTGCCGCCCGCGCCGCCACCATCTCCGCGCATTCCGGACTGTCCAGGATCAAAATGACTTCCGCGCCCAAAGCCTGCACTGCCGCCACGGCGGCCAATTTGTCCGGCGTTATGCCAACGCCGTAGAGAATATCGGTGAAGCCCGCGCGGGCGAAATAGTCCGCTTCCGCCAAGGTGGACACCGTGATGCCGCCCGCCTGACCCTTGGTCGCCAGTCGCGCCACTTCAATGCATTTGGCGGTCTTCATATGGGGCCGCAATTGCACGCCCAGGCTGGCGCCCCGCGCCGCCATGCGGTCCAGGTTGGCGGTCAGGCGCGGGAGGTCGAGGATCAGGGCGGGGGTGGCCAGGTCTTGCAGCAGGTCAGGCATGGGTTTGCTCCGAATATGGGTCTTGATCCTAGCACGATTGGCGGGCTAGCTTGACGTTGGATTTTGCACAAGGAGACGGGCGTGGCGTTTATCGTACGAGACGGCGTGAAGGTTTATTTCGAAGATCATGGTTCCGGGCCCGGCGTGTTGTTAAGTCACGGTTTTTCCAACGCCTCCACCGCCTGGCGGGATCAAGTTGAGGCCTTGCGGGACCGCTACCGTGTCATGACATGGGATATGCGCGGCCACGGTCAAAGCGATTATCCCGACGATCCGGGCGCTTATTCCGAGGCCAACAGCGTCGCCGACATGGCGGCAATATTGGATGCCTGTGGCGTGCAAGGCGCGGTGATCGGTGGCTTGTCCCTCGGCGGCTGTGTCTCCCTGGCCTTCAATCTGGCCCATCCAGGCCGCACCGATGCCCTGATGTTGTTCGACACCGGCCCCGGTTTCAAGAATGATCAGGCGCGGGCCAAGTGGAATGAAACCGCGCAAGGCCGCGCGGCCCGTTTCGAGACGGAGGGCCTGGACGGGCTGGGCGACAGCGCCGGTGCCCGCATCGCCGGCCACCGCGACGCCACGGGACTGGCGCACGCCGCCCGCGGCATGCTGGCCCAGTTCGATGACAGTTTGATCCAGAGCCTGCCACACATCACGGTTCCGACCCTGGTACTGGTCGGCGATGGCGATGTCCCCTTCCACGCCGCGACCGATTACATGGCCGGCAAGATTCCAGGCGCCGAGAAGGTCGTGATCGAAAACGCTGGCCATGTCGCTAATCTTGACCAGCCGGCCGCGTTCAACAGCGCCGTGCGCGGCTTCCTCGACGGCCTGTCGCGCTAGGCGCCAGCTTCCTCCAATAACCAGTCGCGGAAGGCGATGAGGCGGGGGTCCGTGGCCTTGCCGTCCGGGTAGACGATCTGAAAGGGATGCGCCGAGCGGCGTTCGATATGGAACAGGCGGACCAGGCGGCCCTGTTCGATCTCCTCGCCAAACAGGGCATCGATGCCGATGGCGACGCCGATGCCTTCGATGGCGGCCTGGATGGCCAGGTTCAGGCTTTCAAAACGCAACTCCCGCGCGCCATTTAGGGTCGGCAGGCCCGCCGTGGTCAGCCAGCGCCGCCAATCCGTGGGGCGGGGGCCGTTGTGGATCAAGGTTTGGGCGGCCAGGTCGCCGGGTTTCTCTATCGCCGCCGCCAGCGCCGGGCTGCAGACGGGAAAGGTTCGCACGGGCATGAACTCATGATGCCTCAGGCTGGGCGGATTGGCGTCTTGGGCCAGCACCTGGATTGCCAAATCATAGTCACCGGCGGCGAAATCGACCGGGTTCAGGGACGTGGTCAGACGCAGATCGACGTCCGGGTGGCGATCATAAAACCGCCCCCATCTGGGCAGCAGCCAGCGAATGGCAAAGGTGGGATAGGCGCAAATGGAAAGGGCGCCGCTGTCCCCTTCGCCCTGGATCCGCGCCGTGGCGGCGGCTAGATGATCCAGGGGCGTGGTTATCTCCGCCAGGTAATCCCTGCCCTGGGCGGTCAATTCCACCCGCTTGTGGTGGCGGTTGAACAGGCGCGTGCCCAGAAGATCCTCCAGGCCCTGAATTTGCCGGCTGATGGCGCCCGGGGTGACGTTGCGGTCATTCGCGGCTTGCAAAAAACTCAAATGACGCGCGGCGGCGCGAAAGGAGAGTAGGGTAGAAGTAGAGGGTATTTCGACCATGTCTAATACTTTTGGGTGAGAAAAAATCAATCAAATGGACAATTCTTATCGTTTGTCAAGGTCTGGCGGTTCGGTCAAATTACCATCTTTAACATCAGCATACGGGATTTGACCATGAACAGTAGGGCAATGGCGGCGCACATCGAGGACATGGAGCTGAATGACTGGGTGGCGCCTGATTGCCGGGGTCTGAATTTTTTCGACATCGATCACAGCCTGCAGGGTTTGTTGAAGCTGTATCTGGATGAAAAACTGCTGGCCCACATGCTGCCCCAATACCGGGAGCTGGGCGAGATCGCCGGCGGCCGCCTGGATGAACTCTCCCGCGCCTCGGACCGCCATGTCCCCATTCTCCATACCCGCGACGCCCGTGGCCTGGATGAAGACTGGATCGAATTCCATCCGTCCTATCGGGAGATGGAGCAGATCGGTTTCGGCGATTTCGGCATCCATTGCATGTCGCGCACCCCCGGCGTGCTGGGCTGGCCGGACAAGGTGCCGCCGCTGGCCAAATACATCTTCCAATACATTTTCGTGCAGAGCGAATTCGGCCTGATGTGCCCCATTTCGGTGACCGACACCTCCGCCCTGTTGATTGAGCGTTATGGCTCGAAAGAGACCAAGCAGCGGTTCCTGCCCGGCATGTACAGCCAGGACATGAGCAAGATTCTGAAAAGCGCCCAGTTCATGACCGAGAAGACCGGCGGCTCCGATGTCTCCAATATTGAGCTGGAGGCACGCTTCGAGGATGGCGAATGGCGTCTGTACGGAGAGAAATGGTTTTGCTCCTGCGCCGATGGCGATGTCGCCCTGTTGCTGGCCCGGCCCAAAGGCGCGGTGAAGGGAAACAACGGTTTGGGGCTGTTCGCCTTGCCCCGGCAACTGGATGACGGCAGCCGCAACAAATACCGTATTGTCCGCCTGAAGGATAAAATGGGCACAAAATCCATGGCCTCGGGCGAGATCATCTTCGACGGCGCCATGGCTTATCCGCTCGGCGACGTCGGAGATGGCATTAACAACGGCCTGAAACTAATGATGGATCAGGTCAACATGTCCCGGCTGTCCCATGGCGTTAGGGCCGCCGCCATGATGCGCCGTTGTCTGAACGAGGCCCTGGTGGTGGCCCGCAACCGCATTGCCTTTGGCCAGCGGATCATCGACAAGCCGCTGCTGCGCCGCCAGTTGATGAAGCTGATGGTGCCCACGGAACAAACCCTCTCCATGGCGCTGTTTCTGGGCGTGCAGTTGGAAAAGGCGGACGCCGGCGATGAACGGGCCGCGCATTTGGCCCGCATCCTGACGCCGTTGTTGAAATTCCGCTCCTGCCGGGACAACATCACCGTTGCCACCGGCGCCATGGAAGTTCGGGGTGGCAACGGCCTGATCGAGGATTGGGTCAACGCCAAACTGGTGCGCGATGCCCATATCGGTGTGTTGTGGGAAGGCACCTCCAACATCAACGCCCTGGACGTCACCACACGGGCCATTGCCAAGGTTGGCGCCCACACAACCCTGGCCCAGGCCATGCACGACATGGTGGCCGAGACCGAAGGCCTGCCGGGTCAGTTCAAGGGCGAACTGGACAGCACCATCGACCGCGCCGTTGCCTTCGCCGAACAGGTCGCCGCGTCGGGCAACGAACCCATGGCCCGCAAGGCGGCCGATGCCCTCTACCACATGGCCTCGGCCGTGCTGTTGGCCACCGAAGGCGCCAGGTTGGGCGCCATGGGCGAGGATGCCCGCCGCCTGATCCTCTCGCGCATGGTCATGGACCACCGCCTGCGCGCCGCAGAC
This sequence comes from Alphaproteobacteria bacterium, assembly GCA_029936195.1. Lineage (GTDB taxonomy): Bacteria > Pseudomonadota > Alphaproteobacteria. The sequence continues at coordinate 11,598 of JAPYUH010000121.1, forward strand.
CCCATGGCGATCGAGGAAGATAATGACGCCGCCGTCGCGGCGCTGTTGAGCGAGGACAAGGTGGATCTGGCCACGGCGCAAACATTAGCGGCCTAGTACGCCAGCCGCTACACTCGGCGGGATGGAACAAACAAAGCGGGGAACATTGAGGCGCGTTCATGGCCTGATGCTGCTGGCCACGGCGCTTGTGGCCACGACATTTCCCCTTGGCGCGGCGATCACCCATGATCTGGATGCCTTG
>JAPYUH010000396.1 GCA_029936195.1 Alphaproteobacteria bacterium
AGGCTTCGGCGCCATAAACCTGCCCATCACCGAGGCGAAGTTGTGGCTGGTACAACAAAGTGAAGGCTTCATCGTCAATGGCCCGGCGCAAATCGTCCTCAAGTCCCTTGCGCCTGCGGACAGACTCGTCCATGGCCGGGGAGAAAAAATGATAGCGATTGCGCCCCGATGCCTTAGCTTGGTGAAGGGCCATGTCGGCGAACTTGATCAACTGGTCGGCATCGCCTGGAAACAGTGCAATACCGATGGAAGCCGTGGCACGGATCGTTTCGTCATCAGTCATGAACGGCTTGGTCATGGCCTCGATCAGGCGTTGCGCCATGGATTGAACCAGATTGCCATGACCCAGTTCGGTACAGATGATGGCGAATGCATCGCCTCCCAGATGGGCAGCCGTGTTGGTGCCGCGGCTGCAATGGGCCAACCGGGTTGCGGCCATGCGCAGTATTTCATCGCCCATGCGATGGCCATGGGTGTCGTTAATATCCTTGAAATTATCCAGATCAAGGATCAGCAGGGCGTTGTGTTTCCGGCCCCGTTTGGCCTGCGCCTGGGCCTGTTGCAGCCGATCCAGAAACAAGGTCCGATTGGGCAGTCCAGTCAAGGTATCGTGATGGGACAGCTGTTTGATCATGGCCGCGGAGCGTTTTTGTTCCGAAATATCAGCGAGGCTCAGCAATACGCCGCCCGTGGTATCGTTCGGCATTGCCGTTGGCGTGCCGGCGACAAGCAGGGATTTTTTTTTGGCCTGATTGGGCGGCAATTATACGGCATTCCAGCTCCTGTACATCGCCGTTCAGCCAAGCCTGTCGCGCGCTGGCCAACCGCCCCCGTTCCCTGGGCAATACAAAGGCCCCAGCCCGTTGTGCGCCGGGGCCGTTGTTTGCGATATCTCGAAAATTGCCGCCGCCCTGGAATTGAGGAAGACCGTGCCGCCATCCGCGTTTTGATGCCAAATACCAATGAGGCTGTGTTCCGCCAGGCGGCGCAGGCGTTCAGCCTCGCCATGGGCGTTGCCGCGGGCGATGAAAAGGTCGTGTTGTGCGGCGGCCAGATCCTTGGTCAGTTCGCGATTAATGTCCAACTGGCCATCGGCACGGATTTTTTCCGATAGATAGCGGGTCGTGGCCCACAACAGCGCCGGCGTCAGTTGCTCCAACGGCAGGCAATCGATGTCATGTTGCCCAATGAAATTGGCTGTCATATTAGCGATTGTTAGCAGAGGCGTTTTTGGTGAAGTCGCCAGTATCCGTTCCACGACCGGACCCGTCCGTACCATTTCCGTGTCGTACAAGTGTATGGTCAGGTCATGGTTGTCGGATGCACCTATATCCTCGTGGGCGAATGCCCCATCTTCGCCGGCATCAATCCACCGGGGAATACAGGTCGCGCCGAAGCATTGGTGCAACACATTATTCAAATGCCGGTGGTCAAGATTGCCGAAATTCATAATGACGATGCGCCATACCGCATTCGCGGCACTTGGCTCCCGGGCAGATGCCCTTGTCGTAGGTGTCGAAGTACTCACGTCCCCTCCAGAGGGAAATACAGCTTCTATCCGGACATTTTAACAAATAGACCTGATCAATTGGTAAACGGTGGCAGAAAGCGAGTTTGCCTCTAATTTACCAAGGGTTCGCCCCGCCAAATCAACATGATTCCAGCGTTTGGGGCGGGCGCCCGCGGCGGCAATTCGTGGTGCTATCCCGGTTCCGCCGCGATACGCGAAAAATCGCCGGTTTCAGGGTCCATGATCCACAGGATACCTTCCGCGATATCGAACCAGGCGCCGTGCAGGCTCAGGCGTTGGCGGCCCTCCAGGATGGAGACGCAGGGGAAGGTGCGCAGATTGGCGATGGAGTAGCGGATGGAGATGTGCTCCAGGGCGGTCTGCCGCTCGGCCCTGGTCATCCATTCGTTGGCGACGATGGATTGCGCGGGCGGCGCGAGCAGATCCATCCATTTGCCAATAAAATCGCCGGGCGAAAGGGGCTCGGCGGCGGGGTTCAGCGCCGCTTCGATGCCGCCGCAACGGCCGTGACCCAGGACCACGATGTTCTTCACCTTCAGACTTTGCACGGCGAATTCAAGGGCGGCGGAGGTGGCGTGATAGTTGCCATCGGGCTCGTAGGGCGGCACCAGGTTGGCGACGTTGCGGACGACGAAAATCTCGCCGGGCAGGGCATTGAATATGGTCTCCGGCGCGGCACGGGAATCGCAGCAGGCGATGATCATGGTCTCGGCAACC
>JAPYUH010000122.1 GCA_029936195.1 Alphaproteobacteria bacterium
AACTTTCGACCTCTCCCTTACCAAGGGAGTGCTCTACCCCTGAGCTATGTGGGCCGGGGCCGCCATTTGGAGCCGTTTGGAATTGGCGGCTTGCCGCTGCTGAAGCGGTCCGGCAAACTGCCACAGGGACCTTGTCAGGGCAAGCGCCATATGGCACCGATTGGGTGATGACGGAAAATAAATCAAAAGCACCCGCCAAGGCCGCGCGAGAGCTGCGGCGGGAGCGTCTGGCGCGGGCCTTGCGCGATAACCTGCGCCGGCGCAAGGGCCCCAAGGATGGCGGCAGGGGCGACAGTAGGGCGGCAACGGGCGGCGGGGAGCGCCGGGAAGCCGGCGGTCCGAAGGGGAAAAAGACGCCTAAATTAGGTGACCTTTCATAATATTGCCGCAATTGCGATGATACTTGACGCCATGATTTGCTGTCGGCGGTACAATCGAAGGCCAATTTTCGTGCGTATGCAGGTTTCCAGCGCGGGCGCGATGGGTTAGAACCCCTGCCGACTTCGCATTTTATTCTGTTGCGCACACCTGGGGCCATTTGGGCCCAAATTGAGTCTAAATGGATAAGATACGCATACGCGGCGGCCGGCCCCTGGAGGGCAGAATCGCTATTTCAGGCGCCAAGAACGCCGCCCTGCCCCTGTTGGCAGCCAGTTTGCTGACCGATCAGCCCCTGGTGTTGCGCAACCTGCCGCATCTGGCCGATATCGCCACCATGACCCATCTGCTGGCCCAACATGGCACGGAACTGTCCATGGCGGGCGAACATCCCGGCGGCGGGCACATGGGCCAAGTCATGGAATTGCGCACCAGGGACCTTACCTCCACCGAGGCGCCCTATGACATCGTCCGCAAGATGCGTGCTTCAGTCCTGGTGCTGGGTCCCTTGCTGGCCCGGTGCGGTCGGGCCCGGGTCTCCCTGCCGGGGGGCTGCGCCATCGGCACCCGGCCGGTGGATATGCATATTCAGGGATTGGAAGTGCTGGGCGCCGAAATTGAACTTGATGACGGCTATATCGTTGCCCGCGCGCCGGGCGGGTTGCGGGGAGGCGTGGTGGTGTTCCCGCGGGTTTCTGTCGGCGCCACGGAAAATTTGTTGATGGCGGCCACCTTGGCCAAGGGCGAAGTGATCCTGGAAAATGCGGCCCGGGAGCCCGAAGTGGCCGATCTGGCAAATTGTTTAAACGCAATGGGCGCGAAGATAGAGGGCATCGGCGGCGATACCTTGCATATCCAAGGTGTCGAAGCGCTTCACGGTGCCGATTACGCTGTCCTGCCGGACCGGATCGAGGCGGCGACCTACGCCATCGCCGCCGCCATAACGGGGGGCAGGGTGGAATTGATCGGGGCCCGGCCGGCCACCATGGAGGCGGTGAGCGCGGCCTTGGGACAGGCCAATGTGTTACTGCGGCCAACCGACGGCGGTATGATGGTCGAATGCGGCTTGGTCGGCGGCGGCGGCGGGGGTGACGGACGCGGTGACGGCAATGGTGTCAAAAGCATAGATATCAGCACGGCGCCGTATCCTGGATTTCCCACTGATTTGCAGGCCCAGATGATGGCCTTGATGACCGTGGCGGACGGCGCCGCCATGATTACCGAAACTATTTTCGAGAACCGCTTTCAGCATGTGCCGGAATTATTACGCATGGGGGCGGACATCAAGGTCAAGGGGGCGACGGCCATGGTCCGGGGGCGGGGCGGCAATGGCGGCGCTGGGCTGCATGGCGCGCCGGTCATGGCCACGGACCTGCGCGCTTCGGTCTCGTTGGTACTGGCTGGATTGGCGGCGAGCGGTGAAACGGTGGTCAACCGGGTCTACCATCTGGACCGCGGCTACGAGCGCCTGGAGGAAAAGCTTTCCGGCTGCGGCGCCGATATCACGCGGTTGACCGAGTAAGGCGGGGGTGAAGCAAATGGTCAATACCGGGTTGCGCCTGCGGGCGGACGAGGCAGAGGATCTGGCGGTAATTTCATCCTGCGTTCAGGATGCCATCGCCCGTATTGAAGACATGGCCTATATGCCGCGCCTGCGCCGATTTGCCATGGTGATGACCCGGTTCCGCTGGGAGGTTGCCGACGAGATGGGCAAGGACGGTGGCATGCGGGTCCGTTGCGGGCTGCATTTCGACGATGTCCTGGCCGTGCGCAGCCAGGGCATAGACATGGCCGATGGCGAGGGTTTGCTGCCCCTGCTGGCGATTACCTCCGCCCCGGCCGACCATGGCGTCAACGTGGAATTACAGTTCGCCGGCGGCGGCACCATCAGTCTGGAGGCCGAGGCCGTGCAGTGCCACGTCAGCGATATTGACCAGGGTTGGCCCACACCCAGCCGTCCGGATCATGGCCTGGAGGAATAAGTAAGGGAGATGTCGCAAAAACTTGTCATCGCGCTGCCCAAGGGCCGCATCCTGTCCGAGGCCATGCCCCTGTTGCGTGGCGCCGGCATTGAGCCCGAAGCCGCCTTCGATGATCCCAGCTCGCGCCTATTGCGGTTCGCCACTAATATTCCGGATCTCGAAATTGTCCGCGTGCGCAGCTTTGACGTTGCGACATTCGTGGCGTTTGGTGCGGCGCAAATGGGCATTGCGGGCAACGATGTCCTGATGGAATTCCAATATCCCGAGATTTACGCGCCCCTGGATCTGGGCATTGGCCGCTGTTACATGGCGGTGGCCGAGCCGGCGGAGATGCTGGCCGGGGATGATCCGGACCAGTGGAGCCACATTCGCGTTGCCACCAAGTATCCCGAAATCACCCGCCGGCATTTTGCCGCCCGCGGCGTGCAGGCGGAATGCATCCATCTGAACGGCGCCATGGAACTGGCGCCCAGTTTGGGGCTGTGTCGCCGCATCGTGGATTTGGTCAGCAGCGGCGAAACCCTGCGCGCCAACGGCCTGGTTGAGGTGGAGCGGATCGCCGATGTCACCTCGCGGCTGATCGTCAACCGGGCGGCGGCCAAGACCCGGCCCGAACTTTTGTCCGGCTGGGTCAAACGTTTCCAGGGGGCCCTTGATGCCGCTTAGACTGCAGACCCGGCAAGACGATTTTCAGGACCGCTTCACGGCCTTTCTGGCGGATAAGCGAGAGGCTGCCGTTGATGTCGATGAACAGGTTGCCGACATTCTTGACCAGGTTCGCCGGCGCGGCGATGCAGCGGTGTTGGAATTCACCAAAAAATTCGACCGCGTGGATTTAGCCCTCGAAGACCTGCGGTTGCCCAGGGAAGCAATCGACGCGGCCATATCCCAGGTCCCCAGGGAACAGATTAACGCCCTGCGGCATGCTCATGAGCGGATTACCGCCTATCACGCCCGGCAGTTCCCCCGCGATGACCGCTTTATAGATGAACATGGTATCGAACTGGGTCACCGCTGGACGGCGGTCGCGGCGGTGGGGCTGTATGTGCCGGGCGGTCTGGCGAGCTATCCCTCGTCGCTGCTAATGAACGCCATTCCTGCCAAGGTGGCGGGGGTCCCGCGTCTGGCCATGGCCGTGCCCGCGCCCGATGGCCAGTTGAACCCCCTGGTGCTGGCGGCGGCGAAGATTGCCGGCGTCGACGAGATCTATCGCATGGGCGGCGCCCAGGCTATTGGCGCCCTGGCCCATGGCACCGCGAGCATACCGGCGGTGGACAAGATTGTTGGCCCCGGAAATGCCTATGTGGCGACCGCCAAGCGGCAGGTTTTTGGCACGGTCGGTATAGAGATGATCGCCGGACCGTCGGAAATTCTGGTCCTGGCCGACGGCAACAATGATCCGGACTGGATCGCCGCCGATCTGCTGTCGCAGGCGGAACACGACACGGCGGCGCAATCGATTCTGATCACCGATGAGGAAGCTTTTGCCGAACAAGTCGTGGCGTCGGTAAGCCGCCAACTGGCCGACCTGCCGAAAGCCGATATCGCCGGGGAAAGCTGGGATCGTTTCGGCTGTGTCATCGTGGTAGATCATTGGGATGAGGCGGTGGACCTGGTCGACCGTGTTGCGCCCGAGCACCTGGCCATCGCCTTGGAGGATGACGAAGGCATGCTGGCGCGGGTGCGCAATGCCGGCTCCATCTTTTTGGGTGCCCATTCGCCGGAGCCTATTGGCGACTACATCGCCGGCCCAAACCATGTGTTGCCCACGGCGCGGGGGGCCAGGTTCAGCTCTGGCTTGTCGGTGTTGGATTTCATGAAACGCAGTTCGATCATTCGTTGCAGCGCCGATGGCCTGGCCCATCTGGGACCCGATGCCGTCACCCTGGCCGAGGCCGAGGGGCTGTCCGCCCATGCCCGCGCCATCTCTCTGCGTCTCGGCAATCGGCGATAGCGTGTCTCATGGTGGAGCGGCAACGCATAGCCCAGCTTATTCTGGATGAAAACACCGTCATCCGCCGTTCGCCGGACATTGAGCACGAACGCCGTGTCGCGATTTATGATCTGTTGGAAGCCAACAGTTTTCAGCCCTCGGGCGGCTTCGATGGCCCTTACCATGTCCTCATGGGCATGGAGGAGAATCGCCTGGCCCTCGATATCAGCGACGTGGATGGGCGCCACCTGAAACGGGTCTTGATCCCCCTGACCCCCTTCCGCCGGGTCATCAAGGACTATTTCACGATTTGTGAAAGCTATTTTCAAGCCATCAAGACCGCCTCGCCCTCGAAGATCGAGGCGATCGACATGGGCCGGCGGGGGTTGCACAACGATGGTTCCGATTTGTTGCGCGAGCGCCTGGACGGCAAGATCGCTGTGGACAACGAGACCGCGCGGCGATTGTTTACACTGGTCTGCATTCTGCAGATACGGAGCTAGGGTTGGTGATGCGCCGGCCTGGCAGTGTGCTGTTTGCCTGCAATTACAATTCCGTGCGTTCACCCATGGCGGAGGGCTTGGCCAAAAATCTGTTCGGCGATGTGATCTATGTGGATTCGGCTGGCGTGCGCCAGGGCGGCGTTGATGGCTTTGCCATCGCCGTAATGGCCGAGATCGACGTGGATATCTCGCAGCACAGTTCCAAGACATTCGATGATCTTGAAGATACCTCGTTCGATCTGGTTATCAGCCTGACGCCCGAGGCACAACATAAGGCCGTGGAGTTGACCCGCACCATGGCGGTGGAGCTGGAATACTGGCCCAGCCTTGACCCCACCGGCATCGATGGCAGCCGCGAGGTTGTCATGGCCGCCTTCCGGCAGGTCCGCGACCACCTGCTGCAGCGTATCAAGGCGCGGTTCGGCGAGGAATAACTTTGCAACCCCTCCCGTGCGCGGTGCATGATTGCTTTCCGCTTTATAGGGAGGGAGATCCCATGCACGAAAAATTCATGGCCCGCGCCATCGAAATCGCCGCGGAAAGTATCGATACGCCGGGCACCTTGCCCTATGGCGCCGTCGTCGTGAAGGATGGCGAGATCATCGGCGAGGGCCTGAACCGGGCCGACGGCACATTCGACCCAACCTCCCACGGCGAGGTGGAGGCGATCCGTGATGCCTGCGGGAAACTATCCGTCACCAATCTGGGCGGGGCCGATATGTATACCTCCGGCGAACCCTGTTCCATGTGCGTGGCGACAATGTACCAGGCCGGCATCAAGCGTTTGTTCTATGCCGGCGCGGCCTCGGATAGCGCCGCCTTCTTCGGCCGCCTGTCCGAACACGACCCTAAATGGGCCCGCAGCATGAGCAATCAGGAACTGCGCGAACAGGTTGGCCTGCCCCTGGATCAACGCGCCATGCCGGCCGAGCAAATCATGGTCGAGGACATGGTCGAGGTTTTCAACGCCTTCATCGATCGCCACACCTAGAGCCTAGCCGACCGGTTATTCAAATGCGCCTGACCGTCGAAGAGGCCCGCGCTCTGGTGGAACGGGTGATGGTGGCCCATGACCAAAGCGGCGAGTATGCCGCCATCATCGCCGGCCACATCGTGGATTGTGAATTGCGGGGGTTGGCCTACGGCGGCCTGGCGCGGGTGGTCTCGATCATCGAAAGGTTGGCGCGGACCGGGGCGCCCAAGCTCGACGTCCAGGTTGACCATGCCACGCCCGTGTCGGCCCGATTGAAGGGCCATGACAACCTTGGTTATGTGGTTGCCCACAAGGCAACGGAGATCGCCATCGAAAAGGCAACCACCATGGGCCTGGCCATGGTCGGCGCCGATCGGACCTGGTACACGGGCATGCTGTCCTACTATGCGGAAATGGCGGCGGGGAGCGGTCTGATTACCATGATCGCCTCCAACGCAACGCCATGGGTGGCGCCCCATGGCGCGGTTGAGGGCCGTTTCGGCACCAATCCCATGTGCTTTGGCTTCCCCTCCACCACGGATCCCATCATTTGGGATATCGGTACCTCGTCCATCATGCACGCAGAGGCGGTGTTGGCGAAGCGCCGCGGCCATGAACTGGCGCCGGGACGGGCCTACGATGCGGATGGCCAGCCAACCCGCGACCCAGAAGCGGCCCTGGCGGGCGCCTTCACGCCCTGGGGCGGGCACAAGGGATCGGGCCTCGGTCATGTGGTGCAATTGCTTGGTATCCTGGCCGGCTCTCCCATCCAACCGCCGGAACTGGCGGAGTTCGGCTTTGTCATCATCGCCATGAAACCGGATTTGATGATGCCGGAGAGGGACTATCGGGCCCAGGTCACGGCCTATGCCGACGCCGTGCGTTCGGCGCGGCCCGTCGAAGGCGGCGAGGCGGTGCGCATGCCCTTCGACCGCTCCGCCGCCGAACGGCGCCGCCGGATCACCGAAGACGTTGTTGAAATTCCGGATTTCGTTTTCGAGCGCCTGAATGCTTATTAGGCTGCGCCGTCACGCTTGCGCCAACGGAAATCACAAAACGCGGCGCCCTGCATACGGGTCTGGCTGCGGTTGAATTCTCAATCCGGGCGGATGCGATCCTCGGCCGCGAAATCCACGCCGCAGGTCATCAGGGCGCCAATCCCGGGCTCGCCAATGGCCCGGAAGTAATCGGCAAAGGCGCAGCCGGTGATGTTGTGGCCAAAGGCCGACGCGGTATCTTCCACGATGTCCCGTTCAACGGGAAACGCCGGCCCATTGCCCTCCGCCTCGCCTTCGTTGCGGGGATGCTCGTTCAACTCAAATCCAAGGCGTTCCCGGTAGTCCACATAAGACTGCGCAATGGCTTCGCCAACGATTTGGTGGGCCCGTTCCTTGCCCAGTTCCTTTTCCAGAGCCTTGACAATGGGGATAACAATGCGGGCCTGAATCTTTGTGGCGTCGAGAATTGAAGTGGCCAAGTTAGTATCCTCCAATTTTTAATCACCCTCTGGCCGCCGCCTCCAGCGCCTCATAATCGATGGGCGGTTCGTGCAGGGCGCGGACCATGTGGCCGTTGCGGGCTTTGATCAGCATGGTCAGGGCGTGGTTGTAGGGCGTGGGGATGCCAAGGGCCGCGCCTTCGCGCACCACGGCGCCGTTCAGGCTGTCGATCTCCGTGCGCAGGCCCGCTTCCATGTGTTGCAGCATGGATGGCTTATTGAAGGCCTTGCCCGTGATGCGCCGCATGGAAGCCTTGGGGTCGGGGTCGTTCAGAGTAATGCCCTTGGCGGCGATGACGGCCAGGGTTTCATCTAAAATGCGCTCCTGCATTTCCATTGCCGAGGGGTCGCCGCCAACCTCGCCCGAGCGCAGGCCGGTGATGGCGCAGACCGGATTGACGGCGCAGTTCAACATGAACTTGGTCCAGATCACTGATTGGATGCTGTCGGCGATATGAGGGTCGAATTTGGCGCCCGCCAGCAGATCCCGCAGTTGCTCGACCCGTGCGCTGCTGCCGCCGGACAGCTCGCCGATCCAGGTTTTGTTGGCATTGGTGTGGGTGGCATGGCCCGGTTCGGGTGAGGCGGCGCTGTGATAGCTGATGCCGCCGACGACGCGATCCGCGCCCAGTACATCGCACAAGGTCTCCACATTGCCGACACCGTTCTGAAAGGTCACGGCCCAGCCGTCCGGTTTCAATACCGCCCTAGCCTGTTCACCGGCAGTGCGGGTGTTATTGCTGTCCGTATGAACGAAGGCGATGTCGGCGGCGGGTAATTCGTCCGCGGAAGTCGCGGCCGGGGCCTTGATGCGGTGTTCGCCGTCGATGCCGTCAAACAGATAAGTGCCGCCGTTTAGGGCATCCACGGCCTCTTGGCGTTTCTCGATGAACTGAACGTCTTGGCCGGACAGCAATAGCCGGCAGCCGTACAGCCCGCCCATGGCGCCGGCTCCGATAATGCAAATTTTCATGGCATCCCCCATTTTGGCCTATGCTAACCAAAATTAAACATGGAGGCGAGCCGAGATGAGCTATGCGCGCGCGGAACTATTGGTTGAAACGGATTGGTTGTCGGATCATCTGGAGGATCCGGATTTGCGGATCTTCGACTGCACCACCCATCTGATCCCCGATACGGATAAAGTGTTCACCGTCAAAAGCGGCCTGGCGGATTATCAGTCCGGGCATATACCCGGCGCCGGATATCTTGATTTGCAAGCTGACCTGTCCGACCCGGCGGGCCAATTCCGCTTTACCACGCCCGGTGCCGAGGCTTTCGCGACGGCCCTTGGCGCCAAGGGTTTGTGCGACGGCAACCAGGTGGTGCTGTATTCCACCACATCCGTAACCTGGTCCACCCGCATCTGGTGGATGCTGCACGCCTTTGGCGTCGATAAAGTCTCGATCTTGAATGGCGGTTGGCGGAAATGGCGGGCCGAGGGCCGCGCGGTATCCGTGGCGCCATGTAATTATCCCCCTGGCACGCTCACGACGCGGCGCCAGGACCACATGATCGTGGGGAAAGAGGCCGTCTTGTCCGCCCTGTCCGACGACGGCGCCGTGGTTGTAAACGCGCTCACGCGGCCACAGCATGACGGCACGTCGCAGGTCCATTATGGACGGCCGGGGGCAATTACAGGCAGTGTCTGTTTGCCGGCGCTGGATTTGGTGGGCGCCGACGGTACCTTCCTTGACGCAGACGGCCTGCGCGCAAAATTTGCCGGGGCCGGCATCGGAATGGATCAGCGGGTGGTGACCTATTGCGGCGGCGGCATCGCGGCAACAGTTGACTCCTTCGCCCTGAAACTATTGGGCCACGACGGTGTGGGCATCTACGACAATTCACTGTCGGAATGGGCCAAAGATCCGAGCCTGCCCATGGAGGCCGGGAGATGACAGAACTAAAATCGGCCAAGCACGCTATTCACTACGAAGTCATCGACCTGACCGCGCCATGGATCGAAGCGCGGGAAACCATATTGTTTCATCATGGGGTGGGCGCCAATTGGCGCTGTTGGCTCGGCTGGACGGCGGCATTGGTGGACCGCTACCGCCTGGTCGTCTTCGATATGCCCGGCCACGGCCAATCCCAGCCCGGCGACGACGGGATTACAATTGCCGACCTGACGGCAAATATCATTGCCCTGGCGGATACCCTCGACTGCGCCAAGTTTCATCTGGTGGGCGAATCGATCGGTGGCACCGTGGCCTTGCAGGTCGCCCTTGATCATCCCGACCGATTGAGCAGCCTGACGGTCAGCAATGGTGCTCATGTGGGCGGCTCGATTGAGAATGTGCGGAACTGGGACAGCGTCATCAATGGCGAGGGCATGGGCGCCTGGTCGGACCAGATGATGGCTGGGCGATTCTTCGATGGCGTTCTGTCACCCGAGGAGTGGGCGTGGTATCGGAGCCAACAGGCCAGCGCCGATGGCGGCACGGTCCTGGCCCTGCTGCGGACCTTGGTGGGCGCCGATCTCAGCGCCCGGCTGCCCGAGATTTCGGCGCCGACGTTGCTGCTGCATCCGGATTCCTCGCCCTTCGTCCCCGTGCCCATCATGGCGGATCTGCATGAACGCATACCCAATGCGCAACTGAAGATATTCCCGGACGCCAAACATGGCCTGCCGTTTTCCCATGCCAGGGAATGCAGCCAGGCCCTGAGACAATTTCTGGACGGAATTACCTAGCCGGCGATCTGGGTTCGGCGCATATGTCGCGCCGTGTCGTGGACGTCGTTGACGGCGATGTGCTGGGTGCAGCGATTGTCCCAGAAGGCGATGGAGCCCGGCCGCCAGCGGAAGCGGCAGGTAAACTCCGGTCTGATGGCGTGGGCGTAGAGGAAGTCCAGCAGAGGTTGGCTCTCGGCCACGGTCATGCCCTCGAAATGGTGTACATAGACCCGGTTGACGAACAGGCATTTGCGCCCGGTCTCGGGATGTGTGCGGACCACCGCGTGAGCATTTTCGGTCGGCCGCCAATCCGCGTCTTCCCGCACCTGGCTGGCGCGCTGGCCGTTCAGGCCGGTTCCCGGTCCGGCAACGCGGGTGTCGTTGTGCACGGCGGAGAGGCGGTCCAGCATTTGCTTCATGCCGTTCGACAGGGCGTCATAGGCCAGGTATTGGTTGGCAAACAGAGTATCGCCACCCGCATCCGGGACTTCCAGCGCATATAAGATCGCGCCCATGGGCGGGGTGGCGATCATGGTCGTGTCGGTGTGCCAATCCTCGCCGATAATCCTGAGGTCGCCCGGCTCCCGCCGCACCATGACGAATTCCGCATTGTCCTGGCCCAACTGAAAATTGGGATGGACGAATAATTCGCCAAATTGAAGTGTGAAGGCCCGGTGTTGGGCCATGTCCAAATCCTGATCCCGGAAGAAGATCACCTGATGATCCAACAATGCCTGGCGTATTTCGGCGACGGTGCCGTCATCCAGCGCCATGGACACATCAACCCCGCCGATCTCCGCACCCAGGGCGCCCGACAAGGGCGTAACGGATATGGTCATGATTGATTTCCACTTGCCGCCCAATTGTCGTACATGGCCAGCAGCGCGACAATATCCTGGCCCCGGAAGCCTTCCGCCAGGGCCAGGGCATACATCTCCCGGACGATGGAGGCGGTCGGCGTGGGCAAGTTGTTGGCGCGGCCCAGTTCGATGCCCAGGGAAAGGTCCTTCTCGCCCAGCTCCATTTTGAAGCCGGGGCTGAAATCGCCATTCAAGGCATTGGGAAAGCGTTTGGTGAAATGGTGCGAGCGGCCGCCGCTGACCGAAATAACATCGTAGAGTTTCTCCGGCTCCACGCCCGCCGCCACGCCCAGGGAAAATGCCTCGGCCGCGACCAGGACGTTGCCCATGGACATCATGTTGTTGACGATCTTCACGACCTTGGCGGTCCCCACCTCTCCGGTGTGCTTCCAGGTCTGGCCCAGTACATCAAACAACGGCCTGCCTCGCTGGACGGCATCGTCGCCGCCGCCCACCAGCAGCACCAGCTTGCCCGTTCCCGCTTCAACGGGGCTGCCGGAGACGGGGCAGTCCAGCACCGCATGGCCCTTGGCCCCGGCGGCTGCCGCGACGGCTTTCATGGTGGTGGGGTCAATGGTGCTCAATTCGATGATCAGGCTGCCCGGTTCCGCCAGGGCGTCAATGCCGTCCACGCCCAACCAGGCCGCGTTCACCGCTCCGGGGTCGGGGAGGGAGGTCAGGACAGTGGTGCGCCCGGCCAGCGCGGCGGCCAGATTGTCAGCCATTTTGACGCCCTGGTCCGTCAGACCCTGACGCACCTTGTCGGAAATGTCATAGCCCATGACATCGTATTGGGATTGGCTCAGGCGGCTGGCCATGGCGGAACCCATCTGCCCCATGCCGATGACGGCGATACGTTCGATCATGA
>JAPYUH010000123.1 GCA_029936195.1 Alphaproteobacteria bacterium
TGCGGATTTCAGGGTGAATTTTGGGGTCGTCGCTGCTCATGATGTCTTTTGAAATATGGAATCAGGCCGGCAAGCATAGCATGGGTTCGCTTGGCAACGAGCCCGCCCGCCTCATGACTCTTTGTTGGTTCATCAACGCATGTTATCATAGGCCAAATTGAAACGTTCGGAGGTTCTGATGGCGTACGAAACCCTAAGTCTGAATGTCGAAGGCGGCATTGCCCATTTGCAATTTATTCGCGGCAGTGAATTCAACACCATGAACAAGGCTTTCTGGCCCGAAATAGTGGCGGTGTTCGACGAGATTGATGATGATCCCGCGGCTCGCGTGGTGGTCCTTTCGGCCCAAGGCAAGCACTTCACTTCCGGTTTGGACTTGAACGATTTCGGCGCCGGGTTGATCGGGACGGAAGGCGAGCCGGCCCGCAAGGCCGAGGCCATGCGCCGCTCGGTCCTGCATATGCAGAATTCCATGTCGGTGCTGGATAGGTGCCGCCTGCCGGTTCTGGCCGCCATCCAGGGCGCCTGCATCGGCGGCGGGATGGACCTGATATCCGCCTGCGACATGCGTTATTGCACCGAAGATGCGTTTTTCTCAATCCAGGAGACGAATATCGGCCTGACGGCGGATGTGGGTACCTTGCAGCGGCTACCCCATATTCTGCCCCACGGCATCGTTCGGGAATTGACCTTTACGGGTCGGCGCATGATGGCGCCGGAGGCGCGGGAGTGCGGCCTCGTCAATCAGGTCTTTGCCAATCATGAGGCTTTGTTGGCCGGCGTCATGGACATCGCCTCGGAGATTGCGGCGAAAAGTCCGGTCGTGACCGTGGGCAACAAGGAAATGCTCAACTACGCCCGGGATCATTCCATACAAGACGGCCTGAACTATATTGCCACCTGGAATGCCGCCATGTTGTCACGGGCCGATCTGGGCGAAGCCTTCAAGGCCAAGGCGGAAAAGCGGGAACCGAAATACGAGGATTTGGACCCAACCCGCCGTCTTGCCTAGCTGAATTGGGCCTATCACCGTACATTGGTATTAGTCAGCGCCTAGTTTTTTCCAGACACCGGACGCGGTCATCACGGTCTTGCCGTCGATGCTTAACTGGCCCTTGATGAAAATCAGGGATCGTGTTTCCCGGGTAATATTTCCCGTGCATTCGATCCAGTCGCCGGTTCGGGCGCCGGCCAGATAGTCCACGTTCAGGGTAACCGTGGCGCAGGGCTGATCCTTGAATCGGGCCCAGACCATGTTGCCAAGGGTGTGGTCGGCGAAGGTGAACAGCATGCCGCCATGCACCACGCCCCGGCGGTTGCCGTGATGGGGCGCGGCGCGAAAGCCGCAGGTATAATCCTCACCGTCCCATTTTTCGTATAGCGGGCCGACGAAAGTTTCAAAGGTCTCTGTCTCGGCGGCCGGTTGGAACCCGGCCGGTACATCCGCACTCATGTGCAACTCCGTCACGCCTTAAATAATGCCGCCGTGGCATTTACCAACCCGGTTTAGCCTGTTTGCGGTGTCAATTGAAAGGCCGCTTTGCTAGATTCTGGGCGCACGGAGAAGAAGAGGCAGCCATGACAGTTATCATCTACCATAATCCCCGTTGTTCCAAATCCCGGCAGACCTTGCAATTGTTGCGGGACCGGGATCTTGAGCCAACGATTATCGAATATCTCCAGACACCGCCCGATGCGGCCACTTTGAGAGAAATTCTGCGCAAGCTTGATCTGGATGCGCGCGGTCTGATGCGCATGAAGGAAGAGGCCTACAAGGCCAACGGACTGGGTGATGAAGAACTGGCGGAAGATGCCTTGATCGCGGCCATTGTCGCCAACCCGGTCTTGATGGAGCGCCCCGTGGTGCTGGCGAACGGCAAGGCCGCGTTGGGCCGCCCGCCGGAGGACGTACTGGAAATTCTATAGAGTTGAATTAGGCGCTGAGGCGCCGGCCCGTTATGAGAGCTTCCAACGTATCGAGATCTTCCGCCGTCGGATCATCAAAACGTAGCGCCGTCTCGTTCGCTTCGTTATCCATGCGGACAATGGTGGCCATGACCTCAAGACTGAGTTCCTGCTCCTTGCGCACGCCCGAGACTTTTATCAGCAGGCCGCTATCAAGGCGCCGGTCCGGCAACAGGCCATGGATACGTACCCCACCCAGGCCCCGTCCAGGCTGTCGTAAATCTGGCCGTCGGCTGTAACCGTCAGCTGCAACATCGACAACCGCCGATCCTTGCGGTGATTGCGGACGCCGCCTGATGTAAAACTAATTCTACGCATGTGGACCTTTCCTTATTATCAGGATAGTCCGGGGTGGTTCATGAAAGGTTAATTCCGCTCACGATGCCGAAAAAGCCTTGTGCAGTGCGCCAGCTACCTGCTCGATGCCAGCCTTGCCCTGGTCAACCGCATCCGCGAATGACAGAAAGCCATGCACCATGCCCTCGTAGTTGCTCAATTCCACTTTGACGCCGGCCGACTTTAGGCGTTCAGCATACGCCAAGCCTTCATCGCGCAGGGGGTCATGGCCGGCGACGATCACCAGCGCCGGCGCCAGACCCGAAAGATCTTCGGCCAGAATGGGCGAGAAACGCGGATCCTTGGCGTCTTCTGGGTCGTTCATATAGTGCGCGTAGAACCAAAGAATGTTGCCCCGGGTCAACAACCGGCCCTCGGCGAACTTGTGGTGGGACGGCCGCTCCGGCGTGCCGTCCAGTACGGGGTAGATCAGGACCTGCAACAGCGGCGCCACATCGCCCTCGTCGCGGATGCCGATGGCGGTGACGGCGGTGACATTGCCGCCCGCGCTGTCGCCGGCAATGGCCATGCGGGTGACATCGCCGTCCAGTTCGTGGGCGTGGTCCGCCACCCATTGATAGGCTTCCAGGGCATCATCGACGGCGGCGGGAAATTTATGTTCCGGCGCAAGGCGGTAATCCACCGACACCACGATGCATTCGGCCCGGTTGGCCAACGCCCGGCACAGGCTGTCGTAGCTGTCCAGACTACCGATCACGAAGCCGCCGCCATGATAAAAAACCAGGATTGGCAACGCCTCGCCGGCGATGGGTTCGCGGGGTGTATAGATGCGGATGGGAATATCGCCTTCCACCCCCTCGATCCAGCGGTCTTCCGTGCGGAAGACATCCTCCGGCCGGATGCTCAAGGCCGGGGCCGTGTCCTCGAATATACCCCGGGCCTCTTCGGGCGAAACCGTGTGGAATTCCGGATAAGGTGATTTCGCAACCAGGCCCAGAATATATTCAATTTGTGGATCAAGTGTCATTTTTCGATCTTTCCATTATCCTTGGCTTTGCCCGCGCTCAGGATGACGGGCAAAAGACAAATACGGGCCATAAATCAGACCTGACGGGTTTCACCGATTGCGCTAAGTTGTCTCCATAAGGCGTCAACCTGGAGAGACTTTCAATGACCAATCAACAGCCAACCACGATCCGCCTGCATTCCAATGACAATGTGATCGTGGCCCGCGACGACATATCCCAGGGCGCCCAGGTTGCTGGCGAGGCGGTCTCGGCCAATGGCGAAGTTCCCGCCGGGCACAAGATCGCCACCCAGGCCATCGCCAAGGACGAGCCGGTCCGCAAGTATGACCAGATCATCGGTTTCGCCAGCATGGATATCCTGCCAGGCGATCACGTCCATACCCACAACGTCATGGTCAAGGATTTTGAGCGGGACTACATGTTCGGCGCCGACGTCACGCCGGTGGATTTCGTGCCCGAGCATCAGCGCGCCACATTTCAGGGTTATCGCCGCGCCGACGGCCGCATCGCCACCCGCAATTATATTGGTATTTTAACCTCAGTGAACTGTTCCGCCACCGTCGCCCGGATGATCGCGGATCATTTTCGCGGCGACGCCTTGGCTGATTATCCCAACGTGGACGGCGTCGTGGCGTTGACCCATGACTACGGCTGCGGCGGCTGTGCGGGCATTGGCCTGAATTATATCCAGCGGACCATTTCGGGCTATGCCAAGCATCCGAATTTCTCAGCCAATCTACTGTTGGGCCTGGGCTGTGAAGCGAACCAGATCGGCGCCATGATGGCGGCGGAAAAGCTGAACCCTTCCGAAAAACTGCACGCTTTCACCATTCAGGACATGGGCGGCACGGAAAAGACCGTGGCTCGGGGCATCGGCTTGATCGAGGACATGCTGGCCGATGCCAATCGGGTGACGCGGGAGACCCTTCCCGCCAGCGAATTGATCCTTGCCATGGAATGTGGCGGCTCGGACGCCTATTCCGGTATTTCGGCCAATCCCGGCCTGGGCGCGGCGGCGGATCTGTTGGTGCGTCACGGCGCCACTGCCTGCTTGGCGGAAACGCCCGAGATTTTCGGCGCTGAACATCTGTTGACCCGCCGCGCCGTCAGCCGCGAGGTTGGCGAAAAACTGATCGCGCATATTCATTGGTGGGAGAAGTATACCGCCGCCAACAATGCCGAGATGAATAATAACCCATCCCCCGGCAACAAGGCGGGCGGCCTGACCACTATTTTGGAAAAGTCCCTGGGCGCGGCGGCCAAGGGCGGCACGACAAATCTGGTCGATGTCTATCCCTATGCCGAAAAAATCACCGAGAAAGGTTTTGTCTTCATGGACACGCCGGGCTACGACCCCGCCTCGATCACAGGCATGGTGGCGGGTGGAGCCAATGTGGCTTGTTTCACCACCGGCCGCGGTTCGGTTTTTGGCTGTAAACCCGTGCCTTGTCTGAAGCTGGCCACCAACACCACCATGTTCGACCGCATGGAAGGGGACATGGACATCAACTGCGGCCGCATCATTGATGGCGAAAGATCAATACAGGAGATGGGCCAGGATATATTCGACCTTATCCTCGCGACCGCCTCCGGCGACCTTTCAAAATCGGAACAATTGGGTATTGGCGCGGATGAATTCGTGCCCTGGACCGTCGGCGCAATCCTTTAGGGTTCGGTTATGGACTTTCGCCTGGATGGCCGGCGGGCCCTGATCACCGGCTCCACAAGGGGCCTTGGCTTGGCCATTGCCAGGGCCATGGCGCAACAGGGGGCCGCCGTGATCATCAACTCCCGTAATGGCAATGAATGCGAGGCCGCGGTGGCCGATCTGCGCGGTGCGGGTCATGATGCAACGGCCTTGCCGTTCGATGCCAGTGTGGGGCCGGCGCGGCGGGCAGCCATCGAGACAGCCGATCCGGTGGACATTCTGGTCAACAACGCGGGCATTATTCACCGCGCACCCCTGGCGGATTTTCCCGAGGACAAATGGCGTGACGTCCTTGATGTCAATCTCACCGCGCCGTTCCTTCTGGCCCAACTGCTGGCGCCCGGCATGGTGGAACGGGGCTGGGGGCGGATCATCAATATATCCTCGATCATGGGCCAGATCGGCCGGGCCACCATTCCCGCGTATGTCTCGTCCAAGCATGGCCTGATCGGTCTGACCAAGACACTGGCCGTAGAACTGGGCCCTCACGGGGTAACGGTGAACGCAATCAACCCCGGCTATTTTGCCACCGAATTCAATGCTCCCCTGATCGCCGACCCGGATTTCAACAGCATGGTCAAAACCCGCACGCCGTTGGGACGATGGGGTGATCCGGCGGAACTGGCCGGGGCGGCGGTGTTCCTGGCGTCCGATGCCGGTGGCTACGTCAACGGCGCCGCGTTGACCGTTGATGGCGGCATGACAGCTTCGCTATAGACCATGCCGGCGATTAATCTGATCATATTCGACATGGATGGTGTCCTGTGCCACTACGATTTTAAGAAACGATTGGCCCTGTTGGCGGATATCACCGTTCGCGAGGCGGGCGAAATTGACGAAATCATCTTTAAGTCCGGCTTCGACGACGAGGGCGATCAAGGTCATTATTCGGCTGAAGACTATCTCCGGCTATTTGGCGAACATCTTGGCGTGCCGGTGTTCCGTGACGATTGGCTGCGGGCGCGACGGCAATCCATCGAACCTGACCCGGTCATGTTGTCTTTGGTAAAAGTCATGGCCCGTCGCGTTTCCGTCGCCATGTTGACCAACAACGGCCCCTTGTTGCAGGAAGGTTTCGGGGAGGTTTTTCCCGAAGCCGCCGCCATATTCGGCGATAGGGCGTTCTTCTCCAGCCAGCTTAAGTCCACCAAGGAAGTGCCGGAGATATTTCATCGGGTTCTGGATGCCTTGGAGGGTCGCCCCGAAACCACATTGTTCATAGATGATTCTGAAACCTATATCGCCGCCGCCCTGGCCGCTGGAATGCACACGCACCACTTTAAGGGCACGGATGGCCTGAAAGTGACCTTGCGGGAATTGGGCCTGTCGCCGGACGATTCCTGACATCATCATGGCCGTGCCGATCGTCCATCATCCCGCCTATACGGTGCCGCTGCCTCACCGACGGGGTTTCCCCATGGGCAAGTATGGGCGGTTGATCCAATTGCTGCGAGATCGGGGGCTGGCCACGGTGCAATCCCTCCACGAACCCGACCCGGCGCCTCGATGGTGGCTGGAGCTGGCCCATGATTCCGAATATGTCGACGCGATACTTTCCCAAACGGCGGACGAGGCCGTGATGCGGCGGATCGGTCTGCCCATTTCGCAGCAACTGGCGGATCGGGCGCGGGCATCGGTGGGCGGTACGGTATTGGCGGCCCGGCTTGCCTTGCAGCGCGGCATTGCGATCAACAGCGCCGGCGGCAGTCATCATGCGGGCATTGCCCACGGCGCTGGTTACTGCGTCTTCAACGATGTGGCGGTGGCGGCCCGGGTGCTGCAGGCCATGGGTTTGGCCATGGCCATGCTGGTCATCGATCTGGACGTGCATCAGGGCGATGGCACGGCCGAGATATTTCGGGGCGACGGCGCGGTATTCACATTTTCGATGCATTGCCAGGATAATTTCCCCGTCCGCAAACAGCCTGGCGACCGCGATATCGGCTTGCGATCAGGCCTGGGCGACGAAGACTATTTGGCAATCCTAAGGGAACATCTGGCGGATTTGTTGCAAACGACGGATCCCGATCTCGTCTTCTACAATGCGGGCGTGGACCCTCATCAAGCCGACCGCCTCGGCAAACTAGCCCTAACCGACGATGGACTGGCACGGCGTGATGGCATGGTCATCGGCGCCTGCCTCGAAAGTGGCCTGCCCATCGCCTGTGTCATGGGCGGCGGTTATGACCGCGACGCAATGTTGCTGGCCGAACGTCATGCCCTGTTATACGGTGCGGCTGACCATTGTTATAGGAACTTGAGGGATCCCGCCCGTGCGGTTTTTCATACTGCTCGTTAGTTTTCTGTTTGTCTGCCCGGTCTGGGCCGGCGATGGCCTGGTAGTGGACGGTTGGGCCCGGGCCACCGCCTCCAAGGCGCGCAATGGCGCGGTCTATCTTTCAATCAAAGGCAATGGGGCGACAACCGACCGCCTGCTCTCGGCCCGGAGCGATGGGGCCAGGCGGGTGGCGTTGCATGCGCATGAAATGGATGGCGGGGTGATGAAAATGCGCCTCGTTGACAGCCTGGAAATTCCCGCCACGGGCGGCGTGGAAATGCGGCCGGGTCAAATGCATCTGATGCTGATGGGTCTGAAAGCACCCCTCGGAAAGGGCTCATCATTTCCCCTAACAGTGACCTTTGAAAAAGCCGGCACCATGACCCTCGAAATAAAAATCCTTGGCATGGGGGCCAAGGGCATGCCGGTCATGAAAAAACATACCCATTAGGAGAGCGCGAAAAATCATGAGCAAGAGCGTCGATTACTTTTTGTCCCTGGCCTCGCCCTACAGCTACATGGGTGGCCGCCGCCTGCCGCAAATCATTCAGGACACGGGCGCCACGTTCCACATAAAGCCTGTCACCGGCCCGAAAATCATGGCGGCGACGGGCGGGCTGCCCGTGGCCAAGCGGCATCCCGCCCGCCTGGCCTACCGCCTGGTGGAACTGGACCGCTGGAAGCATCATTGGTCTCTGCCCATGAATATCCGACCGAAATTCTTTCCCGTTGACGACCATTCCGCGGCACATATGGTCATTGCCGCCCAGCGGGCGGGACTGGATGCGATTGGCCTGTCCAATATCTTTCTGGCCTGCGTGTGGGAGGGAGAGCGGGATATCTCCGATCAGGCCACCTTGGTCGCGGCGGCCGACAAGGCCGGTTTTGACGGCGCCGCCCTGGCCGCTCATATCGACACGGCGGAGATTACAGCCGCCCATCAGGCCAATACGGACGAGGCTATCGGGCATCAGGTTTTCGGCATGCCGTGGTTCATTCTTGATGGCGTGCCCTATTGGGGCCAGGACCGTATCCGGTTTCTGGCCAAGGCTTTAAGGGATTAGGGCGGGAAATGACTGTCAGGGTCTTTGTCAATCCAGCGGCCGGCCAGGGTGCCGGAGCTAAGTTCTGGCCGGAAATCGAAACCGGCCTGCGGGCCGCCCTGGGCGAATTTGATGTTGTTATGACTACCCGCCCCGGCGAGGAAACCGAATTGGCCCGCCAGGGTGTCGCCGATGGTGTCAGCCACTTTATCGCCGTCGGCGGTGATGGCACCATGAACGGGGTGCTGAACGGCATCATGGTCGACGGCGCCCCGGCCCATGCGGGGATCGCCCTGTCCGTTATTCCAGCCGGCACCGCCAACGAACTGGCCCGTGCCATTGGCGTACATGGCGATCAACCCGGCGCCATCTCCGCCATCGCCGACGGCCGGGAGCAGTGGTTCGATATTTTGCAGGCCGATTGCACGGGCCTGGATGGTGGTGGACATCGCCACTACGGCGTCTTGGCGGTGTCGTGGGGCGGGGCGGCCGAGATTGTTTATCGCACCAATCATTCCCCGTACCTGAAAAAGCTGGGCGGCCGGTTCAGCTATTATGTCAACACCCTGATTGTAACGCTGAGCTATCCCATGCAGCGCTGTGAATTGACCATCGATAACCATGTGATCGCCGATCAGCTCTATTATTCCGGCTTAATCTGCAATCTGGAATATTTGGGCGGTGGCATGCGGCTGGCCCCTGGTGCCGACCCCCACGACGGCATTGCGGATTTCCTGTTTTTCAAGGACATCCCCCGCCGCCAGATCATATTGCAAAAACCCAGTTGGCTGTTCGAGGGGCACCATATCGAACATCCAAAGATCGACTTTCAGCGCGGCCGCGATTTTGCGGTCAAGGGCGATCCCGGGACCCTGATCGATGCCGACGGAGAAACCATCGGCCGGCTGCCCCTGACCGTCACCACCTTGAAGCAGGCCTTGCGCGTCATTGGCTGAGTCCGCCGATTTCAACTTTTTATTGAAATGAAATTTGTTCGGGCTTCGTTAAAGGAGCTTGCAATAAAACGTATTCTTTACAATCGGACCTATTTTACATAACACAAGACATTGTCATCTTGCAGCGAATTAGTGTCCGGGGGTGGTTATTTGTGATTTGCGTAGGCCGGTTCCGACATATTCCTGTCCCATGTTTAGTGGAAGTAAAAGTAGTCTAAATTAAGCAAAAATGGCCTTTGGCTGACCGCCGAGCTCCGAATCCAAAAAATCAAAGGGAGAGTGACTTGTTACGATTTTCAAGTGTATTCATTGCAATAGCTTCCTTGGCAATCGCATTTCTGGCCGTGCCGATGACCGGCCAGACCGCTGGATTACCAAAAGGCGTCAGCATCGATCTGATCGCCGAGTATAAGTCCTACACAAAGGGCGTTGAAAAAATTCTGTTCCGCAATATGACCATTAAACCGGGCGCGTCCCTGACCCTCACTGTTCCAGCCCAAAGCCTGTGCCAAGGCACAAAAGGGGTGTTGGAAGTTACAAACCATACCAATGGCAAGGTCACAATTCACAAAGCCGGCGATCGCTGGGCCACCACCCCTGGCCAAAAGGTAACACTGGCCAATAAGGGCTCGGTCGACCACGAGCATCTGCTCTACACCATGATCGGAATAATGTAGCGGACAACAATGCTCTTGCCGCCCAACCATAAAGGCACGGATCTACACCAAATTGGCAAAGGCGGGAAAATCTGAATAGCAGGGGAGATAGCATTGTACGCAAGTCAAATAGAAACAAATTTCAAGGCGATAACATTGATGAACCTCTCGCCCTGACGGACGAACAGATTGACGAACTATGTTCAAAATTCGAGGGACTGCGGGCCTTTGCTATTCCAAATGCGTGAAATCAGCTCAAACGAAACCAAACTGCCGTTGTTAGGGCTCTTCACAGACAACCAAAATGGCGATCTAGGTATAATGATCTGAAAAATATGGTTTGCGCTGATTAGGCGTATTGCTGATAACTGCTGCGGATCGCGCCGGGTTCGATGGTATTCCAGATATTGGCATAGGGTTCGGCCAAGGGCCGGCTGTTTTCCGGCGCAAACCATAGCCGCAGCAAAAGCCGGTCCTGGGCCGCCGTGCCCTGATGCGTGCCCTCATCGTTAAACGGTTCGCGGCCATGATAGGTGGTGTGGCAATTGGCGAAAAACATATCGCCTTTTTCCAAGGTAAAGCGCAGACAGGTTTCCTCGGCAATTTCCGCCAGCAAATCCAACGCCTCGTCCTGCACCGGGGACATTTCCGGCGCGCCGGCCTTTTGCGCCTCTTCCACATAAGTGCGGGAATACTGGCTGGAAAAATAGTCACCAACCCGTGTGAAGATGGGCAAGGCATAAAAGCCGCCGCCGGCACTCGTTTCATTGGATTCAAACATGCGGTGATAATCCTGACACAACAAGGCGTGCAGATCCGGCCGCCGGCGCAGAATTTCATCATGCACCGTTACCGAACTGGCAAGCTTGCTGCCACCGCCCGAGGCTGCTGGACGCACGCAAAGCAGTGCCAAGGTATCGGTGCCATCGGTATGGAAGCGCAAGGGACCGTTCGAGCGGGCTTTTGCGCGAGATGAAATCGGTTGCAAACCGCCGTCGCCATCGCCACTTAGGACATGAACCTGGTTGGCACCGGCGGCTTCGTCGCGCACCGACCAAAGCCGGTCGCCATTACGGTTCTGTGCCACCGCCGGCGCAAATTGGCTGCCGATGCCCCAATACATGACCCGCGCCTCGTCGTCATTCAAGCCTTCGATAGGAACGTTTTTCAACAGCGCCAAACCGCGCCCATTTTCCATTTCGTCGCGAAGGTCCGCTAGCTTCGCCGCCAGCTTTGGCGCCGGGAAATCCTCTTGGCTGAAGTCATAGGGCGCCCGGCCGCGAACAGCGTAGAAGGCCGCCCGTATTTCTGATCTTTCCGCGTCATTCAATTCAACAATCCAGCTTTTGTCCGCCGCCAATGTCGCGGCCGTCCAGGCGGCGGCGCCCCCCAAGGGCAAGGCTGGACTTTGATAAGCATCGCTGGTCATGATTTCAGCCTTCTGTTTCAATCTGAATTGCAAAACACAGCGCAATCTACCGCGTCGGCATTTTAGGCGCAAATGCAGGCAAGGCTTGGGACCAGGGAACATGGGCACCAATAAATTCTTCCGATAGGATTTCGCCGGTGAATTGATCCCTCACATTCCGATGCTTGCCACCGGATTGCCAGACCCCTATTTTCCAAAAAGATAAAATGGTGCCCACAGAAAGATTCGAACTTTCGACCTCTCCCTTACCAAGGGAG
>JAPYUH010000397.1 GCA_029936195.1 Alphaproteobacteria bacterium
GTGAAGCTGAAGATTGATCCCAAGAACCCGCTCGACTACGCCCGACCCGAGGGCGACATCACCAGCGCCGAGCAACTGCTTGGTTTTGGATTGGTCAACCGACTGAATCGCCTCAGCCAGAAAAATTATCCGAACGACTCCGCGCTTGAAGCACGCATCAAGTCCTACGAACTGGCCTACCGAATGCAAACCTCCGTGCCGGGCGTTGTGAATTTTGATGCGGAAACCGAAGCGACCAAGAAGCTTTACGGATTCGACCAAAAAGAAACGAAGCCCTTTGGCCAGCAACTGCTTGCGGCGCGGCGATTTGTCGAGCGCGGAGTGCGGTTTATCCAAATCATGCACGGCAGTGGTGCGGCGGGTGCGTGGGATCAGCACTCCAACCTGAAGGCGAAACATTCCGAGCTGGCCATGCAAGTGGACCGCCCCGTTGCCGGTTTACTGAAGGATCTAAAATCACGCGGAATGCTCGATGAAACGCTCGTTGTGTTCGCCACCGAATTCGGTCGCACACCGGGCTCGCAAGGCAGCAACGGCCGCGATCATCACCCCTACGGCTTCAGCGTGTGGATGGCCGGCGGCGGACTCAAGGGCGGCCTCGCCCACGGTACAACTGATGAGATCGGGTTTCATACTGAGGAAAATCCCCACTACGTCACCGACGTGCACGCCACGCTCCTGCACCAATTGGGTCTGGAAGCTGACCGGATGGAAGTGCCGGGCCACAAGCGTTTGGAGGCAGATTTCGGACATGTCATCAAAGACATCATCGCCTAACGAATAAGGCGGATGAGTAAATCGCCCAAACCAACCTGGACACGCTACAAGGTGCTCGCGTGGTTAGGTGGCGCAGCGACCATCGCGTACATCTGCCGCAACAGCATTGGTGTGGCAGAGATTGAAATTCGCACTGACCTCGGGCTTGACGCATTTCAAATGGGGCTCGTGATGGGCGCATTCCAGATTTCGTACGCGCTGCTGCAGATTCCCACCGGCCACTTCACTGATCGCCACGGCGCGCGCAAAAGCCTGCCGGTCTTCTCGGTGATCTGGTCGCTGGCTACCGCGGCGATGGCGGCGGTAAGCAGCCTTTGGCTGCTACTGGCGGCAAGACTGGCCAACGGCGTGGGGCAGGCCGGCCTGTTTCCGGGCAGCACGAACACGTTTGCGAAATGGATTCCCGAGCGCGAACGCGCGCTGGTCAACGGTAGCCTCGCCAGTTTCATGACGCTCGGCACCATTATCGGTACGGGAGCGGGCGGCTACCTCGCAAGCCGATGGGGTTGGCAGTGGATGTTTGCGATCTTCAGCCTGCCGGGCATGTTGTGGGCGGCCGGGTTTTGGTGGTGGTTTCGAGATCGCCCCTTGGATCACCCATCCGTAAACAATGCCGAAGCCAAGCTCATTGGCGACAACACTCCGGCAACCGGTATGGCGGATGATGGCGAGCAACGCAACTGGCTCGACGTACTGCGTAGCCCGGCTACGCGCTGGATTTGCGGACAGCAGTTTTTTCGCGCGGCAGGTCAGATGTTTTTCATGACGTGGTTTCCCACCTTCCTGCGCGAGCGGTACGAAATGGATATTGTGGAGGCAGGTTTCTCAACCATGCTCACACAAATCCCACTGCTCGTTGGCAGCCTTGTGGGTGGCGGTATCGTTGATGCCATTTTCCGGCGCACGGGAAGCCGCACGGCCTCGCGCAAGGGGGTGTCCATCGTGTCGATGTTGGTGTGCACCGCGCTAGTGGCGGGGGCGTATTTCGTGCAGGATGCGCGGCTGGCCATCACGCTCATCGGCATCGGCGCATTCTTCATCGGCACCGCCGGGCCAGCGGGTTACACGATTGCCATCGACATGGGCGGCCGCCATGTGGCAACGCTGTTTTCCACCATGAACATGTTTGGCAATCTCGGTGCGCTGGCGTTTCCTATCGTTGTAGGCGCCATCATCAAGGAAACTGGTAACTGGAATCATGTGTTGTTTCTTTTTGGTGCGCTGTACCTCGCCTCCGCATTCTGCTGGTGGCGATTGAATCCGGACGGTACCGTCTTCGACCAAATCAAACCCAAAAATAATGCCGAGGCACGTTGACACTCCACAGAGTTGCTGTTGCTTTGCCCTCGCACACGGTGACATTACGCCGCCTGCAGACATTTATCATCGCATGTGGGGTGCGGCAAAACACGATCGCGCTACTGGTATCCA
>JAPYUH010000398.1 GCA_029936195.1 Alphaproteobacteria bacterium
GAGTACACAACAACGTCTGAAGTATAGGTTATAGTAGCCGGCCCCTAATTAACTAAGCATCTTGACTAACCGATCCCGGCGATCTTTCTCGCGACGGCAAAGTCCAGGCCATAAAGCTCCTCCGACGGCTCGGCGTCGTGGTCGTACAGGATGACCTCGCGCCCAGGCCCGTCGTCGCAGGTGATCGCCGACCGGCATAAAGCCAATGCCGCAGCCGGTAAATTCGCGAGCCCATGGATTTTTCATCATGCTATGTTTCTCCCGTGGACGCGATTTAGGAATGACGATGGAAAGTACGACAGGACGGCCGGCGACACTGGCCCCCAAGGCGATGGTTACATCGCCCCACTCGCTGGCCTCCGCCGCCGGTGTCGATGTGCTGCGGGCGGGCGGCTCGGCCATAGATGGCGCCATCGCCACGAGCGCCGTTCTGGCCGTGGTCTACCCCCATATGACCAGCCTTGGCGGTGATGCATTCTGGCTGATCCATGATGGCGAAAGCGGCAAGGTCAGATACCTGAACGGCGGCGGCCGCGCGGCGGCCCGCGCCAGCGTACGGGGCATCCGGGAGCTGGGCCATGATGAAATACCGTATCGCGGCATCATTCCGGCGACGGTGACGACGCCCGGTGCCGTCGCCAGCTGGACCCTGGCCCATGACGAGTATGGCCGTCTGCCTCTGGATCTTATTTTGTCAAGCGCCATTGGCCATGCCCGGGATGGTTTTCCGATTACTCAGCGCTTGGCGGATATTTTGGCACCGGTTGCGGCCGAAATGGCACAATACCCGGCCTGCGCCGATATCTTTCTCCACGACGGCGAGGCGCCGACCGCCAAAACCAGATTGGTCAATGGGAAGCTGGCGCAGACGCTCGAGGCCATTGCTGGGGACGGCTGGAGCGGCTTTTACGAGGGCACGGTCGGGGCGGAAATGGCCCGATTTTCAGAACAGAACGGCGGGCTGTTCACCGGCGCCGATCTGGCCGCGCAAAGGGCGCGCTGGGGCGAACCTATAGCGAGCACATATCGCGATGTCACCATCTATAACACCCCGGCCCCGACCCAGGGCTTTACCGTATTGGAAATGCTGAACCTGCTGGAGCCCATGGGGCTGCGCGAATTGCCCATGTTCAGCCCGGAGCGCCTGCACATGCTCGTGCAAGCCAAGCAGATTGCCTTTCACGACCGGGATCAATTGCTGGCTGATCCTGATTTTACCCCTGTTCCCATCGATGACTTGATTTCGAAACCCTACGCCCATAAACGTGCGGGCCTGATGGACCCGGCCCGGGCCCTGCCTTGGGACAAGGTGCCGTCTTATGGCAGTTTGTCGGGAGATACCGTTTATATCGCCGTGGTGGACGAGGACGGCAACGGTGTCTCGCTGATACAAAGCATCTATGGGTTCTATGGCTCGATGATGGTGGCGGGGGACACCGGTGTCGTGCTGCAGAACCGGGGCTCATATTTCTCGCTTGATCCCGCCCATCCCAACAAATTGGAACCGGGCAAGATACCCTTGCACACCCTGATGGCGTCCATCGCCATGCGCGATGGCAGATTTTGGGGCGCGCTGGGGTGCATGGGCGCCGATGGCCAGCCGCAAATACAGTTGCAATGCTATCTGGCCATGATCGACCATGGTCTGGACATCCAAGAGGCCGTTGAAATGCCCCGCTTTCTCTCGGGCCGTTTCAGTCTCGGTGAAGTACGGGATACGTTGTACATGGAAGCGCGTTTTCCGGCCGAAACCATCGCGGCGTTGGCGGCGCAAGGGCATATGGTGGAACGCTGGGAGGATTGGAACCAACTGGCGGGACATGCCCACGGTATCTTCGTGGACCCCGAAACCGGTCACCGCATCGGTGGCGCCGACCCCCGCAGTGACGGCGAGGCGATCGGCTTTTAGCCCGATCCTTCGCCCCCGGCCCGGTCCGGCCTGATCGCCGGTCGGTCAGCCGAAGCTTCGGACCAGGCTAGATGTAATCAGGGACCAGCCGTCGACCAGAACAAAGAATATCGGTTTGAACGGCAGCGCGATCATGATGGGGGGCAGCATCATCATACCCATGGACATGAGCACGCTGGCCACCACCATGCCGGTGACGCGGGTATCCTTCGCCAGATTGCTGCGGCTTGGATCGACGGCCAGAGCCTCCTCCACTTCCAAGGAGATGGCGTCGAGGGTGTTATCCAAGCCAGAGGTCG
>JAPYUH010000124.1:0-2448 GCA_029936195.1 Alphaproteobacteria bacterium
CCAATTGAAAAGCGCTAATTTGGCGAGCGCAATTCCAGCTTCGCAATGGCCTCCCGGTGCACCTCGTCCGGGCCGTCGCCAATACGCAGGTAGCGGGCCTCGGAATACATATGGGCCAGGCCAAAATCGTTGGAAACGCCTCCCCCCCCATGGATCTGAATGGCCCTGTCGATCACCTCGGCGGCCATTTTGGGCACCACCACCTTGATCATGGCAATCTGTTTGCGGGCCCCCTTGTTGCCCTCCTTGTCCATCTTCCAGGCCGCATTCAGGACCAGCAGCCGCGCCTGATCAATTTCGCAGCGGGAATTGGCGATATCGGCGCGCACGGTGTCCCGCTCCGCCAAGGGCTTGCCGAAAGCCACCCGCGCCTTGGCCCGGCGCATCATGGCCTCCAAGGCGCGTTCGGCCTTGCCGATCAGGCGCATGCAGTGGTGAATGCGGCCCGGGCCCAGGCGCCCCTGGGCGATCTCGAAACCACGGCCTTCGCCCAACAGCATGTTTCCGGCCGGCACCCGGACGTCCTTGAACACCACCTCGCCATGGCCGTGAGGGGCATGGTCATAGCCGAATACAGGGAGCATGCGGACAATTTCAAGGCCCGGTGAATTGGTCGGCACCAGGATCATGGATTGCTGTCTGTGGCGTTCGGCGTTGGGATCGTTCTTGCCCATGACAATGGCAATCTCGCACGCCGGATGGCCGATGCCGCTGCTCCACCATTTGCGGCCGTTGACAACGTATTCATCGCCGTCCCGATCGATGGAGGTCTCAATATTGGTGGCATCGGACGAGGCTACATTGGGCTCGGTCATGCAGAAGACAGAGCGGGTTTCGCCCGCCAGCAACGGCTTCAGCCAACGTTCCTGTTGCCCTGGATCACCAAATTGCGCCAGCACCTCCATATTGCCCACATCGGGGGCGGCACAGTTGAAGACTTCCGGGGCCATGTTGGAACGACCCAGAATTTCCATGATGGGTGCGAATTCAAAGTTCGACAGACCGGGGCCAAACCGATCATCGTGGATGAACATGTTCCACAAACCCTCGGCCTTGGCCATGGCCTTCAGATCCTGCAAAATGGGGGGAAAGCCGTTCCAGCGCGTCTCCAAATTGGCGGTCTGTTCTTCGTAGGCCTCCTCCGCCGGATAAACATGGCTGTCCATGAAGGCCTGGACGCGGTCCAGATATTCCTTGCTGCGGTCTGTAAACTCGAACATTGGCTTTCTCCCATCTATAATGACGCGGAGTATAGAGATGTATGAGGGATAGGTCATGGCCGGCTTTGATTACGAGGCACTAAGAGTGGAAGTTACCGACTTCGCGGTACGGCATATCGCCACGCGCCGGGGATTAAGCCGGGAACGAGACTTTCCCGCCGATTTGTGGGCGGCCATGGGGGAAGCGGGGCTCATGTCCATCGCGCTGCCCGCAGCACTTGGCGGGCGTGGCGGCGACTATCGGGCCATGGCCCTGACCTTGGAAACCCTGGCGGATGCGGGCGGCTGCCAGGGCGTGGCGATTTCGTGGATGTCCCAGGCCTTGAACGCGCGGCTGCATATTCTCGGCCAAGGCACGGCGGAACAAAAAGCAGAATATCTGCCGGGGCTGGCGACGGGCCGGCATACGGTTTGCATGGCGATCTCGGAACCCGGCGCCGGGGCGCATCCAAAGAAGCTTGCCACCCGGGCCGAACCGGATGGGGACGACGTCATCTTGAATGGCGAGAAAGCCTATTTGACCAACGGCCCCCTGGCCGATCTGTTCCTGGTTCTGGCCATCACGGACGAGATTGACGGCCGGCGTCAATTCACCTCCTACATTGTGCCCCGGGACACCGCCGGCGTTGAACAGACGGTGAGTGTCGAGGTGGATTTCATGCGCCCCTCGCCCCATTGCGGCCTGAAGCTGACCGATGCACGCATTCCCGCGGCCAATCGTCTGGGGCCTCTGGGCGATGCCTTCAATGCCATATCCCTGCCCATGCGCCGGGTCGAAGATGCCCTGGGCGCGGCCAAGACGGCCGGCGCCATGCGTCACCGCTTTCGCCTGTTGTGCCGGGCCGCGGCCAAACGTGCGGCTGGGGAAGAGCTGGAACTGACCCTGGGCCGGCTGGCCGCCATGCCCGAGGCACTGTCGGCCATGGCCTGGCGGGCCGCCGAATTACTGGACAGCGGCCGGTCGGATGTGGATGAAACCCTGTCATCCCTGGCGTCGGCGGCACGGCAAAGCGGCAAATATGTCGAGCGGGAGGTTGAGGCATTCATCAAGGCGTGGGATATAGAGGCAACAGAGGCCCTGGCCACCGCCAATCGGGATCTGGTGAAATCCCAGGGCATCGCCGCCTACGCACGGGATGCCCAGGCCCGAAAGCGCGGCCAGACCCACCTAAAGGCTAATTCTTAGCCAACACAGTTAGTGAAAAGAGACCCATGACCGATCCGAACG
>JAPYUH010000124.1:2548-11540 GCA_029936195.1 Alphaproteobacteria bacterium
TGACCGATCCGAACGCCGCCAAATTCGAAAACATGGAAAATATTCTCTCCGGACTGCTTGATCAGGGCTATATCGCCAGCCAGCAGATCGCCACGGCCATATTCATCGCCGAAAACCTGACCAAACCGATTTTGGTTGAGGGCTCCGCCGGCGTGGGCAAGACGGAATTGGCCCTGGCCTCGGCCGCCTGGCTGGGCCTGCCGCTGATCCGCATGCAGTGCTACGAGGGTCTGGATGAATCCAAGGCCTTGTATGAATGGAAATACGGCAAGCAGCTGCTCTACACCCAGATCCTGAAGGACAAGATGGGCGACGTGCTGGGCGACGCGCCGGGCCTGGATCAGGCCATGGAAAAGCTGCACGGCTTTGGCGATATGTTTTTCTCGGAACAATTTCTCGAACCCCGGCCTCTGCTCAAGGCCTTGCGCCAGAAACACGGCGCGGTTCTGTTGATTGACGAGATCGACAAGTCCGACGAGGAATTCGAGGCCTTCCTGCTGGAAATCCTCTCGGCTTATCAAGTCACCATTCCGGAAATCGGCACCATTTCATCCACCGTGCCGCCTCTGGTGTTCCTCACCTCCAACAACATGCGCGAAATGGGTGATGCCCTGAAACGGCGCTGCCTGCACCTTTATATTCCCCTGCCCGATGCCAAGCTGGAAGAACAGATCGTCGCCGCCCGGGTGCCGAATATCGAGGAAAATTTGCGGAAAAAACTGGTCGCCTTCGTGCAGATGCTCCGCGAACAGGATTTGAAAAAACTGCCCTCTATTTCCGAGACCCTGGATTGGGCCCGGGTGCTGTTGCTCCTCCACGCCGACGATCTGACCCCGGCCCTAGTGCACGATACCCTGAACGTGTTGTTGAAGTTCGAACAAGACATTGCCGCCGTGCGTCCGCAAATCGCCGAGATCACCCGCAAGGCGCAACAATTCGGCGATCACGGTTACAGAATAACCTAAGCCATGCAACGCCCACTGGAAAATTTCCTCCGCGCGCTCCGCGCCGCCGACATCCGTATCTCGCCGGCCGAGAGTATCGATGCCCACCAGACGGTGGAATTAGTGGGCTATGGCGACCGGCAGTTCTTCAAGGACGCCTTGTGCGTGGCCCTGGCCAAGACGCCGGACGAGGTCGCCGCCTACGACGATGTGTTCGAAATGTTCTTTCAACGGGACGAATTCGATACCGAGAGCAGCCCTGAAGACGGCGAGAGCAGCCAGCCGCCCGAAAGCGCGGCGGGCGATGAAGCATTCGCCGAGCAAATGGAAAGCGTGCCCCTGGCGGAAATGATCCTGGATGCGGACGGTAACGAGCTGTCGGCCCAGATGGAGCAATCCGCCAACCGGGTCGGGGCGACGGAGATTAAATTCTTTACCCAGCGCGGCTATTTCACCCGCCGAATTCTGGACGACATGGGCTTGCGCGATCTCGAACGCTTAATCGCCTCTCTGCGGCGTAGCGGCGAGGGTGACGGTGACGACGACAATGACGGCGACGCCACCGATCTGGCCAACCGGTTGGAACAGGGCCGGCGCTATCTGCTGGACGAGACGCGGGCCTATGTGGAAAGGCAGTATGAGCTGTATGCCCGCGCCAACGGCGAAAACCTGCGTGAAGAGTTCCTCATGGAAACGCGCATGTCGAACCTGGAGCACCGGGATTTCGACCGCATGCATAAAATTGTTCGCCGCATGGCTAAAAAGCTTGCCACCCGCTATGCCCGCCAACGGCGCCATACCAAACGGGGTCAGTTGGACATCCGCCGCACCATGCGCAAGAACATGCCCCACGACGGCATCCCGTTCGAGGTGTTCTGGAAACAGACCAAGATCGAACGCCCCAAAATCCACGTCATCTGCGACGTCTCCAAATCCGTCGCCGCCGCCGCGCGCTTCCTGTTGCTATTCCTCTATTCCCTGCACGAGGTGATCGCGCAGCTGGAGGCCTACGCCTTTTCCGACAGTCTGATCCCGGTGGGCGATATCCTGAACAACAACGACGTGGAGCAGGCCATACCCGAGATTATGAACGCCATCGGTTTCCGTTCCACCGATTACGGCCAGGCCCTGTTGGATTACGAGAGCGGCTTCATGGACGATCTGGACCGCAACACAACCATCATTATCCTGGGCGACGGCCGCAGCAATTTCACCGATCCAAGAATTGACATCATGCGCCGCATGCACGACCGCTCAAAAGCCGTTATCTGGCTCAACCCGGAACCGGAAACCTTCTGGGGCACCGGAGATTCCGAAATGCCCCGCTATCGCCCCTTCTGCCACGTGGCCAAAACCTGCTCGACGGTGATGCATTTGGAACGGGTAATCGACGACATCCTGAAGAGTTACGCCCGGGCGTAATCACCGCCGCAATTCTTGGCGCCGTTCCGGAACTACGTTAAGGCCGCATGCCGAAACTGACCGGACCGGCGGTGCGAAGCGGCGCGGCCAGGTTGGCGAAATCACAGAGCAAGGGCCGGGTTTTATGCGGCTCGATAATATCCTCGATCCAGAAGGTTTCAGCCGTGCGATAGGGCGAGCGCAACTGGTTCAGGCGGGCTTCGATCTCCGCCAGTTTGGCTTCGGGATCATCGGCGGCATCAATATCGGCGCGATAGGCCGCCTCGATCCCGCCTTCCAGGGGCAGCGAGCCCCAGCGCACGGTGTACCAGGCATATCGCACCGAGAACCGGCCCACGGGCCGATGCGCCCCGCCGGCAACCCCAAACGAGTTGCGCACGATGATGGAACACCACGGCGTGGTAGATTGATTGATGGCCGACATGGCGCGCACGCCATGGCGGATTGTGGCGGTGCGCTCGGCCTCCCCGCCGACCAGGAAACCAGGGCAATCGGCCAGATAGACAACGGGTAAATGGAAGGTCTCCGCCATGTCGACAAAGCGGATCACCTTGTCGCAGGCATCCGAGGTCCAGGCCCCGGCATAGAAATGCGGGTCCGAGGCCATCAACGCCACGGGCCAGCCGTCCAGCCGGGCAAAGCCGGTAATCATCGACCGTCCGAACATACGCCCCATCTCAAAGAACGAACCTGCATCCACCAGGCTGTCGATGATCTTGCGCATGCGATAGACCTTGCGCGTATTCTTCGGGATGATGTTGTCCAGTATCTCGTCCTGACGCTCCACATCGTCCGATACCTCGCCCCGCGGCGGCACGTCAAATACCGATGACGG
Source organism: Alphaproteobacteria bacterium (assembly GCA_029936195.1). Classification (GTDB taxonomy): domain Bacteria; phylum Pseudomonadota; class Alphaproteobacteria. The sequence continues at coordinate 5,750 of JAPYUH010000124.1, forward strand.
CAGGTAGGAGAGAAAGCGCCGGGTGCATTCAAAAGCGTCCGCCTCGCTTTCCGCCGCGTGATCCACGCCCCCCGCCGCCGTCTGGATGGCATGGCCGCCCAATTCCTGCTTGTCCAGATCCTCGCCGATATGTTTCACCACCGGCGGGCCGGCGACGAACATTGCACCGATATCCTTGACCAGTACGGAATAATGGCTGGCCGCCAGACGCGCCGCGCCAAGGCCCGCGACTGAACCAAGGCCCAGACCCACCACCGGCACCGTCGACATGTTCTCGGCCAGCAGATTAAAGCCAGAGGATTGCCCCACCCCGCCCGGCAGATTGGCCCGGCCCTTGGTCTCGATGGTCTTGACCGAACCGCCGCCGCCCGAGCCCTCGATCAGGCGAATGATCGGCAGGCGCAGTTCGTTAGCCATTTTTTCGGGATAGATGGCCTTTTCCTTGATCGCCGCATCGGCCGAGCCGCCGCGAATCGTGAAGTCGTCGCCGCTGACAACCACCGCGCGGCCATCAATCCGGCCCCGCCCCATGACGCAGTTGGATGGCGTATGGGAGGTGATATTGCCATCCCCGTCGTAATTGTAGGATCCGGCGGTGGCGCCGATTTCCCGAAATGTGCCGTCATCGAGGATCTGGTCGATCCGCTCCCGCACGGTCAGCCGGCCGCCCTTGTGCTGACGCTCTATCTTGTCTTCGCCGCCCAGCTTTTCCGCCAGTGCGTTACGTTTAAATAGTTCGTCCCGTTCGTTCCGCCAGTCCATGACCACTCCACACATTCAATTTGTGCGGAGTATAAACGGCTTTCTCAGAAAAACGTGGCGATTTGATCCAGTGGTTTTTTCACCGTCGCATGTTTTGGGATCTTGGCCCCCTCGTCCGGATAGCCGGTGACCAGCAGGATATAGGGTTTTTCGGTTTTGGGCCGCTCGCAGATTTCGTTCAGGAAGCCCATGGGCGCGGGAGTGTGGGTCAGCGTCGCCAGCCCCGCGTTATGCAGGGCCAGAACCAAAAATCCCGTGGCGATGGAAACGGATTCCGGCACATAGTAATTGCGATAGCCGCGGCCATCGGCGCCCTTGCTGCGCCGGGCGCCAAAAATACAGATCAGCCAGGGTGCCGTCTCCAAAAACGGTTTGGCGGGGTCCGTGCCGATGGGTTTAAGGGCGGCTAGCCATTCCACTCCCGCGCGGCCGGCATAAAACTCCCGTTCCTCCGCCTCCGCGCCCTCGCGAATGGTTTTTTTCATGGCCGCGTTGCCGATAACCGCGAAATGCCATGGCTGATGATTGGCCCCACTGGGTGCCCGGCCGGCAGTCAGGATGCATTGTTCGATAATATCCCGGGGCACGAGGCGGGATGAAAATTCACGCACTGTATGGCGGCGCGCGACAAACTCATGGAAATCCCGGACCGATGCCCGCATCTCCGCCACACTCTGCTCGCGATAATCAGGCAGCGGGATAGGAAGAAATTCCGCGTCGAACTGCGCTTCCAACATGGTCGCTCCTTTCACTGGTTGTTCATTTCAAGGTACGGTGAAAGATGCGCCTTCGCACCACAAACCACCTTCAGCCGATGGCCTGAAACCCGCCGTCGTCCCTGGCTTGCAACGCCGTGTCCCGCAGAACCCGGCGCAGAACTTTGTTGGCCGCATTACGCGGCAATTCATCGACGAACACATAGCCCCTGGGCCGTTTGTAGGATGACAGGGTCGAAAGCTTGCAATGGCCGTTCAAATCGGCCGCCGTCAGGGCATCATCACCAGCGACCACGCAGGCCACCGTCATCTCGCCCCAATAATCGTCCTTGATGCCGACCACCGAAACCTCCCGCACGCCGGGATGGTCGCGCAATATGTGTTCCACATCGTCTGGATGAATGTTTTCGCCGCCGCTGCGGATGACATCGTCCACCCGGCCGACCAGTTCGATATCACCGTCCTCGCGCAAGCGGAAAACATCGCCCGCATAGTACCAGCCATCGCGCTTTTTCTCCGCCGTGGCGTCGGGCCGGTTCAGATAGCCATCGAATATGGTGTCCGCGTTGGCATCTATGATCAACTCGCCCTCCTCCCCCGGCGCAACAACGTCATCCACGCCGCCGCCGTATTTGACCACCCGCACGCGGGAATAGAATCCTGCCCGCAGCCGGGTCGGCTGGCCCACCGGCGTGGGATTATAGAGAGAACACATGGTCTCCGTGGTGCCGAAAATATGGCGGAAGGTGGCGGGCCACTCCTTGTCTAGACGTTCCAGCAGGTTGGGGGGAATGGAGGCACCGCCAAACAGGATCAGTTCCAGGGAGGCCATTTTCGCGGCTTCATAGTTGGGCGCCCCCACCATGCCGGCTAAGAACGTCGGCACCGTGAACAGAAAGGTAATTTCATGCTGCGCGATCATATCAACCGCCCGGCCTGGGTCGAACTGGGACATGATGTAGTAGGTGCCGTTGTAGGCCAGGGCGGCGAGGAAATTGCCGTAGAAACCGATGCAATGGGAGATCGGGGCCAGGCCCAGTATTCGCGTATGGCCGCCGATACGCAGGCCGCCCATGGGCGAGATCCAGGTAATGCGCCCCTCGGTGGTGCGTTGGGAAAGCGCCACGCCCTTGGGCAGCCCCGTGGTGCCGGAGGTGTAGAATATGTAAGCCAGATCCTCGGGCGCGGGAGGGTCGAATGCGGGCAGCGCGGCGCCATTTCCCTGGCAAAGCGCATAATCCTCCGCGCCCTCGACCGGGCCCACGGACAATAATGGCGCACCCTTTGGCAGAACGGCGGCCACGGCCCGGGCCAAATCAGGGTTGGGCAGGATGATGGCACCGGCCATATCGCCGTCCTTGACCAATTCGGCAATCTCGGCCGGGGTCAGGCGGGCATTGACCAGGGCCGGCACCGCGCCCAGGCGTGTCAGGGCCAGGATGATCAGGCAATGTTCGTAGAAATTAGGCAAGACGGTGGCGAAGCGCGAACCAGCCTTAATGCCCCGATCGGCCAGTCCGGCGGCAATGACCTCCACCTCGGCGATCATCTGGCGATAGCTCAGGCGGCGGTCCGTGCGGTCATCGACGATAGCCAGATGGTCCGGCGTCCGTTCAGCGGCGTACCAGACCAGATCGTAGGTGGTGTGCATCTATTTTTTTCCCGCCTTTTTAACCTTCTTGGCCGCGAAATACTTTCCCGTGGCCGAGGCGACGCCCCGTTCGGCATAGGCACGGCATTGCCGCTCCTTAAATTCTGTGGCTTTTTCCCATTCGTCGATGTCATAGAATTCCCGTTCACCGACGCAGCGGATTTCACGCACCACGCGCATGTCCAGGCCCAGCGCTTCGGCAATCTGTTTGTCGCTGTAGCCGGGTTTACGCTTTTCCGGTGCCAAATGCTCCACGTAATTGACCTGGATCGATTGCGACATGGCCAGCACCCGGTCCTTGTATTTTTTGTAGACTTCCGGCTCGACGAAAAAGAAGCTCATGGCATCGCCTTCCTAGTTCAAATTTCGGCCTAGTTCAAATTTCGGTGCGTGGCGCCCACGGGACAGACCCGCATGCACTCAAAACACTGCGCCTGGCTGACATTGGAATAGGTCATGGACCACAGGGTGCGGGTAAACATTGTGGAATTCAAAATCATCTTGCGCCGCTCGCCGTCCGGTTCGTCCAGGGCCAGGCCCAGGGCTTTTTGGAAACCCGGTACCCAGTTGCCGTTGGTGCGAATGGTACACCGCGCCCGGTCATATTGGCTGTCCACGATCTTGCCATTCTCCAGGCGGCCGCCCAGACAGCCGCCGTTATCAATGGGGCAGACGGCTAGGCAAGGCGTGGTGCCCTCCGCCTCCCACATGGACAGGCATTCGGGGGCCGGACAGACCGACTCTTGTGCCGGGCCGTCGACGGGCAAGGGCAGGGTGGTGATCAGCGCCGCATAATACATAAACCCGTATTCTTGGTTCAGGATCGGTCCGGCCAGGCTACGCGTGCCGCAGCCCGCCAATTCCGCCGCCAGGGACAGGCTCATGAACGGCTGCCGCCCCCGGTCCACGCCCGGCGGATTCAACAGGGCGTAATAACCGAACTTGCGTTCCACATAATGGCATAGCTTCAGGGCCAGGGCGCTGATCCGGTCAGAGGTGGAGGTGGTCTCCATATGTTCCGCATTGGGGCTGCGCCAGTCCGCTGCCCGGGGCTGGGCGCCGCCCACCACGAACACCGCCCTGGCACCGGGCAACAGATCCGTGGGCCGGTGCCCCTCGGGTGCCATGTGAAAAGCCTCCACATCAGCTACCCCCGCCACCAGTGCGCCGCCGCGCGTGGCCTGTTCGATCAATTCATCCTTGTAGGCCCGCGGATTGGAAATATCGGCGTCTGTCATTGCAGCTTCCTCTCCGCCCGGCCGATGGGACATACCCGCATGCATTCAAAACACTGGGCCACGCTTTCCTTGAAATGCCCCATTGAGGTACACGAACGGGTAAAAAAGTCGGAATTGATCATTGCTGATCGCCGTTCGGAATCCTGCTCCTCGATGATCTCGGCCAGGGCCTTTTGAAAGCTGTTAATGCCGAAGTTCATTGACCGGGTGCTGCACCGCTCCCGATCATAATAGACTTCCTCGATCCGACCGTCCCCGTCAATGGAGCCGTCAAGACAGCCGCCCTCGTCCGCCGGACAGGCCGCCATGCAGGGCGTCTTACCGATATTGCGGTAGGTGGCAACGCACATGGGCGCGGGACAGACCTGCTGCTCCAGCATCCCATCGGGCATCAGTTCGGCGGTGGTGATGGCGGCGGAATAATACAGCAGGCCGTATTTAGGGTTTAGAATAATATTGGCGGCGAAGGACCGGGTGCCGAGGCCCGCCAGCACGGCCGCCAGCATCATGCTCATCAACGGTTGATGACCCGCCACGGGCAGGGTTGGGGCCTGCATGGCGTAAAAGCCGGTCTCGGTTTCGATATGATTGGCGACCACGTGGATTGCCCGGTCATTGGCGAAATCGTAACCATTGACCTCCATCAGCCGGGCATCGGGACATTTCCAAGCTCCCATGGTCGGTCCCCGCGTGCCGACCACGACCACGAATTTGGCGCCGGGCAATATATCGTACGGGCGGTAGCCCTCGGGCACGAACTCATCCCACCGCGCCACCGGCGCCACGCCAACCACGTCGCCGCCCGCTTTCAGGGCCAGGGACTTGATGGTCGAGGTAAGGTCGTCTTCCCTCGGAGGCTGGTCCGCTTGCTTTGCTGCCATGAAATTAGTTTACGCAGCCGGCCGAAATTGCACAATCATCCTTGTCTCAAAATAATGACAGGCGCGGGCGGGTCCGGAACTATTGATTGGGGAACATAATGCCAAGTTTGATTTCGGCCATTCTATCGAAAATCAAGTCGGCGCTGCTGCATGCCGCAGTCCGCAGACCGACCCATTTTCCCGCCGTCGGATCGGCTCAAGCGGCAAGGGACGATCCAGTGCAAGACGAGGGCACGGCCAAAAAAAATAGAAACGGCGACGCGCAATAAGACACTTATCCCCCGACTACCACCAAAATGGCCTGCCCAGTTCGTGGTTCCGCTGGGCGCGGGAGTTTCCCACATCGTTGAGCATGCGTTGATCCAACTCGCGCAAGTCCTGCCGTTGGTGCCAGCGCCCGAGCCACAGACCGATCAAGCGGACCAGCAGGGGAGCGGCGGCCAGGGGATTGCGGTATATGGGAACGGACGAAGTATTCATCAACATTTCTAGGTCTCCTTTGATCCAACCGCGCCGGGAGCGCACGGTCATGCGAACAAAATG
>JAPYUH010000125.1 GCA_029936195.1 Alphaproteobacteria bacterium
GGAGATCCTGGTCCAGTTCTAGGGAACACAACGAAATTTGATGCGATTAGCCGAAACCGAAATGCCGGTTTCGGCTAATTTGATTTAGAGTACCTGTAGAATACGTGGTCAATTTGAGAAAGCCAAACAATGGAAGACGATTTCAAACATGCCGACGAATATGAAGATGAAATTCGCGGCCTGATTGATGATGCGGTCGGCACCGGCCTGATGACGGCCATGGCGCGGGAGAATATATGCCCCAAGTGCATGGCCCTGACCTTGTTGGAATTTGCCGCCTACGCCGCCACTTCATCAGGCGCCACGGCGGGGGAAATTCTCGCCGCCGCCTCCGCCGGCGCCATGACGGCGGAGGATGACATGGACCTTGCGGACGATACGCCGCCTACCCAGGCGCGGCACTGATACTAGAGCATTTTCAATGCAGTCTGAACCACCCGCTCCCCCGGCCCCACAGATTCTATTGGCACCCATAAATGGTACCCTGTGGGTGGCTGGGCCGGGGGAGCGGGTGGCCCGGTGATTCAACGAAAGTTGAAAACGCTCTAGTACTTGGCATAAGGCCTTTTCAAACGGCCGCCGCTTGTTGCCGGCGGGCTTCAATTTTCGCCATGAACGGGGCGATATCCGGGACAAAGGCCGGATGGGCGCACAAGCGTTCGAAATGGGCCATGGCGCCGGGATAGGATTCCGAGGCGCCGTTATCAAAGATCATCGGCAGGCCCGCTGCCGACAATTTTCCATGATGCACCGCTTCGCGGGCGAACGAGCACAATTCGGCCGCAAAGACAATATCGGCGAGGGTCAGGTCAGCGCCGACCAGATAGCCGCGGCCGGGTGACAGGGCGGCCTCCATGCCGTTCATGTATGTCTCGAAGGCGGCTTGCGCACTGGCATGGATGGCCGCATCCACCTTGTCGTTATTCAGAGCCAGTAGATAAGTCTGGCCGTCGCGGGCGAAGACCAGGCTGACGTCCAGAAAACTGTCGATCCGCGTGGCTGAATAAGGATCATCGCCATACAGCGCCGGTCCATGACGGCGCAGGCGGGCAACGGCACGGCCGATGCTGTTGGATTCGAATATGCCCACCTCGCCATCGGGGCCAAACGCAGCCGGCACGGTGCCAAACGGATGCGCCCTCAAAAATGCGTCGGTCTTAAACAATTTGCCGCCAAACCCGGTTCGGCTTTGCCGGGCCAAACCGGTTTCCGCCCGGTCTTCGTCGGTCAATGGGCGGGCATCGAAATCCCACAGCCAGTCCGCCAACTCGCCAGGCCGGGCGCCGCGCAACTCCACCTCCACCCCGCACAGGCGGGCGGCGATGGTCGCCTTCCAGATCCGCGGATTGGGCAAATAGGAGAAAATTCGTAGATCAGCCATGTTTTTCATCATTCATGTGGACTTCCGGGAATGGGGATTCTAAAGCATGGAAGGATAATTTTCACCGGAGATGGTTACGAGATGACAATGAAACGCATGGTGCTGGAAATCGGCATGGGCACGGACATCCGCGGCACGGATCCCACCAAGGCCGCCGTCCGGGCCCTTCGCGACGCCCTGTGGCACAACTCCCTGACCATAGCCAATGCCCTGGATCTCGATGTGGATTCCATGCGGGTCGCCGTGACCATCGGCGTGCCCCGGCCCGGTCAAGTGGACAAGCAGGCCGTCCTGGCCGTTCTGCCCCACGGCACGGGCACGGTCGAGGTGGTGGAAGGCGGCTTGGAAATCCCCAACGATGGAGGCACGGACGCCACTTTGATGGCGCACGCCACCGCCGCCGTCTATCTGGACGTGGCATAGGGAGGACGGATCATGACAAAGAAACGCGTGATATTGGAGATGGGCGCCGGCAACGACCTGCACGGCGGCGACTATACCAAGGCCGCCTGCCGCGCCATCGACGATGCCCTGCACCATTCATCCCTGACCATGCTGCGCACCCTCGGCGTCGGGGTCGAGGGCATGTATGTGGACGTCACCATCGGCGTGCAGAACCCGGCCGCCGTGGACCGGGACGTGGTGCAGGCCGCCCTGCCCTACGGCACGGTCACAGTGAATGTGGTGAAGGGCGGCTTGGACGTGGCGGACGAAGCCATTGGCGATACCGCCGTCATCGCCTCCGCCGCCCTGGTGGTATCTCTCGAACTGGATTGAACCGTTATCGATAGGTGAAGCTGGCCTTACGCTTCTCCAGAAACGCATCTCGGCCCTCGATATAATCGGCGCCCTGAAAACCTTCGGCCCGCAGGCGGCGGGAGTTGTCGGTTTCATCCACCGCGCCTTCCAGAATTTCACCGACCATGGTCTTCACCGCCCGGATCGTGAATTGGGAGAGGTTGCAGAGGTTCTGGGCGAAGGCAAACGTTTCGGCCTCCAGCTCCTCCGGCGCGAACAGGCGGGTGGCCAGACCGATGGCCAGGGCCTCTTGCGCCTCGATCACCTTGGCGCCCATCAACATTTCCTTGGCCCGGGAGGGCCCGATCAGGTCCGACAGGCGTTTGGTTTCCGACAAGCTGTAGGCGATGCCAAGGCGGGCCGGCGGGATGCAGAATTTCGACGTGGTGTCCGCATAGCGCAGATCGCAGTTCAGGGCGATGGCGCAGCCGCCGCCGAAACAGACGCCGCGCACCATGGCGATGGTCGGCTTGTCCAGGGAGGCGATGGCGTCATAGGCGGTGCGGATCTTGTCGTGATAGGCCCCGGCGCTCTCGGCGGTGGCATGAACAATGGGAAATTCCGAAATATCGGCCCCGGCGGCAAAAGCCCGCGGGGCGGAGGAACGCAGGATCACAACCTTCACATCATCGTCGGCACCGGCCTGGCCGAACAGATCGATGATGCCTTGCCAGACTTCGGCATTCAGGGCGTTCAGCTTGTCGGGGCGGTTCAGCACGATTTCGGCGATCTCGCCGGATTTGGTCATGTAAATCGGATCGTTACTCATGGTCGGCCTTTCCAAAGCGCTATATGATGCGGTGGTCGCATGTTGAATTGGGCATCTTGAGAATCCATGGCAAACTATTCGATCTTCACCCTGGCGCGCAATGCCTTGCGGCGTCACCGCGATTGGCCCCAGGCCTGGCGCAGCCCAAAACCGCGACCGTCCTATGACGCCATCATCGTCGGCGGTGGCGGGCATGGGCTGGCGACCGCCTATTATCTGGCCAAGCGGTACGGCATGCATGACATCGCGGTGCTGGAAAAGGGCTGGATTGGCGGCGGCAACACGGGGCGCAATACCACCATCGTGCGCTCCAACTACCTGAACCCGGAAAGTGCCGCGATCTATGACCATGCCCTGAAACTGTGGGAGGGTTTGAGCCAGGAATTGAACTTCAACGTCATGTTTTCCCCCCGGGGCGTGATTAATCTGGCCCATGATCCGGGCGAGGAACGGGAGTTAATGCGCCGCATCTATGCCAACCAACTGGCCGGCGTCGACGCGGAATGGGTGACCCCGACACAGCTGGCCGAACTGTGCCCGATCCTGAACCTGGACCCCAACATCCGCTATCCCGTCGTCGGCGGCACCTTGCAGCGCCGCGCCGGCGTGGCCCGCCATGATGCGGTCGCCTGGGGCTATGCCCGGGGTGCCGACAAACAAGGCGTGGATATCATCCAGAATTGCGAGGTCACGGGTTTCGATATCCAGGCGGGCCGGATCGAGGGCATGCGGACCTCCCTGGGTGATATTCGCGCGCCCCTGGTGGGCGTGGTAGCGGCGGGGCATTCCTCGGTGCTGGCGGCCATGGCGGGTATTCGCCTGCCCTTGGAAAGCCACCCCCTGCAGGCCCTGGTATCGGAACCCATAAAACCGGTCATGCCCACAGTCATCATGTCCAACAAGGTGCATGCCTATATGAGCCAGTCCGACAAGGGCGAATTGGTGATCGGCGCCGGCATCGATGGCTACACATCCTACGCCCAACGAGGCAGCCTGCCGGTGATAGAGGAGACCATTCGGGCGGTGGTGGAGCTGTTTCCCATCACCTCGCGCTTGAAGATGATGCGGCAATGGGCCGGCATCGTGGATATCTGCCCCGACGCCAGCCCGATCATTTCCGATACGCCCATCGGGGGGCTGTATTTCAACTGCGGCTGGGGCACGGGCGGTTTCAAGGCGACGCCGGGTTCGGGACATCTGTTCGCCCACACCCTGGCGAAAAGAGAACCCCATCCCATCAACGCGCCCTTTGCATTGGAGCGGTTTTATAGCGGCGCCTTGGTGGCCGAGCACGGCGCGGCGGCGGTTGCGCACTAATGGGGGCCCCCTAATGCTGTTGCTGGATTGCCCATGGTGCGGCCCCCGTTCGGAGGAGGAATTTGCCTGCGGCGGTGAAGGTCATATTGCCCGGCCATTGAATTCCGAAAACATGGATGATGCGGCCTGGGGTGATTATGTCTTCATGCGGTCGAACCATAAAGGCGTCTATTTCGAACGATGGCGCCACGGCCTGGGCTGCGGCCGCTGGTTCAACATAGCGCGCAGCACCATCAGCCATGAAATCCTGGCCATCTATCACGTTGGCGATGCCAAGCCGGAATTACCCGAATGAGAGCGCAGATCAATCGCCTGGCCCAGGGCGGCCGCATCGATCGTTCGGAGCATCTGAATTTTCGTTTCGACGGCGAAGCCATGCGGGGACACCCCGGCGATACCCTGGCCTCGGCCTTGCTAGCCAACGGCGTGCAACTGATCGGGCGCAGTTTCAAATATCACCGCCCCCGCGGCCTGATGGCGGCGGGGGGCGAGGAACCCAACGGCTTGGTGCGCCTGCGCACGGGAGGCCGGGCCGAGCCCAATGTGCGGGCCACCGAAGTGGCGTTGTATGACGGCCTGGTGGCGGAAAGCCAGAACCGCTGGCCCAGCCTGCGCTTTGACCTCGGCGCCGTGAACGACCGCCTTTCGCCCCTGTTCCCGGCCGGCTTCTACTACAAGACATTCATGTGGCCGGGCAATATGTGGCCCGCATACGAGGCGGTGATCCGCCGCATGGCGGGCCTGGGCCGTGCGGCGACGGCGGCCGATCCCGACCGCTACGAAAAACAGTACGCCCATTGCGATGTCTTGGTGGTGGGCGGCGGGCCGGCGGGCCTGGCGGCGGCCCGCATGGCGGGGCGGACCGGGGCGCGGGTTATCCTGGCGGACGAGGGCGCGGAATTCGGCGGTGCCCTATTGGGCAACGACCAGGAAATCGATGGGGCGCCCGGCATGGACTGGGTCGGGGCCATGGCGGCCGAACTCGCCAATTCGGACAATGTGCGTCTGTTGCCGCGCACCACGGTGGCCGGCTATTACGACCATAACGCCCTGACCATGCTGGAACGGGTCGCCGACCATGGGCCGGCGCCCGAACCCCATCAGCCCCGCCAACGTCTATGGCAGGTGCGGGCCAAACAGGTTGTCCTGGCCACCGGTGCCCTGGAGCGTCCCTTGGTGCTGGCCAACAACGACCGCCCCGGCGTCATGCTTGCGGGCGCGGTGCGCGGCTATGTGAACCGCCATGCTGTCCGGCCCGGCCGGCGGGCGGTGGTGTTCACCAATAATGACAGCGCCTATGGCACGGCACTGGATCTTGCCAAGGCGGGCATCGATGTTGCCGCTCTGGTCGACTTGCGCGCGGAAACGCCCTTGGGCTGGGTCGCGGCCCTGGACGATGCCGGGATCGAGATCATGGCCGGCCGCGTGGTCAGCGCCGTCGAGGGACGGCGGGCGGTCGAGGCGGTTCGTGTCGGCAAGTTGAACGATACAGGCACCGGCTTGGTCGGCGGCCTTGGCCGGCGGCTGGACTGCGATCTGCTGTGCCTGTCGGGCGGCTGGACGCCGAGCCTGCATCTGCTCTCTCAATCCGGGGCCAAGCTGTTATGGGACGAGGGCCTGGGCTGTTTCCTGCCCGGCCGTGCCCAACAAGCGGTGCGCGTGGCCGGCGCCGCCAACGGTGCCTTCAGCCTGGGCGATTGCCTGGCCTTGGGCGCGGAAGCCGGCAACCGGGCAGCCAATGACGCCGGCCACCGCCGCCGGGGCCGGGGCCCGCGCCACGCGATGGCGGGGGAGGAACCGGCCCTGACGCCGCCGCTGCCGATCTGGAAAATACCGGGTGACGATGCCGGCAAGGCCTTCGTCGATTTCCAATCCGACGTCACCGCCGCCGACCTGGAACTGGCAGCGCGGGAGGGCTACCGCTCCATCGAGCATGTGAAGCGTTACACCACCACCGGCATGGGCACGGATCAGGGCCGGACATCGAACATCAACGCCCTGGGTATCGTTGCCAGGGCCTTGGACGTGCCCATACCGCAGGTTGGCCACACAATGTTTCGCCCGCCCTTTTCGCCGGTGACGTTCGGCGCCCTGGCCGGAAGGCGCATTGGGCCGCTGTTGGACCCGGTGCGGCGTACGCCCATGCACGGCTGGCATCAGGACAACGGCGCCGCCTTCGAATTGGTGGGACAGTGGCACCGGCCCTATTATTTCCCCCGCGCCGGCGAGGACAAGGATCAAGCGGTGGACCGGGAGGTTTTGGCCGCGCGCACCTCCGTCGCCATCATGGACGCCACCACCCTAGGCAAGATCGACATCCAGGGCGCGGACGCCGCCGAATTTCTCAACCGCATTTACATCAACGGCTGGAAGGGCCTCGCGGTAAGCGGCTGCCGTTACGGCCTGATGCTGGGCGAGGACGGCATGGTGTTCGACGACGGCGTCACCGCCCGCCTGGGTCCGGAGCATTTCCATATGACCACCACCACCGGCGGCGCGGCCCACGTGCTGGACTGGCTGGAAAGCTGGTGCCAGACGGAATGGCCGGAATTACAGGTTTATTGCACCTCCTCCACGGAACAATGGGCGGTCGCCGCCATTTGCGGGCCCATGGCCCGGCCCCTGCTGGCGGAACTGGCCCCGGATTGGGATCTGAGCGCGGAAGCCTTTCCCCATATGACCTGGCAGGATGGCGCGGTAGCGGGCCTGGCGGCAAGGGTCTTTCGCATCGGCTTCACGGGCGAATTGTCGTTTGAGATCAATGTCCCCGCCGGCCACGGCATGGCCCTGTGGAATGCCTTGATGACGGCGGGGCAGAAATACGCGATTACGCCGTTCGGGACCGAGGCCATGCATGTGCTCCGCGCCGAGGTCGGCTTCATCATGGTGGGACAGGAAACCGACGGCACGGTATCACCCCAGGATCTTGGCTTGGGGCGAATGGTCAGCGGCAAGAAGGATTTTCTGGGCAAACGCTCTCTGTCCCGCGCCCATAGCCTGCGCACCGACCGCCCGCAACTGGTCGGCCTGTTGCCCCAAGACACAAATCTTCGTCTGCCAGAGGGCGCCCAATTGATCGGCGGTGCCGATCCCTCGCCACCACAATTGGCCATGGGGCACGTGACATCAAGCTATCGCAGCCCCAACTTGGGCCGTACCTTTGCCCTGGCGCTGCTCCACGGCGGCCATGAACGTCATGGGGAGACCATATATGTGGCCTTTGACGGTCAGGCGGTGCGGGCGGAAGTGACGGCGCCCCGCTTTCTGGATCCGGGAGCGCGGGCCAAATGAGCCAAGCACGACACGAACCCCTGGCCCACCTGGCCCTCCGCGCGCCAATTAGTGCTGCGTCAGACGATGCCGCGGCAGATGATGCCACGGTAACCGGCGATGCATCAGGGGTTGCGGGCGTGACAATGGCGGCCCTGCCTTATCGCCCCTCGTTAATCCTGCGCGGGGAAAGCGATGATGCGGCATTTTTGCAAGGTTGCCGAGGCGCCTTGGGTTTCGATCTACCCGTGGCGCCCAATCATGGGGCCATGTCGGACGGCATTGCGGCCCTGTGGCTGGGTCCCAGCGAATGGCTGGTCCTGGGTCGGGGGTGCGGGAAGCGGCTGGCCGAAACCTTGGCCGGTTGCCGCCATGCCCTGGTCACCAATGGCGATGGCCAGCAGGTTATCGCCCTGTCGGGGCCGCGCGGGGGGGACGTCCTGGCAAAGCTGTGTCCCCTCGATCTGGCCGGCGGGGCGCTGGGACCGGGGCGCTGCACGCGCAGCGTTCTTGCCGGCATCGCCATGACCCTATGGATCCGGCCCGGCGGCGTATATCATATACATGTGGGACGCAGTTTCGCCGATTATGCTTGGCGCATCCTGGCCGATGCAGGCTTGGAGTACGGTATGGCCGCAGTGGCCATGGTGGACGTGGTGGCTATGGCGGACGCGGACCCCGTGGTGGACGTCGAATAAGATATTATTCCGGTTCCGCCGTCTCGTCGATGCCCGGCTCTTCCAAATCTTCCAAACCAGCCTTGGCCCGTTCGGCTTTTTCCGCCTTGGCGGCTGCCTTGGCGGCCTTTTTCTCGGCCTTGCGGCGGTCACGTTCCTGGCGTTCGAAATTGTAGTTTGGCTTCCGGGCCATGGGGACCACCTATCTTTCCGCCAAGCGGACGCAACGACGCCCTTCCGGCAGCAAATTACGGGCATGAATACGCCGCGGCTGGATTATCCAGCCGCGGACGCAAACACAAATTACGTAACGGGCCGTGCCCAAGGCGCATTCGAAAAAAGTGCGCCTTGTTTGTTAAGGCAGAATAATTATAGCAACTATTCAGTCCGCCAAAGCGGCACCAAACAGCCAAAAATTGCTCTAGTCTTGCGCGACCAGGTTTTCTGCCGCCGAGCGGCCGTCACGGCCGGCAACCAGCTCGAATTCAACCTTCTGGCCTTCGCGCAAGCTTTGCAGGCCAGCCCGCTCCACCGCCGAAATATGCACGAAGACATCTTTCGAGCCATCAGACGGCTCGATAAAACCAAACCCCTTGGTGGGGTTAAACCATTTCACAGTTCCGGTAGCCATTGCTACTCCCTTCAAACGATCATAATAGTAGCGGCTTCCGGTATCAGGCGAGCCGCACCTCTCATAGATGCACGAAATCCCGAATTTCATCGGGGCGAGGTGCAACGAGTGGCCCTACATGGCACCGTAGCTAGCCGGTTGCAAGCCTTTAAATGCCTGAGGATTAAAACACTTGGCCGCTGTTTCGTGATAAACACACCTCCAGCCGATAACCATGTGCGCCCAGAACGGAACATGGCCGGATCATGGCCGGCCGGCCGGGAGGACTAGAGAATGAACGAGACACGGGTAAGTAGCGTACGGCCGCGGCGCAGTTTCATTTTTTCCCCCGGCCTGCGGCCCGATATGTTTCCGAAAGCGCTGGCCTGCGGCACCGATATCGTCTGTGTCGAACTGGAAGACGGCATCGCACCGAGGGACAAGGCCGCCGCACGGGAAAGTGGTTTGGGACTATTTGCGGAACCGCAAGCGGACGATGGCGTGGAGCGCATTGTCCGCATCAACTGCCTGCGCACGGAATTCGGTCTGTTGGATGTGCAAGCGGTCATTGCCTCCGCCACGCCGCCCCCCGCCCTAATGCTGCCCAAGGTGATGACCCCCGACGAAGTAGTCTGGCTGGATGATCTGCTGACCGAGCGCGGCCATGACACCCGCCTGCACATCATCATTGAAACCAATCAGGGCCTGGAGGCGGCATACGAGATCGCCCATGCCTCTCCCCGCATCGATGCGCTGTTCTTTGGCGGCGTTGACATGGCGGCCGAACTGCGTTGCAAGAATGCTTGGGAGCCGCTGCTTTATGCCCGCTCCAGGGTCGCCCATGCGGCCGCCTCCGTGGGTATCGACGCCATCGACGTGCCCTACCTGGACCTGGAGGACCTGGACGGCATGGCGCGGGAGGCTAGTCTAGCGCGGGATCTGGGGTTTTCCGGCAAGGGATCGATCCACCCAAAACAGATCCCCATACTGAACGGCGTCTTTACCCCGGACGAAGCCGCGGTGGCCCACGCCCGGCGCATCCTGGCCGCCTTCGCCGATGCGGACACGGGTCTGGTGGTGGTGGACGGCAAGCTGATCGAAAAGCCGGTGCTGCGCGAGATGAGCCGCATCATCGCTATTGCCGAGCGCGTGGCCGCGTAACGGGACCGAATTGGTGGTGGAGAAAATCCAGCGCAGATTGGCGGCCATTGTTTCGGCCGACGTGGTTGGCTATTCCAAGCTGATGGGCGTGGACGAGACCGGCACGCTTGCCGGCCTGCGCGGCCACCGCGCCGAAGTGATCGACGCCTTAATCCAGGACCACGGCGGCCGCATCGTCAAAACCATGGGCGATGGCCTATTGCTGGAATTCGCCTCCGTGGTGGACGCCACCCAATGCATGATCGAAATCCAACAGGGCATTGCGGCACGCAACGACGGCATCGATGTGTCGCGGCGCATTGTCTTCCGCGTTGGCGTTAACCTGGGCGATATTATTATTGACGGCGAAGACATCCTGGGCGACGGCGTTAATATCGCCGCCCGCCTGCAGGAGATTGCGGAGCCAGGCGGCGTGGCCATATCCGCCCGCGTGCATGAGGATATCCGCGACCGCCTGGATACTGCTTTTACGGACGGTGGCGCGCAAACCTTGAAAAATATCGCCCGGCCCCTGCAAGTTTGGCATTGGTCGCCCAACGACGAAAGGCCGAACAAAATCCCCGAGCCGGTGGAGCACGACAAACCCTCCATCGCCGTGCTGTGCTTCGACAATATGTCCTCGGACTCCGACCATGAATTCTTCGCCGACGGCATGGCCGAGGACATCATCACGGCGCTGTCAAAAATCTCCCGCATGCGCGTCATCGCCCGCAATTCGACCTTTGCCTATAAGGGCCAGGCCATTGACTTGCGCAAAGTCGCCTCGGAACTGGGCGTCCGCTATGTGCTGGAAGGCAGCATCCGCAGCGGCGGCAATTGCCTGCGCATCACTGCCCAGTTGATCGACGCTACCGACGGCAGCCACGTCTAGGCCGAACGGTTCGACCGTACCAGTGATGACATTTTCGATATCCAGGACCAGATCACCAAGGAGATCGTTACCGCGCTGAGGGTCAATCTAACCGATGGCGAGGAGGCGGCGGTGCTGGCGCGGGGCACCAATAATATCGAAGCTTGGCAACTCTGTGTTCGCGCAACTGAGTTGTTCATGCGATTTAACTCAAGTGACTATTTGGACGCTCGTGCCTTGGCCGAAAAGGCCATCGCGCGGGATAGCAATTTTGCTTATGCCTGGGCGACCCTGGGCTTCACTTATTGGTGGGATGGTCGCTTGGGTTATACTGGCGACAGCTAAACCAAATTTCGACGAGCCTACGAATGCGCGGAGCGCGCTTTGGGGATTGATGCATCCGTATCATGGGCGTCGGGATTAGCCACCATGATCGCGGGTGCACAGGACCGCTATGCGGAAGGCGTGGAATTAGCGCAGCGTGGCTGCGAACTTTCCCCTGGCAGCGCCGATAGCCGGGCCTTTCTGGCATTTGCCCTAAGCTATGCGGGCGATTACCCCGAGGCGGAAGATCATTTTCGTGCTGCAATGTTGCTGAACCCTATTCACCCCAACTGGTACCGCAACGGCCTGGCGAGGACGATGATGATGCAGGGCAAGTTCGATGACGCCTTATCAATCATGGAT
>JAPYUH010000126.1:0-3404 GCA_029936195.1 Alphaproteobacteria bacterium
TAAGTAGGAAGGTTTTGAAGCCTGTTAATTTGTTGCCACTAGATATGGGTATTATTGACCTTTTGCACACATCTAATACCTAAATGCTTCCTCATGTATCGTTGTGGTTTTGGTCTCACCATAATAGAAAACGATCAAGACGTAATATGCTCCTTCTTGGCCGGTATACCTTTGCGTCGGTCGCCGTCACTCAATAAGGCATCACGAGACTCTTCCGCCGCATAATCGCGAATTTGAACAATGCATGAGAGTTGACCTTCCTGCGTTTTAGCGGCTCGGTACAGTTCTCGTTCGATGTCCGGATAAAGTTCGCGGAATTGTCTCCGGAAATTAGTAGCCGTTCGTAAACTAGTTCGCCAGGATTTCAAAATTTGCGAAACATCGTCCAATGCAATCGATAAAGGCTCAATTCGCGCCGCATACATTACTTTGCGTTCGTTTTCTTCACAAACATTTACGAGTCTCTTGAAGTTTTCTGATAGATGCCTATCACCACAATTGTGCCCCATCAATGCACGTCGGTTGCTTCTTAACGAGACAACAAACCCCCATTTATGTTTTTGATGTCGCTGACAAAATGCGCAGCGAACAGGAGTCTTTAGTTTCCTATAGCGTTTTTCGATCGACACAACATCTTCTGGAGCCGCAGTCTCAACTAAATTCGTGATACTTCCAGGATTGTCAATATTGAACCGTGGATCGTCGTCTATGTCCTCAGTCCATTCTCTCCAATTAAGCCGGCTTTGATTCGCGCCGACTGAAACTTGCTCTGGTTGGGCCATTTTCACAGCTCAGTTTGTTTTCAATCAACTACCTCCCTGTTTTATTTTTTTAGAATCGGCTAATTATAGGAAAAATACCGCCTTTTGTCGAGTTTTGTTCCTAATACGTTCTGAAAATCGAACTTTGTGTAGAGTGATCACGTTTTTCTATTCAAGGTCTCGCCACCTCTGCAAAAGAGAGTTACGGGGACGTGATCTCGTGATACCTGCAACAAACGGACTACGTCCCCGTGAAACATACGTTGCTACTGCCAGGCCCAAACCGGTTCGCCTAGATGGGCGACCCTGGTTTGGCGGTTATGCAGGCAGACTTCGCGGAATTGGTAGACCATGGCCGCCGTGGGGGCGTGCAGGGCGTCGTCGCCCATTAGCAGGCGGATGACGGGGCGGGTGCTTTCGGGGATGTCTTCGAAGGTGGGGCTATCGGAGCGGTTCAGTTCGCGGAAAGTGATGCGGTGGATGCGGGCAACTTCGTCCGTGTTGGCGGTCATCTTCGCCGACCCGCCGGCCCAAACGACAATTGGCGTGATCAGATAGCCCGATTGGGTTTGATAATCATCCAATAGGCCCAGAACCGCGTCTTCGCCCAGGTCCAGATCGACCTCCTCGCGCAATTCGCGCAGGGCGGCCTGGGTGGGGGTTTCGCCGGGGTCGATGCGGCCGCCGGGCAGGGCGAACTGGCCGCCGTGGCTGTTCAGTTTGGAGGTCCGCCGGGTTAGGACATAGGCGCCCTCGCGCCCGTCTTCGGCGCAAACAACGGTCAGGGCCACCGCCGCATGTTTCAGACCTGTCGACGAGATGGTCGTGCGCTGAAAATCGTCCAGATTGGCGGCGATCCGCGCACGCATGGCGGCGTTATATAGGTAATGGCTGTCTTCCATGATCCTGCCGGCGCCACCACACTCCGGCCTAGCCGAAGGCGGGGACCTCGCGCTTTAGATCAGGTTCGGTGTGGATAAAGGTGAGGGATATACCGACGCGCAGGTCGCCGTCCGAACCTTGCGGGATGTCGCCCTGATAGTCAGGCTGCAATTCCGCATCCCGCAGGCACGTGATCAGTTTCCCGGCACAACGAAGGGGTACCTCGCAACTGATCGATGCCGCCATGTTGGAGAACAATTGATGGCCGGTGATCCAGCCGCCGCATTGGACAATGGCATCGCGCACAGAGGCGATGGCCGCATTGCGTTCCATGCGGGTGGCGATTTCGACGCGGAAAAACATAGCTGTCAACGTTCGCCTTATTCCACACCACCATTAAGGAATTCGAACGCCACCGCCGCATGGGTCGCGGCACCCATGGCCATGGCGTCTTCGTCGATCATCATATAGGGGGAATGGTTGCCCGGCGCGCCATCGGGATTGACGCCCTTGGGGGCGCAGCCGAGAAACACAAAGGCGCCGGGATAGCGTTGCAGGATGTAGGAGAAATCTTCCGAGCCCATGCGCGGGTCGGCATCGCGGGCAAAGGCGCCCTGGCCAAAGGTCTTCAAAACCGTGCTTTCCACCAGGTCTACGAAGGCGCCGTCGTTGACCGTGGCCGGATAGCCCTTCACCACCTTGATTTCGGCCGTCATGTCGTGGGCTTCGGCGGTCTTGGTGGCGATGTTGCAAATGGTCCGCTCCGCCAGGTCCCGGGCGTGGTCCGAGAAACTGCGCAGGGTGATGGACATATCGGCGAATTCGGGAATGATATTGCTTTTCGTTCCCGCCGCTATTCTGCCCACGGTCAGAATGATTGGATCCCAGACATTGAATTTCCGGGTCACCGCCGTTTGCAGGGCCGTGACCACATGGCAGGCCACGGGTACGGGATCATTGCTGTCGTGGGGGCGGGCCGCATGACCGCCAACCCCGATGATCTTGATATGATAGGTATCGGCGGCGGCCAGCGCGTTGCCTTCCCGGCCCCCAATGATGCCCGTGGCCCGGCGCGGGTCCACATGCATGCCGAAGACCGCGTCGGGCTCGCCCCCCTCGGCGATAATGCCCTCGTCCAGCATGATCTTGGCGCCCTTGAAACCCTCTTCGCCGGGCTGAAACATGAACTTGATATCGCCCTTCAGGCGGTCGCGATGGCCGCACAGCATGTGGGCGGCGGTGGCCAGCATGGAGGTGTGGGCGTCATGGCCGCAGGAATGCATCCGCCCATCGATCTTGGAGGCATAGTCCAGGCCGGTTTCCTCTTGCATGGGCAGGGCATCCATGTCGCCGCGCAGCAGGATCATTTTGCCTGGGCGGCCGCCGCGCAACGTGGCCACCACGCCGGAGGTCTGGGTACTTTCGCGCACTTCCAGATCCAGGCCGGCGATGGCGTCGAGCACGACCTGTTTGGTTTCCGGCAGCTCATTGCCCAGTTCGGGCAGCATATGGATGCGCCGGCGCAGATCCACGGTCTGGCTCTGCCGCGACTTGGCCTCGGCCATTAGGTCGATGGTCGAATTTGTCATGTTAAACCCCTACGCGTCCCCGGTACGGGACGAGTATAGAGGCAGCCCGGCGCCGGGTCAGGGTTTTGTTTGCGGCGGCAGTGTTCGCCTAATGCTTTTCAAGCTTGATCCAAGCCGCCCACGCCCCCACCCGGCCACCCATTACGATACTCACGTGGGTGGCCGGGTGGGG
>JAPYUH010000126.1:3504-6350 GCA_029936195.1 Alphaproteobacteria bacterium
GGTTCAGGGCGGCGGCCGAGATGGCGCCATGATTGGGCTGCCGGGGGGCACGGGGCTGGATCTGTTCCCGGGCCACGGAGAAATATTCTTGCAGTTTCCGGCGCACCTTGTCAGGGGCTAGGGGCAGGCCCTTGTCCTGAAAATCACCCCAGACCTTTTCGAACACATCGTCACGGCCAGGTGTCCGGAAATCGGAATTGACGACCAGTTTGCCATAGGCTTCCGCATCCACCCCGCCGAGCCCCAATTGTTTCGCCGCCCACAAGCCGAACAACTTGTTCCGCCGCGCACCAATTTTGAAAAGTGTCTCCTGATCCAAGGCAAATTTCGCCTCGAATGCCCGCTCCCGTTTGTCGAATGTGGTCATATGTACGCACCTCCCATGTTTGAATTCACACCGTGCCTTCCATCCAAGAGACCGGTGCCGAGGAAGCTGCTTAATATGTGGGTTTTGCGGCGGAAAAAGCTAGCCACCTGGCGATCACAATTTCATGTGGCCTGGATGCCCTCCAAAACCCGGCGGAAAATTGCTCCCGGCTCGGCTTCACCAACGTGTATAAAGACCGCCACGAAATGCGTGAGGAGCAAGCCAATGTCGGATCTGCCGGGCAGTGTCATTTTCCACGATCATGGCCCCCGCGAAGGGTTTCAGATCGAAAACCGGCATTTCCCCCTGGCCAGACGGGTCGCCTTGATCGAGGCTATCGCGGCGGCCGGGGTGCCGGCCATCCAGGCTGCCTCGTTCGTCAACCCAAAGGTGGTGCCCACCATGGCTGACAGCCGCCAGTTGTTCGCCGCACTGAACAAACGTCCAGGAACCCGCTACACCGCCCTGGCCCTCAACCCTTGGGGTTTCGAACAGGCTTTGGAAGTGCCGCAAGTCGATCACTTGGGCTCGGTTGTGCTCTATGCCTCGAACGGGTTCTGCATGGCCAACAACAATTGCACCAAGGCCGAGGCGCGCGACCGCTTGGGGCAATGGAGCGAATTATACGACCGCCATAACGTGCCCTTGGAACAAGTCTATGTGCTTTCCGCCTTCGGCTGCAATTTCGAGGGCGAGGTGTCGATGGAAGATGTCATGGTGGAAGTCCGCCACACGGTGGAGCTGTGCCGGGCCCAGGGGCGGCCATTGCCAAGAATTGACCTCGACGACTCCATGGGCTGGGCCAATCCCAATACGATCCGCCGGCGCATCGGCGCCTTGCGCGAGGCCTACCCGGAACTGGAATTCGGCCTCCAGCTGCACGACAGCCGGGGCCTGGGCCTGGCCTGCGTACTGGCCGCGCTGGAGATGGGGGTGCCGCATTTCGACAGTTCCATCGGCGGTCTGGGCGGCTGTCCGTTCGCCAAGGTGAAGAACCATTCCGCCGCCGGCAATGTCTGCACCGAGGATGTGGTCCATTTGTGCCACGAACTGGGCATCGAAACCGGCATCGACCTGGATGCCTTGATCGAGGCCGCCGAACTGGCTCAGGAAATCGTCGGCCGGCCTCTGATGGGGCGGGTCATGCAGTCGGGCTCGTTGTCGGAATACCGGCGTTAAAAACCCCAAATCCGGCCCAGCGCGCGGGCGAAATTTGCGCCCAGGTAAGCTTCCACGTGACCCCCCGCCCAGCCCCGCGCCAATAGGGCGGCGGTGACGTTGGGCAATTTGCCGTGGTTGTTGGCGGCTTCGATATAGCGGGCCGGGATATCATGGCCGAAGCAATCGCCATAATCCGAGATGCCCGACCACAGGCGCCGGTTTCGGGCGATCTGGGCCGTGCGGCGCAGATCATTGGAAACCGGCAGGTCGGTGCCGAAGCCGACGTGATCGTGACCCACCAAATTCACAATATGCTCCAGATGGCGGATGAAATCGTCCATGTCCGGGCGGCGATCGGGGTTGCCGTCCCACAACATGGGGCCATAGACGCTGACCCCGACCACGCCGCCACTCTCGCCCACGGCGCGCAGCAGGCCATCGTCCTTGTTGCGGGGCAGATCGATCAGGGCGCGGGCATCCACGTGGGTGGCCAGCACCGGTTGGGTGGAAAGCGCGAGAATATCCCTGGCTGTTTGGTCGCCCACATGGCTTATATCGATGGCGATGCCCAGTTGGTTCATCAAGCGCACCGCATCCCGGCCCAGTTGGCTGAGGCCGGCGTTCTCGCTCTCCAGGTTCCCGTCACCCATGAAGTTTCGGTAATTGTAGGTGGGCCGCATGATGCGGACGCCCAATCGGTGAAACAGATACAAACGGTCCAGATCATCGGCCACCGGGCGCATGTTCTGCCAGCCCATGATCAGGCCGATCTTCCCGCCATCACGGGCCGCTTGGAAGTCGGAGGCTTGCCGAATTTGCATCCACCCGGCGTCCGGAGCCGCGAAATGGGCCAGCCAGCCGGCGATCTGCTCGCAGGCCTCTGTGAAATCCGCCTCGAAATGACAGACCGTGACGTTCAGGGCATCGACGCCGCCTTCGCGCAGATCGCCGGTATAGCCATCGCTGTGATAGGACAGGCCGTCAATAACCAGGGCCCTGTCGTGCAGGTCCCTAGACATTGTCGTTGCCGTCGAACAGCTTCAGCACCGCGATGCCGTCCAACTCACCGTGCCCCTTGGAATTGAGAATGCGGTACAGATTGGCGGTCTGGCTGGACATGGGCGTGGGCACCGCCAGGTCCTTGGCCAAGTCATGGAGCATGTCCAGATCCTTCAGGATCTGCCTCGCGAAACCGGCCGGGGCGAAATCCCGGGCCACCATGCGGGGATACATGGACGCTAGCATGTTGCTGCCCGCGTGCCCGGCGCCCAGGGCCTCGGGTATCTTGGCGGCGTTGATGCCGCCGGCCTCGGCCAGG
>JAPYUH010000126.1:6450-11520 GCA_029936195.1 Alphaproteobacteria bacterium
GGCCTCGGCCAGGACGGCGTAATTGTTCAGCACCAGCACCTGGTTGACCATCTTGGTGATTTGCCCGGCGCCAACGTCACCCATATGGGTAAACCGGGCCGCCAGATCCGCCATGAGGGGCACGGCGCGGGCGATATCGTCATCGCCACCCCCCGCCATGATGGCCAGACTGCCGGCGGCGGCCGCCGGCGGTCCGCCCGAAACCGGCGCGTCGACCCAGGCCATGGCGGTCCGGTCCCGCAATTCGGCCGCCATGTCCTTGGTGGCCTGAACAATAGTGGTGGAATGATCCACCAGCAGTTTGCCGCCATTGGCCGCCTCGACCACGCCACCCGGGCCGAACACCGCTGCCCGAACAGCGTCCGTGGAGGTCACGCAGAGCAGTACGATATCCGACCGCGCCGTCAGCTCGGCGGCGGAGGACGCCGCCAGCACCCCGTGGCCGGCGGCAGTCTCTACCTTTGCCCCATCAAGGTCAAAACCGGTTACCTGGTAGCCCAGGCCGCACAATCGCCGGGTGAAAGCCTGGCCCATGAGGCCAAGGCCGATAAAGCCAAGCTTGGGTATTTGATCGTTCATGACAGTAAACCCAAAGCCACGAAGTCCCGGCGCAAGGCCGGCGCGTTTTGAAACTGAATGGCGTGAAAACCCAAGTTCCGCGCGCTTTCAACATTGTTGGCCATGTCGTCGATGAAAACGCAGCGTTCGGGTACAAGGTCATAGCGGTCACAGGCCAGGGTAAATATCGTCGGGTCGGGTTTCGCCACCCCCTCCAGGCCGGACACTACAACGCCGTCGAACCATTCCAGGAAGGGGAAGCCCTGCGCATGATGCCAGGTTTCCGACGACCAGTTGGAGATCACATACAGCGGCGTGCCAATGGCACGCAATTCCTCGACCAGCGCCAGGCTATCATCGAAGGTGCCGTTCAGGGTTTCGGCCCAACGGTCCCAATAGGCCTGGATCAAATCGGCGTGGTGGGGCAGGCGGGCCGAAAGCTCCGCCACGCCGCGTTGGAAGCCGATGTCCGCGTCGACGCCGCGCAACCAGTTGAACAGGTCGATTTCTTCCAGAAAGCGGGCGATATCCTCGTCGTTGTCAAATAACCTCCGATACAGATGATAGGGGCTCCAATCAATCAGTACGCCGCCCAGATCAAATACCGCCGTATCCACCCGCGCCGTCACTATTTGGCCACCTTGATCAGCCGGCCGGTGGCCTGGCGCACCTGCGCGCCATCAACATTGCGGACGAAATCCAGCACCATGCCGGTGCCCGACAGGGTGCGGTTATAGATTTGTGTCTCGTGCCGGCCGTCAGGGTAAATCCTCAGGGTAATGATTTTCAGGCCGCGGTCCTTGATATAGGCCCAGGCGTAGGGCGAGGCGGCGGTCAAGGGATCGCCATTGTTGCCGCCGCGCCAGACACCAGGGCGCTGGGGCGCAAACTGCATCGTCGTGCTTTTCAGCTTGGCGCGGGGATTATTTGGATCGCCCTTTTGCCGCTGTACGGTATTCCAGACGATATTGAAACCACCGCCGCCGTCCACCCGAATGGTGACATCGATATCCCGGCTGGTGAGCTGAAAATTCGCGCTAACGGCGCTTTCGGACACCGCGCTGCCCTGCCATACCCCTTCAAAAGCGGCGATGCCCAGGTCGGCGGCCGACGCGGACCCCGGCAAAATTAGCAACAGTAAACATAGACGCAGTAAGGCGCGAGACATGGGCAGATCTCCCAATGTGTTTTTGATTCGATATTCTTAGTCAGATCGTGCCGTAGCAAAGCCTTGGGTCTGGCGCAAGGCCTCGCCCAGTATCATGGCGCCGGCGACGGCGATATTCAATGAACGGGCGCCCTTTTGCATGGGGATATGCAAGCGTCCGTCCGCCTGGTCGTGGATTTCTTCCGGTACCCCTGATTGTTCCTGACCCAAAAGTATGGTGTCGCCGGATTGAAAGTCAAAGGCGGTGTAGGCCCGGTCGCCCTTGGTGGTGGCCAGAACCAGCCGGCCCGACCGATGGGCCCGGTCGGCCCGGTCGGCTTTGAAATGATCCCACGAATCGTGCCGTTTCAGGTTCACGTCATCGGCGTAATCCATGGCCGCGCGGCGCAATTGGCGGTCCGTAAAGGTAAAACCACAGGGTTCGATAATATCCAATGGAACGGACAGGCATGCGCAGAGACGGATCAATGTGCCGGTGTTCTGCGGAATATCGGGTTGATAGAGGGCCAGACGCATGGCTTACCATGGCCTATTCCCGGTAATCTGACCAGGGCGGCGGAAAAACCGCGCGCCTGCAACGTTTTACCCGAAATTTAAGCCGCAATAAAACCGCCCATGGCTGGACAAATGGCCCTTGCCGTGACAAATATGTGACTGTCAAATTCCCGATATTATCAAAAGAAGGTGATCAAACCATGGCGGAAGACAAAGGCGGGGGCGGACACGACCCTAGCCGCCGGGATTTCCTTTATGTGGCGGCGGGCGGCATGGGCGCTGTCGGCGTCGCGGGCGCGGTCTGGCCCATGATCGACCAGATGAATCCCTCTCGGGACGTACTGGCACTGTCTTCGATCGAGGTTGATTTATCTGGCATCGAGGAAGGACAGTCAATTACGGTCAATTGGCGCGGCAAGCCAGTCTTTATCCGTCACCGCACGGCAAAGGAAATTGCCGAGGCAAGGGCCGTGCCCATGGCCGATTTGCCGGACCCCGAGGGCGACGAGGCCCGGGCCCGGAAGCCGGAATGGCTGATCATGGTCGGAGTCTGCACCCACTTGGGCTGTGTGCCCTTGGGTCAACAGGGGGAATACAATGGTTGGTTTTGCCCTTGCCATGGCTCCCACTACGACACTTCGGGACGTATCCGCAAGGGACCGGCACCGCTGAATTTACCGGTTCCGGACTATGTCTACCTGGACGATAACAACATCAAAATCGGCTAAGGGGCAGCCATGTCAGGTCATTCAAGTTTCGAATCCAACAACGCCATCGTCAAATGGATTGAATATCGGCTGCCGATCTTCAGTTTCATCCACGGCGCGGTCGGGGTCTATCCAACGCCGAAAAATCTGAACTACTGGTGGAGCATGGGCTCCCTCGCCGGGATCATGCTGGTATTGCAGATCGTCACCGGCATCATTCTGGCCATGCATTATACGCCTCACGCCGACATGGCATTTGCCAGCACGGAACATATCATGCGCGATGTGAACTATGGCTGGCTGATGCGTTACATGCATGCCAACGGCGCCTCGTTTTTCTTCATTGTGGTCTATATCCATATCCTGCGCGGCATGTACTACGGCTCTTATAAGGCGCCACGGGAAATACTGTGGTGGATGGGCATTATCATCTTCATCCTGATGATGGCCTCCGCCTTCATGGGCTATGTGTTGCCCTGGGGCCAGATGAGCTTTTGGGGCGCCACCGTGATCACCAGCCTGTTCTCGGCCGTGCCGTTGATTGGCGAATCCATCGTGACCTTTCTATGGGGCGGCTATTCCGTCGATCAGCCGACCCTGAACCGCTTCTACAGTCTGCATTATCTGTTGCCGTTCGTGATTATCGGCGTGGTCTTCGTGCACCTTTGGGCCCTGCATCATCATGGCTCCAACAATCCCTTGGGCATCGACCGCAAGGGTCCTCAGGACAGTATCCCCTTTCACCCCTATTACACGGTGAAGGATCTGTACGGCTTGGGTGTGTTCGGCACCATTTTCGCACTGGTGCTGTTCTTTGCGCCCAACTATATGGGCCACCCCGACAACTACATTCCGGCCAACCCACTGGTCACACCAGCGCATATCGTGCCGGAATGGTACTTCCTGCCGTTCTACGCCATTCTTCGGGCCATTCCCGACAAGCTATTCGGCGTCATCGCCATGTTCGCCTCCCTGCTGATCCTCTTTGTGCTGCCGTGGCTGGATACCTCAAAGGTGCGCTCGGCCCGGTTCCGCCCGGTCTACAAGATGCTATTCTGGGCCTTTTTCATCGATTGCATCATCCTCGGCTATCTTGGCGGCAAGCCGCCCGAGGGTATCTTCATCGTCGCCGGCCGCATGGCCACGGCGTTTTACTTCCTGTTCTTCCTGATACTTCCCTTCATCGGCTGGTTCGAACGGCCCAAGAAACTGCCGGAATCAATTTCCACGGCAGTATTGGATAGTGGTGGCGGCGGCGCGCCCGATGGCGCCACGGCCAAGGCGGAGGAACGGGGCTGATGCGTAAATTATCACTCATTGCGGCCTTCGCGGCATTGTTGTTGTCCCCTGGCGCATTTGCCGCCAGCGACGTGGCTGATCCGAAAGAGATCAATTGGAACCATGGCGGTGCTTTCGGCACCTTCGACCGCTCCGCCGTGCAAAGGGGCCTGCAGGTTTACCGCGAAGTATGCAGCGGTTGCCACGGCCTGAAATACATCGCCTTCCGCAACCTCCTGGAAATTGGCCTGAACGAGGATCAGGCCAAGGCCATCGCGGCCGAATACACCGTGATGGACGGACCCGACAACGAAGGCGATATGTTCGAGCGGGCGGGCAAACTGTCCGACTACATGCCCTCGCCTTTCGACAATGAAAAGGCGGCGCGGGCCTCGAACAACGGTGCCCTGCCCCCCGATCTGTCCCTGATCGTCAAGGCCCGTGCCGGCGCGGAGAATTACATCTATTCCCTGCTCACGGGTTATTCCGACGCACCCAGCGGCGTCACCGTGGCGGACGGGATGAGCTACAACCCTTATTTCCCCGGCCACCAGATCGCCATGGGCCCGCCCATTGACGATGAAGTGGTGGATTACATCGACGGCACCAAGAATTCCAGGGAGCAAATCGCCAAGGACGTGGTGACGTTTCTGGCCTGGGCGGCCGAGCCCACCCTTGAAGTGCGCAAGAAAATGGGCGTGAAGGTGGTGTTGTACCTGATCCTGCTGACCATCGTGCTGTATTTGGTGAAGCGCAGGGTTTGGGCGGACGTCCACTAAGTCGTTATATGGTACCCTGTGGGTGCCAATAGAGTCTGGGCGGCCGGAGGAGCGGGTGGTTCAGACTGCACTGTATATGCTCTAG
>JAPYUH010000127.1 GCA_029936195.1 Alphaproteobacteria bacterium
GCGCCGTCGACACGGTCATCACCAACGCCCTGATCCTGGATCACTGGGGCGTGGTGAAGGCCGATATCGGCATCAAGGACGGCCGCATCACCGCCATCGGCAAGGCCGGCAACCCGGACGTCCAGCCCGGTGTCGACATCGTCATCGGGCCGTCGACCGAGGCCATTGCCGGCGAAGGCAAGATCATCACCGCCGGCGGGCTGGATGTGCATATCCATTTCATCTGTCCGCAGCAGATCGAAGAGGCGCTATTCTCCGGCATCACCACCATGATGGGCGGCGGTACGGGACCCGCCACCGGCACCAACGCCACCACGTGCACGCCCGGGCCGTGGCATATTCAGCGCATGCTGCAGGCCGCCGACGGCTTCCCCATGAACCTGGGGTTTTTCGGCAAGGGCAATGCCTCTCTGCCGGCAGCGTTGGTGGAGCAGGTAGAGGCAGGCGCCTGTGGCTTGAAACTGCATGAGGATTGGGGCACCACGCCATCCGCCATCGACACTTGCCTGTCCGTGGCCGACGACATGGACGTTCAAGTGATGATCCACACGGATACCCTGAACGAATCCGGCTTCGTGGAAAATTCCACCGCCGCCTTCAAGGGCCGCACCATTCATGCCTTCCACACCGAGGGCGCGGGCGGTGGCCATGCTCCCGATATTATCAAGGTCTGCGGCGAGGCCAATGTCATCCCATCGTCAACCAACCCCACGCGGCCCTACACCAGGAATACCGTGGACGAGCATCTGGACATGTTAATGGTCTGCCATCATCTGGACCCCAACATCGCCGAGGACGTGGCCTTTGCCGAAAGCCGCATTCGCAAGGAGACCATCGCGGCGGAAGATATTCTGCACGACTTGGGTGCTTTTTCCGTCATCGCCTCGGACAGCCAGGCCATGGGCCGGGTGGGCGAGGTCATCATCCGTACCTGGCAGACCGCCGACAAAATGAAAAAACAGTTCGGCGCCCTGGACGGCGAAACCGGTGACAACGACAACCTGCGCGCCCGCCGCTATATCGCCAAATACACCATCAACCCAGCCATCGCACAGGGCATCGCGGAACATGTGGGTTCGGTCGAGGTGGGAAAACTGGCGGACCTGTGCGTCTGGTCGCCGGCCTTCTTCGGCGTCAAGCCGGACCTGGTATTGAAGATGGGCACCATTGCCGCCGCCCAGATGGGCGATCCCAACGCCTCCATCCCGACGCCGCAGCCGCAATACCTGCGGCCCATGTTCGGAGCCTTCGGCGGGGCCCAGGCCGCCTCCGCCGTGACCTTCGTCTCCCAGGCCGGTCTTGGGGTTGGCGAGACATACGGCCTGGCCAAGCAAGTCCTGGCGGTCGGCAACACCCGCGGCGGCATCGGCAAGGCGGCAATGGTCCTGAACGACGCCATGCCGAAGATCGAGGTTGATCCCGAAACTTATGAAGTGCGTGCGGACGGCAAACTGCTGACCTGCGAGCCGGCCGAAGTTCTGGCCATGGCGCAACGCTACTTCATGTACTAATTTAGAAACTGGGGAGCCTTTCATGGAACGCGCCATCGCACATTTTCATGGATCACACTGGCCGTCCGAACTGGCCGAGGACGGCGTCACCCTGGCATTCGATGACCGCCACCGCCGGCGCATCCGCCTGCACACGGATAAGGGCGAGGAAATCCTGTTGGATTTGCCGAAAGCCATCGCCATGGCCCATGGCGACGGCTTGCGGATCAGTGACGGCCGCTGGCTGGCGGTGCGGGCCGCGCCCGAGGCGCTGTTGGAAATCCGCTGCCCAACGCCACTGGCGCTGCTGCGCATGGCCTGGCACCTGGGCAACCGCCATCTGCCCACGGACGTCACGGCGGAACGCCTGCGCATTCGGCCCGATCACGTGATCGAGGCCATGGTGCGAGGCATGGGGGCCAAGGTCGTGGAAGTGATCGAACCCTTTCAGCCAGAGGGCGGCGCTTATGACGATCATGTTGCGGAACACGGCGGGCAACACAGTCATGACCACTGATCCGCGGCAATTATTGCGCCTGCAAAGCTGGCTGTCGCCGGCCTTTCCCATTGGCGCGTTCAGCTATTCCCATGGCCTGGAATACGCCGTTGAAGCGGGCCTGGTGCATGACAAGGATAGTTTGATTGCCTGGCTGGAGGCCGATCTGCGGCATGGTAGCGGGCGAAACGAGGGCATCTTCCTGGCCACGGCATTGAAGTCCGATGGTGATGCTTTTCTGGAAATCGCGGAATTGGCGGCGGCGTCATTTTCGACCCAGGAATTGGCCCTGGAAGGATTATCCCAGGGGGAGGCCTTCCTGCATATGTTGCAAAAGGCCTGGCCCCACGGCGATCTATCCGCCCTGGCCCATGAATTGACGGTGCGGCCCGCCCTGCCTATTGCCGTCGCCATGGCCTCCAAGGCCCATGGCATTGATCCCGTGGCCGCCCTGCATTTGCATCTGCAAGCCTGGCTGGCCAATCTGATCAATGCCGCGGTCCGCTTGGTCCCCTTGGGCCAGACCGATGGACAACTGGCCCAGGCGGCCCTGGAAGATGCGGTATTGGCCGTGGCTGCCGAAGCCGCCACGGCGACAATCGACGATTTGGGCTCGGCCGCCATCATGGTGGACTGGGCCAGTATGCAACATGAAACTCAATACACAAGGTTATTTCGATCATGAGCACAGTCACGGATTTATCCCCCGATCATGGACCCCTGCGCATCGGTGTTGGCGGCCCCGTAGGCTCGGGCAAGACAGCTCTTTTGGAGGCATTGTGCCGCCGCATGAGCGGCGAGCGGGACATGGTGGTGATCACCAATGATATCTACACCAAGGAGGATCAGTTGATCCTGACCCGCACCGGTGCCCTTGCCGCGGATCGGATCATGGGCGTGGAAACAGGCGGCTGCCCCCATACGGCAATCCGCGAGGATGCCTCTATCAACCTGGCCGCCGTGGCGCAGATGAGCGGCGCCTTTCCCAAGGCTGAAATCTGCTTGATCGAGTCGGGGGGCGATAATCTGGCGGCGACATTCAGCCCGGAACTGGCCGATTTGACCATCTATGTCATCGACGTGGCGGCGGGTGAAAAGATCCCCCGCAAGGGCGGCCCCGGCATCACCCGCTCCGATCTACTGGTCATCAATAAGATCGACCTCGCGCGCCATGTCGGCGCCGATCTGGACGTTATGCGCGCCGACACCAAGCGCATGCGCGGCGAGCGGCCGTTTGTATTTACCAACCTGAAGACCCACGAGGGGCTGGACGTGGTGGTTGATTTCATCACCAGCGCCGGCGGACTGGACGCCTCATAGACTGTTGGGATACAGCAATAACCTTGCCCTTTTTGCCTTGATGCCTACATTGGCGGCAGGGGAAATAGATTAGACCATGAACAAACAGCAAAAACTGGATCCTGAATTAAAGCTGGCCGAGGCCCTGGCCGCCGAACGGCGCGCCGCCCAGGAACGCCGACCCAGCCGGGCGGAGGCGGAGGAAGCCGTGCGCACGCTGATCCGCTGGACCGGCGACGACCCAACGCGCGAGGGCTTGGCCGGAACGCCGGAGCGCGTGGCCCGCGCCTATGAGGAATATTTCGCCGGCTATCACGACGACCCCGTGGACATCCTGCAACGTACCTTCGAGGAGGTGGACGGCTACGACGAAATGGTGCTGCTCCGCGATATCCGCTTCGAAAGCCATTGCGAACATCACATGGCGCCTATTCTGGGCCGGGCCCATATCGCCTATCTGCCCGATCACCGGGTGGTCGGCATTTCCAAGCTGGCGCGACTGGTTCAGGTCTACGCCAAGCGACTACAGATTCAGGAAAAGATGACGGCGCAGATCGCCAATACCATTCAGGAAGTCCTCCAACCCCTGGGCGTCGCCGTGGTGATCGAGGCCTCGCACCAGTGCATGACCACGCGCGGCGTGCACAAGCCAGGCGCGGCCCTGGCCACCTCCCGCATGTTGGGCGCCTTCCGCGAGAACCCGGCCACCCGTCGCGAATTTCTGACCATGATCCGCGGCATGACCGCCTTCGAGGATTAGGCTTTTTCGCTCACGCTGTCATAGCGGCATAAAGCGGTTTTCCTTTGCCGAGCGATAGACCGCTTCCTCGATCTCCAGATTGCGCAGGTAATCGCGCCCGGAATTCTCCAACCGGGTGCCGTCGCGCAGGTGGGACAATACGTGGGCCTGCAAGGCAAATACGCTGTCGCCGCCAAAGCCGATATCTGACCAGCCGTAGTCATGGGCAGCCTCCGCCCCGCCGTGGGGCTTCCACCACAAACCACCGCCGCCGTCCAGGCGCAGCACGCCCGCCGAAGCTTCCAGCCACATCTCGCCCATGGTCAGGCGGGTGTTCTCCGCCACGTGCTCGTTCAGACGGTTGCCGTCGAACAGGCCGGTCTGCCCGGCGGCAAACTCGAACATGATGATGCCGGCGTCTTCGCCCACGATGTGCGGGTTCATGCGGCGCAGGCGGGCGGTAACGCCCGAGACCTCGCCCAACAGAAAGCGGAAGGTATCAATGAAATGGATCGCGGTTTCATGCACCAAAAACCGCTCCATGCGCTGAAAATAGGGCTGGCGGGCCAGATAGGCCATGGCGCCCTGGCCATCGCCGGGCCGCAGGCGGAATGAAACACAGTGCAGATTGCCCAACGACCCGGCGGCAAGCAGGCGCCGCATTTCGCGATACCAGGGCTGAAAGCGGAAGTTTTCATGTACCACCAGCAACGTGCCGGCCCGTTCCGCCGCCGCCACCACCGCTTCGGCCTCGGCAAGGGTTGGCGCCAGGGGCTTTTGACAGATTACCGGCAGACCAAGTTTCGCGGCTGCCGTCACAAGCTCCAGATGGGAGGCGGGAGGCGTCGCGATATCCACCAAATCCGGCTTTGTGGCCGCGAACATTTCCTCGCGGTCGGTAAAGGCGGGGACGCCATGAACAGCCGCCGCCGCGGCCGCCCTTTCGCCCTCAAGGTCGCATATGCCGACCAATTCGGCGCCCGGCAACCGCATCCAGGCATCCTGGTGAAAATGGGCGAAATACCCCGCCCCAATGACGGCTATGCGAACGGCCATAACCTCGGTTCCCCGCAAAGATTAAGTTTCGAATGGTTTCACAGTCGAACGTTCCAATGGGATGGCGCCGCACCCGCGACCGGGCTTTTAAATGTATACAGTTTGTGATCCAGCAGATTGCCCAAATATGCGGTGCGCCGGTCCGGACCACCGAAGGCGATGGACGAGACCGATTGCATGACATCGGTATTGATAGTGTCCAGATGTTCCCGGCCCATGGTCCCGCCCTGAAAGGCCGCCTCCACCGCCGCCAAATGGGCGGGGTCGTTTTCCTCGAGCACGATATGCTGCCGGCGGTCGGGGGTAACGCGGATCACCCGGTTGGAGACCACCGAGGTCATCCAGAAGGCGCCGTCTTCGTCAAAGGCCAGGCCGTCGGGGTAGGTGCCCGCGCCATATGCCACGAAGGTTTCGCGCCGCCCCAAGGCACCGTCTTGAATGCGGTAGCGGGAGGTGCGCCGGGCAAAGGTTTCGTTGACGTATAGCCAATCGCCGGTGGGATCGACGATGGCCTCGTTGGTATAGCCGATTTGATCGGCAACGATGCGCGGCCCCCGTTCGTCGATCAGAACAATGAAACCATCCGCTACGTCCCCCCGGTAGGCCAGGGCGCGGGGATCATGGCGGGTGGAGACCGTGATCCAGATGCGTTGGCGGTGATCGACGCCGACGAAATTGGTCGGCGGCAGCGGCACGCCATCGATTTCAAGCAAGACCGGGCGCACGTCTCCGCCTTGGCTCAGACGCCAGGCGCCGCCGCCTTCGCCGTGCAGGTCGGCCAGCAGGAAATCGCCGCTCTGGGTCAGGGCGCAACCGTTGGTCGCCACGGGCGGGCGGCCCTCGCGCCGGCCCAGAATATCCCGCCGGCCGCCATTCGTGCCGATGACACTGACCCCGCCGCCCCAATGGGAGGTGACCACCGTGCCATCAGCCAGACACAGGACGCATTCAGGCCGGGTCAGGCCGTCGCCATGGCTGCCCAGGTCGCCTGGTTGCAAAGTTGGAATGCCGGCGGTCAATTGACCTGTCCTTTCCCTGAATCGCGGCTATTATAGCGTCTCGCCTTCAACGACATAGAGTGTTTCCGGCGCCATGCGTCATGTCTACCGGCCCGCCATCTTCTGGCCATTGGCCGGCACCACCACCATGCAGACCGTCACGGCCATGATGTTTCTGACCGTGCCTGTCCTGGCCCCGGCAATGGCGGACGACGTCGGCTTTCAACCCAGCCATGTTGGTCTATACACCGCCCTGGTTTTTCTGGGTGCCATGCCGGTTTCCCTGGTCATGGGCGCCCTTACCAGCCGCTTTGGAGCCCTCAGGGTGATGCAGGTGGGCATGGTCCTCTCAGCCTGCAGCCTGGCCGCCAGCACATCCGGTATCCTGACCCTGGTCTGGCCTGCGGCGTGGTGCTGGGCCTTGGCTATGGCCCGAACACGCCGGGCGCCTCGCACATCCTGGCCCGCGTTGCAAAACCAAAAGAGCTGGCGCTGGTATTTTCCATAAAGCAAAGCGGCGCGCCCCTTGGCGGCTTTCTGGCCGGGATCATCGCGCCCTTGGTCGTTCTGAGCAGCGGCTGGCGGGAGGCGTTGATGGTGTCCGCCGTCCTGGGCATCGCCGCCGCAATCCTGGTTCAGCCCCTGCGCGCCAAGGCCGATGATGACCGCCAACCTGGCCGGCGCCTGTCGGTTCATGGTGTCTGGCAGCAGTTGCGCCTGCTGGCCTCGCATGCCCCCTTGCGGCGGCTGACCACGGCCTCGTTCATCTTCGCCAGTGTTCAGTCCTGCATGTTCGCCTTCCTGGTCACCTATCTGGTGGACCATGTGGGTCTGGACCTGGTCCGGGCCGGGATGGCCTATTCCGCCATGCATTTGATCGGGGTTGGCGCGCGGATTTTCTGGGGCTGGATCGCTGACCGGTTTATCCGCTCCGCCCTTGTGCTGGCCGGTTTGGGGGTGGCATCCGCCCTGTCCGTGGTACTTGTCGCGCAATTTCAGAGCGACTGGCCATATGCGGGCCTGGTCGCGACGGCGGCGGCGGTGGGGGCGACGGCGGCCAGTTGGAACGGCGTCTTCCTGGCCGAAATCGCCCGCGTCGCCCCAAAAGGCCAGATCAGCGCCGCCACGGGGGGCAGCATATTCTTCACCTATTTCGGCCTGGTGGTGGGGCCGACGCTGTTTTCCGCAACCATTTACCTAAGCGGCGGATATCATTTAGGTTTTTACGCCATCGCCGGCGCGGTTCTGCTCGCCGCGCTGTTGATTTGGCCGCGCCGCGACAAAGTGTCCGGCGGTGCGAATTCCCCATAGACCACGTATTGAATCCTGCTATAAGCCGGTCCATGTCAGCACTTGCAGAACATATCCCGGACCGGCAATTCGACCAGGAAGACCAACCCTTGTTCATGGTCATGGGCGGCGAGGTCCACGACCCGCGCAGGGCCGAATTCGTCGATCTGGACGCCATGGATATGCGCGGCGTTTTTGCCACCTATGACGAAGCCTTCACCGTCTGGCGCGGTGCGGCCCAGGCCACCGTGGACCGGGCCTTTATCAAATACATGATCATCCGTCTGCGTTAAACTACCCGTCTTGTTTCCAAGACGAGGTTTACGACATGCGCCGTGACGATGTTCATCTGGTGGGCAGCATTCCCCTTTCAAGTGCCGAGGAAGTTTTTACCAAGCTGTGCGACAGCCTCGGGGATCATCTGTGCCGTCTGCCCGACGGCGAAACGGGGGAGCGGGCGCGCTGGGTCTATTGGCAGCGCACCATGCTGGAAAACCATCCCGATATGGAAGTGGATACCGAGGGCAAGAGCCTGAAGCTGCACGAATGGGATGGCACGCTGTTGCGCGAAATGGATCTGATGCGCTTCAAGCCCGGCGTCAGCCCGGCGGATGTGAACTATGACACGGGCTATGACACGGCCAATATTGCCTCGTGGCGGATATTTTCCGACCTTCAGGACAACGGCAAAATCCAAGGCCACCTGCGCTATCAGGTCGCCCTGCCGACACCCATGTCGTCGGCCTTCATGTATGTCAGCCCGGCCGCGTACGAGGATTATTTTCCTACCTATGAACGATCACTCCTGCGGGCCCTGGATAACATTGTCGCCGCCATTCCCGCCGACAAGCTGAGCATTCAATATGATATCTGCCAGGAAGTTCTGGTCTTTGAGAATTACTTCCCGACCCGCCCGGCCGATTACAAGGAACGTATCTTCGCCCTAATGGGCCGCCTGGGCGACGCGGTCCCAGATGGGGTGGAGTTGGGCTATCACCTTTGTTACGGCACGCCGCGGGATAAGCATCTGGTGATGCCCAAGGACGGCGCCATATTGGCGGAATTAAGCAACGCTATTCTGGATCGGGTCGGCCGCAACGTGGATTTCCTGCACCTGCCCGTACCGCAAGACCGGGACGACGAAGCCTATTTCGCACCACTGGGGGATATCAAGCTCGGCGCCGCCACCAAGCTGTATCTTGGCCTGATCCACTACCAGGACGCTTCGGGCGACCAGGCCCGCATGCGGGCGGCGGCCAAGGTTTGCCGGAATTTCGGCATCGCCACCGAATGCGGCTGGGGCCGCGCCGACCCGGAACGACTGGACGGACTGCTGGAGGCTCACACGGCAGCGGTCAAGGTGCTGTCGGCGTGAAGAACCCGAACCCCGATTTGCTGCTCTCGCCCGACGAGCGGGCCCAGTTCGAACGCGAAGGTTACTTTGTCGTCAAAGGGGCGCTGGACCGGGCCCTGGTCGATGATCTGGTGCCCCTGGTCACGCAGATGGATGCCGAGGGGCGGAGGCTGAATGGCGCCCCGCCTCAGGAGCGGATGAACCATTATGATGTGGTCGGCAAGGATCCGCGTTTGCTGGAACTGCTCGATTGGCCCGCCACTTTTCACAAGGTGTGGGGTCTGCTCGGCTGGAACATTCAGCTCTACCATTCCCACCTGACCGTCAATCCATGCCCGCCCGAAGGCGAGACCCTGGACTCCCATGGCCTGAAGCTGGGCTGGCACCAGGACAGCGGACAGCTCAACGGCGATTTGGAAACCTCGCCGAGGCCCCGGATCTCGCTCAAGATCGGTTATTTTCTCAGCGACACCAGCGAACAAGGCCGGGGCAATTTCTACGTATTGCCGGGCAGCCACTTGGAAGACGCCTTCCCGGTGACCGATCGCAAATCATTGCCCGAGGAGGCCGTGCCCCTCTGCCTGGACCCTGGCGATGCGGTGTTTTTCGACCGCCGTCTATGGCATTCCGGCAGCGCCAACTATTGGCATGCACCGCGCCTGGTACTGTTCTACGGCTATTCCTACCGTTGGCTGCGGCCCCGTGACGACATGGAAGTCGGCCATATTGTCCAGGGTTGCGAACCTATTCGCCAACAGCTTCTCGGGCAAAGCCCCACGGGGGGCCGCGGCTATACCTCGCCCACCGACGAGGATGTTCCCCTCAAGACCTGGATTGGGACCCATCATCCCGACGCACTGGGACATCCGCAATAGTACCAAGCCATAATTCCCAAGCTTTTGGTCAGGCCGCGTCTTCGCGCCGGGGCAGTTTCCAGTTCGGGCGGATGAAATGGCAGGTGTAGCCATGGGGGATACGTTCCAGATAATCCTGGTGCTCGGGCTCCGCTACCCAGAAATCACCCACCGGTTCGACTTCCGTCACGACCTTGCCCGGCCATATACCGGAGGCGTCCACATCGGCGATGGTGGCCACGGCCGCCTCCCGTTGGGCCTCGTCCACGTAGTAGATGGCGGAGCGGTAGGACATGCCCCAATCATTACCTTGCTGATTGAGGGTGGAGGGATCATGGATCTGGAAGAAGAATTCCAGCAGCGCGCGAAACCTCGTTTGGCTGGGATCAAAGACGATCTCGATGCCTTCGGCATGGGTGCCGTGGTTGGGATAGGTGGCGTTGGCGATATCGCCCCCGGTATATCCGACGCGGGTCGAAAGGACGCCGGGCAGTTTGCGGATCAAATCCTCCATGCCCCAAAAACAACCGCCGGCCAGCACGGCCCGTTCGCTATTAGTGCTCATATCTCGGCTCCTTATTGTCCCGCAACGCATTGTCCCGCAACGCGCGCTCTGTTTTACGCCATGTTCGGCACGGGGGTAAAGGCATAGGGTTCCATGGTTTCCTGGGCGTCGGCGCGCAGTTCATGCCATTTTTTCGGCCCGCCGTAATAGGCCAGACTGCCCGGTTCCGCCTTGCCCTCGCCATTGTAGTACGAGACGCAGTCCCGCAAGGGCCGGGTGTTGGTATCGACCGCGCGGCAATGCTCGGCATATTCAATTTCCGGCGTCTCCTTGATATCAAAGATACCGCCGCCCTTCTCCCGCAAGGTCTTCATCATCCAGACCACATAGTCCGTGTGCGATTCTATCCCTCGGGTGAAATTGAACTGTCCACCACCGCCCTGCGGCCCCGACATGATCAACAGATTGGGGAAGCCATGACTGTGCAGGCCGAGAAAGGTTTTCGTGCCTTCCGCCTGCCATTTTTCCCGCAAGGTCCGCCCATCGCGCCCAGTGATCATTTCGAAGGTCGCCGTCGCCATCCATTGAAACCCGGTGGCGTAGATCAGCACGTCCAAGGGATATTCCTTGCCGTCATGCACCACGCCCTTTGTGTTGATCTCGGCCACGCCAATGGGCGCTGTATCGACCAGGGTGACGTGGGGCTGGTTGAAGGCCGTCAGGAATTCATCATGAAACGCCGGCCGTTTACAGCCGTAGGTATAATAGGGCTTCAAGGCGGCGGCCGTGTCCGGGTCCTGAACGGTCTCGTCCACGCGGGCGCGGATCTGCTCCATGATGCGGAAGTTGGTGTTGAGCTGCTTTTGCATCAATTCTTCCGGCGATATCTCGGTGGCGAATTTCTTGCGTACCTTGAAATCGGCAACCTTGCCGGACAGAAAATCGTCATTGCCCTTCAGCGCGGTGCGGCCCGACGAAATCGTGGCCAGCCTTTCGCGCCGGGCCCGGGCCCAGCCGGGCTCCGTCTTCCATATCTCAATCTCCTCGGCCGTCGTTTCGCGCTGGTCACGCACGTCGATGGAGGATGGGGTGCGCTGAAAAACGGTTAGCTCCTTGACGATCTTGGCGACCTCGGGCACCACCTGCACGGCGGTGGCGCCGGTGCCGATGATGCCCACCCGCTTGTCTTTCAAATCGACGTTGTAGTCCCATCGCGAGGTGTGGAAGGCGTCGCCCTGAAAGGTTTCCATGCCCTCGATCCGGGCCAGCCGGGGCGTTGTCAGAATACCGTTGGCCAGGATCAGATAGCGGGCCCGCATTTT
>JAPYUH010000128.1:0-6677 GCA_029936195.1 Alphaproteobacteria bacterium
GCCTTGTTTCTGTCATTCCTGTCCGCCGGGCTGTATTGTGCGATTCGTGCGCAGACTGCAAAGATATATCCTTCGCCAATTGGCCGGGCCGTTCGTGTTTTTCCTGTTGTCGTTGACCGGGGTGATCTGGTTGACGCAATCCCTGCGCTTTGTCGATCTGATCATCAACAAGGGGCTTTCGGCCGGCTACTTCGCCCAGTTGACCTTGTTGGTGCTGCCGGGCGTGTTGACCATCATTCTGCCCATCGCGCTGTTTGCCGCCGTGCTGTACGTCTACAACGCCCTGGACAACGACAGCGAAATCGTTGTCATGCGCTCCTCCGGCATGGGTAATCTGGCCTTGGCGCGGCCGGCCCTGATGTTGGCCCTGGGTGTTACCGTGCTGGGCTATTTCCTCTCTCTCTACCTGATGCCGATGGGGCAGCGGGCGTTCAAGGACATGAAGACGTCGCTGCGGACCAATCTGTCCTATGTGCTGTTGCAGGAGGGCACCTTCAATACCATTGGCGACAGCCTGACCGTCTATATCCGGGCCCGCCATTCAGGCGGCGAGATGCTGGGTATCCTGGTGCATGACAGCCGGGTGAAGGAGCGCCCGGTGACCATGATCGCGGAACGGGGCGCCATGGTGCGGACGGAAGTTGGGCCCCGGTTCATCATGGTCAACGGCAACCGCCAGGAAATCGACCATGGGCTGGGACAATTGTCGTTGCTGCAGTTCGACCGCTATGCCCTGGATCTGAGCCAGTTCGTGCAGCGGGACGAGGATCGCTGGCTGGAGCCGGGCGAACGCTATTTGCATGAATTATTCTGGCCCGGCACCGGCGCCGACGATCTGGCCAACGCCGCCCGCATGCGGGCCGAGGGGCATGACCGTTTGGCCGCGCCGCTGTATGGCCTGGCCTTTGTCCTGATCGCCCTGGCGGCGGTGTTGTCGGGCGAGTTCAACCGGCGGGGGCGGCGGGGGCGCATCGTCATGGCGGTGGCCGCCATCGCCCTGGTGCGCGCGGCCGGCCTGGGCCTGGTGGGGCTGTCGGCCAAGTTGCCGGTGCTCATACCGCTGTTGTATGGCAACGTCTTGCTGGTCATGGCGGTCTGCCTGTTCGCCTTGGCGCGCGGCCGCCTGTGGCCACCCCGGCGTGGCGTGATGGACCCGGAACGGATGGAGCCGTCCTGATGCGCCTGTCGCCGACATTTTCGTTTTATCTGGGGCGGCAGTTCATGTTGGGCATCGGCTTTGTCCTGGGCGTCCTGTTGGCGCTGATTTTTCTGATCGATGTGGTGGAGCTGTTGCGCCGGTCCGCGGGCCGGGATGCCGCCGGCTTTGGCCTGGTTTTGGGCATGGCGGCCCTGAACCTGCCATACCTGGCCCAGAAAATCCTGCCGGTGGCCACCTTGTTTGGCGCCATCGTGACGTTCTCGCGCCTGACCCGCAGTCATGAATTGATCGTGGCCCGGGCCGCCGGCGTCTCGGTCTGGCAATTTATGGCCCCGGCCGTGGTTATCGCGCTGCTGTTGGGCACCTTCATGGTGACCTTGTTCAATCCCCTCGCCGCCATCATGTCGGCCCGCTACGAACAATTGGAAGGCCGCTATCTGGAGGGCCGGCAAAGCTTGCTGGCGGTTTCCGCCACCGGTCTTTGGCTGCGTCAGGCGGATGAATTCGGGCAATCGGTGATCCATGCCCGTCACGTCTCCTCCGCCGGGACCGAGCTGCGGGAGGTGATTGTCTTCATGTATCGGGGGCGGGATGAATTCGTCGGGCGGATCGATGCGGCGCGCGCCATGCTGCTGGATGGACATTGGCGCCTGAGCGGCGCCCTGCTGACCCGGCCGCAGGAGCGGGCCTTGCGCCTTGACACTTACGAAATCAAGACCACCCTGACACTGGCCCAGATACAGGAGGGCTTTGCCTCGCCCTCCACCCTGTCCTTCTGGTCCCTGCCCGGATTTATCCGAACCCTGGAGGCAGCCGGCTTTTCCGCCACCCGGCATCGCTTGCATTGGCATAACATCCTCTCGACGCCGCTGTTGTTGGCGGCGATGATCCTGCTGGCGGCGACCTTTTCCCTGCGCCTGACCAGGGCCGGGCATACGGGCCTGTTGCTGGGCGCCGGGGTGCTGACCGGGTTCTTGCTGTATTTCGTGTCCGACGTGGTGCACGCCTTTGGCATCGCCGGTAACCTGCCCGTCGTCCTGGCGGCCTGGACGCCGGCGTTAA
The DNA here is from genome assembly GCA_029936195.1 of Alphaproteobacteria bacterium. Lineage (GTDB taxonomy): Bacteria > Pseudomonadota > Alphaproteobacteria. Next base: position 2,222 of record JAPYUH010000128.1, read on the forward strand.
TTTGCACCCTGTTGGGATTATCCCTGCTGCTGCATCTGGAGGATGGCTGAGGGCATGCGTCGTATTGGCGTCATTCTTGAATGGATTCTCCTGGCGGCCCTGGTGGCCCCGGTAACCATGGTGGCAATGATGACAATGGCGCCGGCCCAGGCGCAGCAGTTGGACCGGGCGCCATTTCTGTTGTCCGCCGATCAAGTGATCCATGACGGCAAGCTGGGCCAGATCACGGCCAGGGGCCATGTGGAGATCTCCAGCCAGGGCCGGGTACTCCTCGCCGACAGCGTCAATTACAACCAGCGCGACGGCCTGGTTACGGCCAGCGGCAACCTGACCTTGATGGAACCCAGCGGCGAGGTCATCTTCGCCGAGCATATGCAATTGTCCGAGGACCTGAGCAAGGGCTTTATCGAGAGCATTCGCATTCTCATGACCGACAAGTCCCGTTTCGCCGCCAACAGCGCGACGCGGCAAGGCGTCAACCGTCTGGAAATGAGCAAGGCGGTCTATTCGCCGTGCCAGCTTTGCAAGGAAAATCCCGACCGGGCGCCGTTGTGGCAGTTGAAGGCGGTGCGGGTGATCCATCACCGGGATGAACACGAGGTGGAGTACCGCCACGCCTTTCTGGAAATCTACGGCGTTCCCATCGCCTACACCCCCTATTTCCGTCACGCCGATCCCCTGACCTCGCGCAAGAGCGGCTTTCTGGCGCCCATACTCGGGTCCTCCTCGGACCTGGGAACAACGGTGCAAGTACCCTATTTTTGGGCCATCGGCCGGGAGCGGGATCTAACATTCGCCCCCATTGTCACCAGCGAGGGGGAAGTGGTGGCGACCGGCGAATACAGGGCCCTGACCACATTGGGCGGTTATCAGGGCGAGGCCAGCCTGACCTATACGGACAAACGCAACGACAATAATGAGCGTTTAAGCGAACAGGAAATCCGCGGCCATATTGACGCCTTGGGCCGTTTTGACGTTGACCAAACCTGGCGCTGGGGCTTTGACCTGGAGCGCTCCACGGATGATACATATCTTAACCGTTATGGGTTTAGCGGCAACGACGTGCTGACTTCCAGCCTGTTTATCGAAGGTTTTCAGGGGCGGAATTACGCGGCCGGATCCGCCTATGTCTTTCAGGGTCTGAAGGTGGATGACGATCCCGGCACTACGCCCCTGGTAGCGCCGTTGCTGGATTATGCCTTTAGCCACGAATCCGAACGCCTGCTGGGCCGGATGTCCCTTGATGCCTCGGCCGTGTCGCTGTATCGCAGCGACGGGCTCGATTCCCGCCGTATCAGTGTCGATGGACGTTGGGATATCCCTTATGTGACCACGGGCGGCGCCATCTATACCCTTACGGCGGGGCTGGGTTTGGATTTGTATCACCTGAACGGCTTTGTCGAGTCGGGGCAGACCGATACAAAGCAAAGTGAAAATGGTTTCGAGGCCCGTTTTCGCCCGGTCGTGGCGATGGATTGGCGATATCCGTTGGTCCGGCGCGAAGGCGCCATCCGCCAGGTCATCGAACCCGTGGTACAACTGATCCTGACCCCCTATGGCGGCAACCCAAGGGAAATTCCAAACGAAGACAGCCGCAGCCTGGAATTCGATGATACCAACTTGTTCAGCCTGAACCGCTTTCCCGGATATGACCGGGTGGAAAGCGGGCCGCGGGCGAATTTGGGCCTGAAAGCCTCGGCCTACGGCGCCACGGGCGGCTATAGCACATTGACGGTGGGGCAGGTCTTCAGGGTCAGGGATGACGATAACCTAGCCAATCAGACCGGACTGGATGATCACCGTTCGGACTATGTCACGGCCCTGACCATTGCGCCCTCGGCCTTCCTTGACTTGACCAACCGCTTGCGTCTGGACCGCAATAAATTTTCCCTGCGCCGCAACGAAATCTATTTTTCCATTGGCCCCGACTATCTGCGTTTCAATACATCATACGTCGCGTTGGAGCGTGAACAAACCGTCGATGAGCTGGCCGCGCGCGAAGAGTTGTACAATACCCTGCGCTGGAAGATCGATGGCCGCTGGATTGCCACCGCCGAAAGCCGCCGTGACCTGACCGGAGACGGCAGTCAGATCAACGCCGGCGTGGGTATTCAATATTTGGACGAATGCATTGGTTTCAGTTTGATCGTGAACCGGAACTTCACCCGCGACCGGGACGTGCAACCTTCAACCGCCATCAAATTCCGCTTTCTGCTGCAAAATTTGGGATGATCCAATTCAAAGTTTTGTCGGGTTGGGCGCATCGCCATAGACGGCCACCGGGTCGAAGACCTTCTCGCTCTCTTCGAATTTCAAGCGCGGCGCCAGATCATTGTCGAGCGGACCAAGAGGAATGGACCGGTAGAAGCAGGAGCGGTAGCCCACGTGACAGGAGGCTCCGCCCGCCACGTCCACCCGCAACCAGACCGAATCCTGATCATCATCGATACGCATCTCCACCACCCGTTGTACCAATCCCGACGTGGCGCCCTTGTGCCACACCATCTTGCGGCTGCGGCTGTAATAGTGGGCCTCGCCGGTCTCGATAGTACGGCGCAGGGCTTCGTCATTCATGTAGCCATGCATCAGCATTTCGCCACTGGCGGCATCCGACGTGACAACGGGGATCAGGCCGTCTCGGTCAAATTTCGGTGCCAGATCATGCCCTTCCTCGACCTGTTCAATGCTTTGCCGGGGGGCGAATTGCAAGGCCTTGGCGGCTGAAGGTGTCTTCGTCATGGCGCGTATCCTGATCGATTTCGGGCGGCATTGGGGCGCCTTCAATAGAGCCTGACAGCCTTCATGGCAACCTGTGTCGGGACTAGTTTTCGCTGATATGACCCTGGGCCAGCAGCAGTTCCTCGACACACTGGACCAGAATATGGCCCAGCATGATATGGCTTTCCTGGGTCCGGTTGGTGTCGCCGCTGGGCACCACGACCGCCTGATCGCATTTCGCCAAGGCCGCGCCGCCGCCGCCGCCCAGAAAGCCAAGACGGATCAGTCCCCGATCCCCGGCAACATCCAAGGCGGCCAGAATATTAGCCGAATTACCCGACGTGGTTATCGCCAACAGCACATCGCCCCTCTGCCCCAAGGCCGCGAGAGGCCGGGCGAAAATCTGATCGTAGCCATAGTCGTTGGCGCAGGCCGTCAGGGTCGAGCTATCCGTGATCAGAGACAGGGCGGGCAGGGCATCCCGGTTCAGCGAGGCGCGCAGGCGGACCAGGAATTCACCTGCCAGGTGCTGAGCATCACCGGCCGAGCCGCCATTGCCGCACAACAACACCTTGCCGCCGTTGGCAATCGATTGAGCGACCACTTCCGCCATGGCCAAAATCGGCTCCGCAATGCCGTTGTCCAGCAGCCGCTGCTTGACCGCCATGGAATCCCGGATTGTCGTTTCGATCTGCGTGGAAAGATCCATCAATCCATCCCATCAAGTAATTGCTTTTCCCAGGCCAGGGCCGTGGCGGCCATGACGGAGAGGTCATCGTATTCCGGTTGCCAGTTCAGGGATTTCCTGATCCTGGTGGTATCGGCGATCAAACTGGCGGTGTCGCCGGCCCGGCGCGGGCCCGTCCGGCGGATCATCGCCGCCGCGCCCAGCATGTCGGCGGCCACCCGGTCCACCACATTCAGAACCTCGCGCACCGAATAGCCATGGCCATAGCCGCAATTCAAGGTGATATTCCGCCCCGCCGCGACAATATGGTCCAGCGCCGCCACATGGGCCCGGGCCAGGTCGGTGACGTGAATATAGTCCCGCACGCAGGTGCCGTCGGGGGTGCCGTAGTCTTCGCCGAAGACGTCTATGTGGGGCAGAACGCCCAGCACGGTCTGGCAGGCCCGCTTAATCAAATGGGTGGCGACCTTTGAATATTGTCCCGACCGGCCAGCCTGGTCGGCGCCCGCGACATTGAAATAACGCAATACCGCATAACGAAACTTGGTGGCGGCGGCAATGTCACGCAGCATCCATTCGACCATCAACTTGCCGCGGCCATAGGGGTTGGCCGGCGCCAGATCGGCATCCTCCGACAGAGCGCCCCCGTTGTCGCCATCACCGTCATAGACGGCGGCGGTCGAGGAGAAAACGAATTTGCCGATACCGCTGTCCAGACAGGCGCGCAGCAAATGGGCCGAGGCGACAACGTTGTTGTGATAATAATCCAAGGGGTGGCTGACGGAGTCGGGCACCACAATGGAGCCGGCGAAATGCATCACCGCGCCGCATTTGTGATCGTTGACGATCTGCTTGATCAGCCCGCCATCCGTGACCTCGCCCCGGTAAAACGGCACTCCATCAGGCACCGCAACGCGCCGGCCCGTGGACAGATTGTCGAGCACGACAACCTCGCGGCCCGCATCACGCAGTGCCAGTGCCGAATGGCTGCCAATATAGCCGGCACCGCCCGTTACGAGGACCGATCCATTGAGTTCGCTGCTCATGCGG
>JAPYUH010000128.1:6777-8514 GCA_029936195.1 Alphaproteobacteria bacterium
CGGCAGGCAGCAGGGCGGCCCAATGCAGTCCATCCCCGCCGGGCCGGAGGATAATCAGGACGCCAGCGAAACCTACCAGAACGGCGCTCCACCGCCGCCATCCGACCCGTTCGGACAGCAGAATTGGCGCCAGCGCGGTGACGAATATCGGCCCGACAAAGGCAATGGCCACGGTGTCCGCCAAGGGCATCAGGCGCAGGCCGTTGACGAACAGGAAGGTCGAGGCAATCATCAGGACCGCGCGGAGCAACTGCACCTTGGGGTAACGGACCTCGAATATATTGAACTCGCGGCGCCATAGCAGTACGCCGGTGATCAGGATCACCGCGGCGGCACCGCGAAAAGTCAGGATCTGACCAACCTGATAGTCGCCCGAAAGCCATTTCACCACGCCGTCGTTCATGGTCAGCAGCAGGCCGCCGCCGATCATGCAGGCCATGCCCCGGCCCGGTGCCTCGACCCGACCAGCCGATTGGGGTTTGCCGATCGCGTTCAAGGGTGGGGGCAAATTGGCGGATGGCTAAATGGCGGATGGCTAAATATTGTGATAGTCCCGGTACCAACTGACGAACTTGGGGATGCCCACGGCTATGGCGGTGGTCGGCTGGAAACCCAAATCACGCCGAATGGCGGTCAAATCCGCATAGGTTTCCTTGACATCACCAGGCTGCATGGGTTCGAGGATGCGTTCCGCTTTTCTGCCCAAGGCGCCTTCTAGCAGTTCTATCATATGCAAAAGTTCTTCCGGCTGATTGTTGCCTATATTGAAGACCCTGTGCGGAGCGGCGGCTGTTTCCTCTGGCTCGGGCGGATTGTCCCGGGCCGCCAGAACACCGGTAACAATATCGTCCACATAGGTAAAATCCCGCCGCATGTCACCATGATTGAAAACCTTAATGGGGCGACCCGCCAAGATCGCCTCGGTAAATAGCCACAGGGCCATGTCGGGGCGGCCCCAGGGTCCGTAAACGGTGAAGAAACGCAGACCGGTTTGCGGAATGCCGTACAGATGGGCATAGGATTGGGACAACAATTCATTGGATATTTTGGTCGCCGCGTAGAGCGAGACGGGATTGTCAACTCGATCCCGTTCGGAGAATGGCAGCTGTGTGTTGCCGCCATAGACCGACGAAGACGAGGCGTAGACCAGATGGTCCAGACCATCTTGTTGGCGGGCCAATTCCAGGACAACCATATGGCCGACCAGGTTGGCCTCGACATAGGCGAATGGATTTTCGATGGAATTACGCACCCCGGCCTGCGCCGCGAGATGGATGATGGAGGTCAATTTCAGGCCGCCGACGGCGGTCTCCATTGCCGCGCGATCGGCGATGTTAATTTGGTGGAAGGTGAAGTTCGGATGCGCCGCCAATTGCGCCAAACGGTCATGCTTCAAGGCCGGCGTGTAATAGGGGTTCAAATTATCGACGCCGACCACCCGTTCGCCCCTGTCCAGCAATCTCTGGGCCGTGTGAAAGCCGATGAACCCGGCCGCGCCGGTAAGCAAAACCGTCATAAGCTTGTCCGCTCCAGGCCGCCGGATTTGACCCAGGCGGCAGCATGGTTTATCCGGTGAATACGCCCTTTGTGGTTCATGAATGCGGGTCCCCCTGGAAGCGCTGGCATATCAGACTGTTCGGGCTTAAATTCGAATACTTGATGTTTCCGTCCCAATCGGAGTCCAATTCATTTGCTGCGTTGGTCTCGACCAGATTGGCACATTTCATACGCTGTCCT
>JAPYUH010000128.1:8614-11391 GCA_029936195.1 Alphaproteobacteria bacterium
CAATTCATTTGCTGCGTTGGTCTCGACCAGATTGGCACATTTCATACGCTGTCCTACTACGCTGTCCTGGGTGACGCGTCAACGAGAAGGAGGGGGCCATCGATAGTTGGAACACTGCCCTTGCCGGGTTGACCGCCGTTGCCGTGGCGGCGGCGATCAGTGCCTTGATTTCGGTCTTTGCCCGGCCCATTGGCAGCTGGCTGGGAGTCCTGGACGTACCCGACGGCGGCCGCAAAATTCACCCCGCCATAACCCCTCTCGCGGGCGGATTGGCGATTGGCCTGCCGTCCCTGGTGGCGCTGTTCATTGGCGCCCTGGCGACAAGCTTTCTGCCGCTATACCTGGCCATTGCCGCCTCCGGACTGGCCTGTTTTCTGCTCGGGTTGCTGGATGACCGGGCCAATATCCGGCCTACGTACCGGTTGCTCCTGTCCCTCTTGCTGGCCCTGGCGGTCCTGGAAGTGGTGCCGGCCCTGATGGTGACGTTTCTGCGATTCAGTTTTTTGGACCAGGTTCTGTTTCTGGAGCAATTCGCCCTTATATTCACCGCCATCTGTATCATCGGTCTGCAAAACGCCATCAACATGGCGGACGGCAAGAACGGCGTTGTGATCGGGCTGTGCCTGTTCTGGTGTCTGGAATTGCTGCTGTTCGCCCCGGATCACATGCGCCCGGTGCTGCTCGCCCTGGGCGCCGCGCTTGTGGTGGCCTTGGGCTTTAATCTGCGGGGACGGATGTTCCTGGGCGATTCGGGCAGTTACTCCCTCAGCTTCATCATCGCCTTGCTGACGCTCTATGTATATGACATTGCCTTCGCCGCCCTGCCCGCCGATTTGATCGCCTTGTGGTTCCTGATCCCCGTGGTCGATTGCCTGCGGGTAATGTCGGCGCGGGCCGCCCGGGGCCATTCGCCCTTTGCCTCCGACCGGGGCCATTTGCACCATATTCTTTACCGCCGCCTGCCTTGGCGCTGGGGCCTGGCGGTCTATCTCGGCCTGGCGGGCGTGCCGGGATTGCTGGCCTCGTTCGCACCCCATACGACCCTGGCCTGGGGCTTGGCCTCGCTCTGTTGTTACGGCGTCATCATCGCCTGGCCCCAAAGCCGGACGCGCACAGCCGGCGATGCGGCAAAATAGCTGTTTTCCAACGTAAGTTTGTTCCGCCGAGCCGCCCGCTCCCCCGCCCGGCCTCCCACGCAACGATGATTGATGGGTGGCCGGGCGGGGGAGCGGGCGGCTTGGGTCAATCTTTAATGGCGATTGCTTAATATTATGGTTTCTAGGCGTTGTTTCCTTAACCTCTCCTGCCTATATTGCCCCGGTCGAAATTGGGGCGTAGCCAAGTGGTAAGGCAACGGGTTTTGATCCCGTGATTCGCAGGTTCGATCCCTGCCGCCCCAACCAACTCCACCGCCTGCCAACTCGACCGCGTGCCAATTCGACTGCGTGATAAATCAATAGACAGGTCCTGCCATGCACGGCGATCCGCTAAACAGCGTTCCCGACAAAGCCTTGGAAATGGCTTTGGTCTTCTTTGGCTTCGTAGGCATGCTGACACCCTTGGCGCTGTGGATCACCTGGTCGGAATTCACCTTCTATCTGGTCCTCGCCGTTGGCGCCCTGGCGATCAGCGTCTTTGTCCTGTTGTCATGGTATTTCAACGCCCGCCACAAGGACCGCCTGCCCAAACCACCGCCCGCCGACCAACGCCCCTGGTAGGGGCCACGGCAACCTCCCTTGCAGCGCCCGGATCCATCCGGAATTATGCCGTCACTCTCCGGTCCATTTAAGAGACGGGGCGCCTTGCAAGTAGCAGTCGGGCGCTTATCTGTTGTTCATGATCCTGGCAATATGATGGAACACAGGGATATGGACGAGAAACTCAAGGCCAATATTTCCGATCAATCAATCTGGCAGCGGCTGTTGTTCATGATTTTGTTCGCGGTGATTTTCAATATCGCCGAATTCATTATCCTGGCCATTGCCGTGGTGCAGTTTTTCAACAAGCTGGCCACGGGCAGCGTCAACGGCGAACTGCGCGCCCTAGGCCCGCGCCTGGGCAATTATCTGCGGCAGATCGTCGAATTCGAAACCTTCCATACGGATCAGCGGCCCTATCCATTTGCCCCGTTCCCGGCGGATGATCAGGCAACGGCCTCGGGCGGACCGGCGACGGCGGGCTGAACTCAGTTCGTGATCCAGCCGCCTGATGCCTTGGCGCATCATGCCTACAGCGGTCCCGCCCGCCCTTTCAGAACCATCGGCGAAAGCGTACCGGGGGCCGGGGGAGCGGGTGGCCCGGTGATTCAACGAAAGTTGAAAGTGCTCTAATATTGTAGGAGTGGGTCTGAAGGTCCAAACCCCATCTCGTACCGTCCAATGCGGCCTTCCTATCGCGACGGGCCTATCGCAACGGGCCGAAGGCGTATTGGTTATGCTCCATGGAAAACACATGGCTATGCAGGATGGCGATCCATTGTTTACCTTCCTGGGTCAGCTGCAGATATTCCACCGCCTCCGCTATGAAAGGCTCGACAACGTCCCATAAAAACTTGGATAAGCATCGGCCAGATCGGCGGCATCCTTGTAGCCCAATTGGGCCGCCGCGCCGGTTTCATCGAATTCATGGTAAAGATTGGTGAGTTTTTGCAGGTAGCGCGGATCAGCCAACTGTCCAATCAGGTCCGCCGCCCGAACCAACCCGGCTTCGGATTTTGTATCCTGATGGTCGCTGGTTTCAGGAACCGGGAACCGGGTCAATTCAATCGCCCGAATTAT
>JAPYUH010000129.1 GCA_029936195.1 Alphaproteobacteria bacterium
CGCACCTTGTCCAGGCCATAGTTCAAGGTATAGGCCACCCCGCTTGGCCGTACCTTGGCATTGTCCAGAAAATAGGTGACTAGGCTGAGCATGAAAAAACCATGCACCAGGGTCCCGCCATAGGGGCCCTCCCGCTCCGCCCAAACGCGATCCACATGGCCCTTTGGGGTCCAGCGGGTCACTTCGCCGAAATTAGTCACCTGCTCCTGGTCGATCTCAACCCAATCGGAGACAGCCATCTCCCTTCCCACGAAAGTATGGGCGTTTTCAAATGTGTAGTCCTCAAGCATGGTGGATCGGGGCGGGTGCCGGTTCCACTACAACGCCCATGACGGGGACGATATTGCGCATGCGGGCGGCCAGATTGGCGGCTTTGGCCTCGGGTAGGTCGCGGACGGCGATGTGGATATGATAGTCATCATCGTCCGTGCGTTTGCAGCTTACCTCGTCGGGCACAAATCCGCGCAGGGCGAAGATTTCAACGACCCTGGCCAAGGTGGAGGCATCGGCGTCGGCGCTGATCATGAAGTGGTGAATAGCCCCTGCCGGTCGGGGCACGGGGCAGGACGTTGGACTAGATTGTTCGCTTTGTGACGGCATGTTGGGCAAGCTCCCAGTTAAAAAACGAGGTCAATATCGATGTGCGACTTCCGTCCCGGCCACGAATAATGGCCGAACACCGAAGTCGCCCGATAATGAGCCGCCCCACGTTCAAGGCAGGGCTATGCTTGCCGTCTGTCGTCATGGTGCCGTTATATAGGGGCCCCCGCGCCAAATGTCGAGGCGTCCGCGCGGGCGATGTCGCTCCGTGGATATCAATGTTGCCAATTAAGCACAGGCTGTCAGGGGCTTTTCAGGGCCTCGATGAATTCGATGCGCTCGGCCCTGTCCAGCGTGGCGTAGGAGGCCGCCGTACGGTCGGCAATATGGCCGTAGCGGGATTTGATCTGTTTGGCGATCTCGACCACATCGCCCTGCACGGCGAATTTGGACAGCACATCGTCGCCGATCAATTCACCCATGGCTTCCCACCGGCCCTGTTTCGACATGGCGTTCAGTTCGGGCTGCAACTCCCCGGCATCGATGGAATCCAGTACCGGTTTGTAGGCGGGGGTGGAGCCATAGAAGGCCACTTGTTCGCGCATCTTCTTGGTCTGCGCCGCGATCTCTTTCTCATCCCGGCCCTTGACCGAGAACACCGGGTAGGCGATCTCGAAATCCGCGCGGGTCTTGCCGGCCTTGGCGAAGCCACGTTCCAGGGCCGGCAAGGTAACGTTTTCCAAGTAAGCCTGCGTCGTGAAACCATGCACCAACAGGCCATCGGCGACCTCGCCCGCAACCTCGGCCATCAGGGGGCCGACGGCGGCCAGATAGACCTTGGGCGGGCCGTATTCGGTGTTGGTGGGGGTGAAGAACGGCGTCATCAGGGTGTGGGTGTAGAACTTGCCGAGAAATTCCAACGGCTCGCCATTGTGCCAGCAGGCCCAGATGGCGCGCATGGCCAGGATCATCTCCCGCATGCGGGCGGCGGGCGAGGACCAGGGCATGGAATAACGCTTGGTAATATGCGGGCGGATCTGGCTGCCGAGCCCGAGGCGGAAGCGGCCCTTGGAAGCCGCGTTGAGGTCATGGCCCACATTGGCCAGGGTCATGGGCGAACGGGCAAAAGCCACGGCGATGCCCGTGGTCAGGTCGATCTTGGTGGTCGACTGCGCCGCCAGCAACAGGGGCAGAAACGGATCGTGGGCGGTCTCCACGGATTTCAGACCGTCATAGCCCATTTCCTCCAGCTCCCGCGCCTCGGCCCCGGCCTTGTCCAGATCGGATGTGACAACTGCATCAACTTTCATATTCGCTTCCTCTTACTGCGCAATTTTCTCTTCTTTCGCCCGGATCGCCGTCAAGGCATCGGGCGTATCAATATCGAGGAAGATCGCATCATCCTCCATGGCCACTTCCACCAGTTCATCCTCATGTTCACCGATCAGATGTTTGGCGCCGCTGTCACCGCCGACCTGGGCCATCTCGGCAAAAAACTGAGATCCAAACAGCACCGGATTGCCACGCTTGCCCTGATAGGTTGGCACACAAATGGCGCGGCCCTCGACCGGGTCGAAGGCGGCGATCAGACGGTCAATGTGCCCCGGCGCGATGCGCGGCATGTCGCCGAGCAGTACGATCACGCCATCCAGATCATCCCCGAGCGCCACCACCCCCGCCTGCAGCGACGTGCTCAGGCCATCGGCGAAGGTCAGGTTATGGGTGGCGGGTATATCATAGAGGGCCAGCGCTTCGGAGACTTGCTCCGCCTCGTGGCCGGTAACCGCCAAAATCTCCACCGCTTGGGAGGCTTTTGCCGCCTCCACCACACGGGCCAGCATGGCCTTGCCGTCAATCTCCGCCAGCAACTTGTTGGTCACGCCCATGCGCCGGGACTGTCCGGCCGCCAATATTAGCGCGGCAATGCGCGGCGCCTTCGGGGCCGCGGCCGCACCGGCGCGCAACTGCGGCCGGGATGGGATTTCCTTCAAAAGACCGCCCGCGCCCATGGCGGTGATCTCGTCGGGGCCCATGGCCTGATCCGCCAACAACCGTTGCAACACCCAGTCAAAGCCGTTCAATTTTGGCGAACGGGCACAGCCCGGCAGGCCGATGATCGATGTCCGGCCATGTTCGGCCAGCAGCAACAAATTGCCCGGATCCACGGGCATGCCGAAATGTTTGATCTCGCCCCCCGCCGCGACAATGCCGCCCGGCACCTCGTCCCGCCGGTCGGTGATGGCCGAGGCGCCGAAGATCAGGACCGGGTCCAGGCCCAGGGCCAATTGCTGGCCCACCGCATGGGCGATATCGGTGGCGTCATGGGTGCAGCGGCGTTCGTCCACCAGGGTGCTGCCCAGGTGCTCCAACCTCTCGCGCAGGACGTTGGCGGTCTTGTCCAGCACGGACGCCTTGGTAGCCGCCAATGTGGTCATGATCAAACCGGCGCGCCGGGCCCGGTACGGCGCGATGTGCAGCAAGGGTGCGCCCTGGGTGGCGATGGCAATGGCCGCATCCACCGCCGCGCGGGGTGCGGCAAAAGGTATGATCTTGATGGTGGCCAGCATCTGCCCCGCCTCCACCGCCTCGTGTGGGGCCAGTGTGGCGATGGTGATGGCCTCGTGAATGCGGTTTATCCGATCCACCCGGTCGGGGTCGATCACCATAACGCCGGGGCCGTCGGCGTAAAGATTGCAACGGCCGGTAAAGGCGGCCTGCAGGCGGGCGCCGGCGCCTTGGCAGGCCTCGGCGATGGCGTTGGCGGCAGTGTCTTCGTCAACATCGTCGGGCTCCAACCGCACCGCGATGACGTCCTGGAACCCGGCCTTGTCCAGGGCCGAAATATCGTTCTTGGACAAATACCGGCCCTTTTTCATGCGCACGCCATCGGCGGTAACGGAATGGGCCAGGATGGCGCCTTCCGCTTCGCCGAGGGGCGTGGGGCCGAATATCATTCCGCCGCCTTGGATTCTATTATACGGGGTCGGCGCAAGGCTTCCGTGATTTCACCCATGATGGAGACGGCGATCTCAGCCGGGGACTTGGCGCCGATATCCAAACCAACGGGGCCGTGGATTCGGTTAAATTCAGTTTCGCCAAACCCTTCCGATGCCAACCGTTCCAGACGCTTGCCGTGGGTTCGGTTGGAGCCGAGGCAGCCGATATAGAAAACATCAGAGCGCAAAACCTTGATCAGCGCCGGGTCATCCAGCTTGGGATCATGGGTCAGGGTGACAATGGCGGTGCGCCGGTCGGGCACGAACTGATCAACGCCGTCGTCGGGCCAGGCATCAATGATGGTCACGCCGGGAAAACGGTCCGGGGAGGCGAACTCCCGCCGGGGATCGACAATAGCCACGTCGTAGCCGGCCAGCACGGCCATTTGCGATAGCGGCTGGGCGATATGCACGGCGCCGACGATCAACATGCGCAGGGGCGGGTTATGGACGTGCAGGAAAACTTTGCTGCCATCGGCCAGTTCAACAATGCCGCTTTTATCCGCTAGCATTACCCGGCGCGCGGCATCCGTCAGCTCGTCTCCAGGCGGCGTTTCGCCGGGATAGAGCAACTGGCCATCGCCGGACGCCATATCGGTCGCGACAACGACTTGCCGCTTGGCGGCCCGGTCCCTGAGAAGCTGGTCTAACAATTCTGTTTTCATTCGACAGGCTCAATAAAGACTTCGCATTTGCCGCCACAGGCCAGACCCACCTGCCAGGCGGTTTCGTCCGAAATACCATAGTCGATCAGCCGCGTTAGGCCGTCGGCGATGGTCTGGCGCGCCTCCGTCACCACGGCGCCCTCGATACAGCCGCCCGAGACCGAGCCGACAAAATCGCCTCCCTGTTCCACCACCAACTGGCTGCCCACGGGGCGGGGGGACGAGCCCCAGGTGGCGACCACGGTGGCCAGCGCCACGCCCTTGCCCGCCGCCTTCCATTCGGCGGCCTTTTCCAGAACCCTGTCGTGTTCGACAATTTCAGTCGTCATCAGGCGGCCTCCATTCGTTTGTTTTGCGGCTTGCTTAGGGCATCGGCCAGATCACCCAGACTAGCAAGATTATGCACCGTGCGGAAATCATCCACGTGGGGCAACAGGGCCTTGATACCCTTGGACTTGGGCTCGAACCCATCATAGCGCAAGAGGGGGTTGAGCCAGATCAGGCGGCGGCAGGATTTATGCAGACGCTGGATTTCATTTGCGATCCCCTCGCCCGCATCACGGTCCAAGCCGTCGGATATCATCAACACCACGGCGCCCTGGCCCAATACCCGGCGGGACCAGTTGGCATTGAAGTCATGCAGGCAATGCCCGATCCGCGTACCCCCTGACCAATCCTCGACCCCGCCCGAGACTTTTTCCAGTGCCACGTCCACATCCCGATGGCGCAGATGGCGGGTAATATTGGTCAGCCGGGTGCCGAAAACGAATGTATGCACCCGGTCCCGGTCATTGGTAATGGCATGCATGAAATGCAGGAACAGTCGGCTGTAACGACTCATGGAGCCGGATATATCGCACAACACCACCAAGGGCGGATGGCGATACTTGGGCGAACGATGCCGCAATGGCACCCCCCCACCGCTGCGCAAGGCGGCCCGCAAGGTTGCCCGCATATCAACGCGGCGGCCACGGGGGTCGGCCCCGAAGCGCCGCGTGGGCACGGCCATGATGGGCAGGCGCATACGCGAAATGATGGCACGGGCCTGGGCGACCTCGTCGGTGCTCATGGCCTCGAAATCCATTTCCTGCAGCACTTCCCGGGCGGAATAGGTCAGGGCGGCATCGAATTCGATCTCTTCTTCCGCGCCCTCCTGCGGCTCCTCCGCCCCCTCCCCCTTGGCCAGGGCCTCGGCTACCCGGCGGGAGATCGCCTCGTTCCTGCTCTCGTCCGCCTCCACTTGCACCTGGGGCATCAGGGCATGCAGCATGCGTTCCAGTATGCGCGGGTTGCGCCAGAAGACGTGGAAGGCCTGATCGAACAGAACGCGGTGGTCCTGGCGGTTGACGAAGACGGAAAACAGGGTCCAGTAAAAGTCCTGCCGGCTGCCGACCCCGGCGGCAATGACGGCGCGCACACCTTCCAGAGCCCGTCCCGGACCCACGGGCAGACCGGCGGCCCGCAACACGCGCGCGAAATGCATGATGTTTTCAGCCAGGCGGTTCGACTCTTCATCCGCCGTTTGTGAGGCGCTGTCGTTCAAGTGCCGGCGACCGCCATTTCGCGCTTCACATCCTCCAGGATCAACGCCGCCTCGCTGCCTTGGATTTTTTGAATATCATCCTGGTATTTCAACAGCGCGCCCAGGGTATTGTCCACGGTCTCAGGCTCCAACACGAATTTGTTCAGCTCGGTCAGGGCCGTGGCCCAATCGATGGTCTCGGCAATGCCTGGCAGTTTGAACAGATCGTGTTCCCGCAGGCGCTGGATAAAGGCCACCACCTGGCGGCTCAAGACGTCCTCGCAGCCCGGCACCTTGAGTCGCAGGATGGCCAACTCCCGCTCCGCATCCGGATAGTCGACCCAATAATACAAACAGCGCCGCTTTAGGGCGTCGTGAATTTCCCGCGTGCGGTTGGAGGTGACGATGACAATGGGCGGATGGGCGGCGGCAATGGTACCTATTTCCGGAATGGTGATTTGAAAATCTGACAAGACCTCCAGAAGATAAGCCTCGAAGGCTTCATCCGTGCGGTCCAGCTCATCAATCAACAGTACCGGCGCCACGCCGTCCTTCGCCTCCAAGGCCTGCAACAAGGGGCGTTTGATCAGGAATTCGTCGCGGAAAATATCCTGGCCTAGGCGTTCCCGGTCGATATCGCCCGTGGCTTCCGCCATGCGGATCTCGATCATCTGGCGGGCGTAATTCCATTCGTACACGGCGGAGGCCACGTCGAGGCCTTCGTAGCACTGCAGGCGCACCAGGGGCCGGGACAAGGTTTCCGACAGCACCTTGGCAATCTCGGTCTTGCCCACACCCGCCTCGCCTTCCAGAAACAGGGGCCGGCCCATTTTCAGGGCCAGGAACAAGGTGGTCGCCAGACTGCGGTCGGCGATGTAGTCACCCTGGTTCAGCAGGGCCAGGGTGGCGTCGATATCCGTTGGAATAGCTGTTTTCATGGAGCGCAATCTAATACCAACCAAGGGAAATAGCGACCCATTGAGACGGCTTTTGGGGGCTTTCGGGTAGGAGCGTGGGCCGACGCGATACGGGGTATCGTTAGGCATGCGCGACGCCATCCGAAAGCGCCCGAAAGGCGCCCATTTGAGGCGATCTCAATGGGTCGCTATTTCCCTTGGTTGGTATGAGTCCTTTCGGGCGCAAAGAAAAGGCGGAGAGGACCAGGCCCCTCCGCCAATTCTTAGCAGCCATCGTGTTTAGCCGGCGGCGGCTACAGCCCGCTTGGCCATGACCACGACCAGGTGAGCACGATATTCCGCACTGCCATGGATGTCCGCATTAATGTGATCGGCCGGGATCGTTATCCCATCCAAGGCATCCGCCGACCAGTTGCCGGACAGGGCGGCCTCTAACCGCGGGCCCCGGTGGGCACAATCCGTGGCACCCGTAACCGCGACGCGAACACCGTCGGCTGCCTGGGCCACGAACACACCGACCAGGGCATAACGGGATGCCGGGTTGGGGAACTTGGCATAGGCCGCCTTGGCGGCATTGGGAAAGGTCACCGATTTGATGATCTCGCCATCGTTCAACGCGGTTTCGAACAGGCCGGTGAAGAAGTCATCAGCCGCGATATCACGCTGATTGGTGGTGATGGTTGCACCCAGGCCCAAGGCCGCCGCCGGATAATCCGCCGCCGGGTCATTGTTGGCGATGGAGCCGCCGATGGTGCCCCGGTTGCGTACTTGGGCATCTCCGATACCTTCCGCCACCGAGCGTAGCACCGCCGGAACATCCGATGAAGCGGCCACTTCGGCATGGGTGGTGGTGGCGCCGATGGTGACACTGTCACCATTGTTGGTGATACCCGACAGGCCGGCACCGGCCAGTGAGATAACGTCCGACGGGCTTGCCAGACGTTGTTTCAAGACCGGGATCAGGGTTTGGCCACCGGCCATTACCGTGCCGTCCTCGGCCGCCGACAGTTTGGCCGCCGCATCGTCGATGCTGGAAGCCGATTGGAAGTTAAAGTCGTACATTTATCTATCCTCCGCAGTCCTATCTGGTGTCTAGCTTGCCGCCTGGGCGGCGCGCCACACCACTTCCGGCGTGGCTGGCATATCCAGATGTTTGATCCCCAAGGCATTGACGATGGCATTGATCACCGCCGGCGGTGCCGCGATGGCGCCCGCCTCGCCACAGCCCTTCACGCCCAGTGAATTGTGCGCCGGCACGGTGGGCGCATAGTCCACATCGAAGGACGGCAGGTTGTCCGCCCGCGGCATGCAATAGTCCATGAATGAACCTGATACCAATTGGCCGCTGTCGTCATCATAGACACAGCCTTCCAAAAGGGCCTGGCCGATCCCGTGGGCCAAGCCGCCATGCACCTGACCTTCAACAATCATGGGATTGATCAGGGTACCGAAGTCATCCACCGCCGTGTATTTGACGATTTCCAATGTGCCGGTATCGGGGTCGATCTCCACCTCGCAGACATGGGCGCCGGCGGGGAAGGAGAAGTTGAGGGGATCGAAGAAGGCGATCTCGTCCAACCCGGGCTCTACCCCTTCGGGGTAGTTGTGGGGCACATAAGCCGTGAAGGCGACTTCGCCGATAGACATGGTCTTGTCCGTGCCGGCAACCGTGAAGCTGCCTTCCGCAAACTCGATATCGTCTTCGGCCGCCTCCAGGGTATGGGCGGCGATCTTCTTGCCCTTGGCAACAATCTTGTCACAGGCATTGGCGATGGCGATGCCGCCCACGGCCAGGGACCGGGAACCATAAGTCCCCATGCCGAACTGGCCCTTGGCGGTATCGCCGTGCACTACGTCGATATTCTCCACCGGCACGCCCAGGCGTTCGGTCACCAACTGCGCAAACGCGGTTTCATGACCCTGACCATGGGAGTGGGTGCCCGTGAAAACTGTGACATTACCCGTGGGATTGAAGCGGACCTGGGCTGATTCCCACAGCCCCACGCCCACACCCAACGAGCCCACCGCGGCCGACGGCGCCACGCCGCAAGCCTCGATATACGAGGACAACCCAATGCCGCGCAGTTTGCCCCGGCCCTTGGCTTCGGCCTGGCGGGCGGAAAACCCGTCGTAGTCCGCATTGGCCAAGGCCTTGTCCAGGGAGGCGTCGTAGTCGCCGCTGTCGTAGCATTGAACCACCGGCGTTTGGTAGGGCATCTGATCAGCCTTGATGAAGTTGCGCCGACGAATTTCCGCCGGGTCCAAACCCATCACGCCCGCCGCCACGTCAACCAGACGTTCCAGCAGATATGTCGCTTCCGGACGGCCGGCGCCGCGGGCGGCGTCCACTGGCGCGGTGTTGGTCATCACGCAGCGCATTTCCAGATAGATCGCCGGCGTGGTGTACTGACCAGCCAACAGAAAGCCATGGAACAGGGTCGGGATGGAGATGGAAAAGACCTGCAGATAGGCTCCCATATTGGCCTGGGAGGTCACCCGCATGCCGATGAACTTGCCATCCGCATCCATGGCCATTTCAGCCTTGGTGACGTGATCCCGGCCATGGGCGTCGGACAGGAAACCTTCCGAGCGGTCGGAGGTCCATTTGACGGGGCGGTTGATCTTTTTCGCGGCCCAGGCGCAAATCGCCTCCTCGTTATAGGTGAAAATTTTCGAACCGAAGCCGCCGCCCACATCTGGGGCCACAACGCGGAATTTATGTTCCGGCGCAATGTTCATGAAGGCGGACATCACCAATCGATGCACATGAGGATTTTGCGAGGTGAGGTAGAGAGTCGTCTCGTCGGTACCGGAATTGTACTCGCCCACCGCCGCGCGCGGCTCCATGGCATTGGTGACCATGCGGTTGTTGACCAATTCGACTTCGGCCGTCTTGGCGGCGGAAGCAAAGGCCGCGTCCACCGCCGCCTTGTCCCCCAGTTCCCAATCCAGCGCCACATTGTTGGGACATTCTTCGTGCAACAAGGGGGCGCCGTCGGCATCCGCACCGGACGTGGAGACGGTCGAGGGCAGTTCGGTGTAGTCGATCGCGACCATTTCCGCGCCGTCCTTGGCTTGCGCCAAAGTCTCGGCAATGACCACCACGATGGGATCGCCGACAAAACGCGCTTTGTCCATGGTCAGGACATTGCGGGGCGGGACCTTGTTGACTTCGCCGCCCTTGCCGGTGACCGAGGCGCCGCAGATCAAGCCGCCGACGGCATCATCCAGCAGATCCTGGCCGACAAACACGCCGACCACCCCCGGCGCCGTTTTGGCGGCCGCGATATCGACGGAATTGATGGTGGCGTGGGCATGGGGTGAACGCACCAAATATGCATACGTCTGTCCCGGACGATTGATGTCGTCGGTATAATTGCCCTTGCCGGTGAGAAAGCGGACGTCTTCCTTGCGCGCTAGGCTCGCGCCAATGCCATTTTCAACCATTTTCAGCCCCCCATTGTCTTGGCGGCTTGTTGCACCGCCTTGACGATATTGTGATAGCCGGTGCAGCGGCAGATGTTGCCTTCCAGCTGTTCGCGGATCGTGGCTTCATCCGGATTTGGATTCTTGTTCACCAGATCGATGGCGCTCATCACCATGCCCGGGGTGCAGAAACCGCACTGCAGACCGTGATTGTCCTGAAAGGCCTGTTGCATGGGATGCCATTCGCCGCCATTGGCCAGACCTTCGATGGTCGTGACGCTGGCGCCCTCGGCCTCCAGTGCCAGCATGGTGCAGGATTTCATGCTGTCGCCGTTGACATGCACGACACAGGCACCGCATTGACTGGTGTCGCAACCCACGTGCGTCCCTGTCAGATCTAAATTTTCGCGAAGAAATTGAACCAGCAGCGTGCGGCCTTCCACCTCGCCACTCACAGCTTGACCGTTCACGGTCATTGACACCGTTGCCATGTGGTACCTCCCTGTCGTTCTCAGTCGAACGTTGTCGACTATGTATCTGGGTGCAAGACCTATGTCTTTTCCCGGTGCAGGGAGTGTTCCGCCTTGCCGCCTTATGGTCAAGCCCGGATTATTGAATTCAACTAATTTTTAACCCTCATCGCCGGCCCGCGGCAAAATCAAAGATACATGTAAACAACAGCCAGCACGACGATCGCCCCGCAAATCCAGACCCAGGTGGGCAGGCCACCGCCCCTCGCCTCATCTTCAGCCGGTTCCGCCGTCGCAGCCGGCGCGCTTTTTTCTGGTGCGGCGGCGGGCGCGGGTGCGGCCTCCACAGCCGGGGATGGGACCGATTGGCCGTCGGCGGCCAATACGGAAAACGTCTCGAAAAATTCGCCGGAAAGCTTCCGGGCCGTGCCGTCGATCAGGCGCGAGCCAATTTGCGCCAGCTTGCCGCCGACGCTGGCATTGACTTCATAGCGCAACAAGGTGCCCTCGCCGTCCGCCTCCAACCTGATCTTGGCGCCGCCCTTGGCAAACCCCGCCGGGCCGCCCTTGCCCTCACCCTGAATGGTGTAGCCGTTGGGCGGGTCCATGTCCGAAAGGGTGACCTGACCCTGGAACTTCGCCTTCACCGGCCCCACCTTGGCGGTCACGGTGGCGGTAAAGCTGTCCGCGCCCACGGCCTCCAGGGCGGTGCAACCGGGGATCGAGGCCTTGAGGATTTCCGGATTGTTCAATGCCGCCCAGACCTGTTCCCGGCTCGCGGCGATACGATATTCACCTGTCAGTTCCACGTTGCGCCCTCCGCAAA